>JAQXZD010000089.1 GCA_029227035.1 Lachnospiraceae bacterium
CTCAGTTGGTAGAGCAGAGGACTGAAAATCCTCGTGTCTCTGGTTCGATTCCGGAACTAGGCATTGTGCGGGTGTAGTTCAATGGTAGAACACCAGCCTTCCAAGCTGGATACGTGGGTTCGATTCCCATCACCCGCTTCTTTAAAAGAAACCGATTGTTATCGGTTTCTTTTTTTGTTATATAGATTAGTTTTATATGGCAGCCGCCACTTTGCGACATTTTTGAATTTCCTGCCAAAAACAAAAAGAGACATCCGCAGATGTCTCTTTCTTCCGGGAACCCCGGCATATCCTTAAGCGTATGTAAGTAATTAGAACAGATCTACACTTCCGGAAAACTTCTCATTGATTACATAGTAAGCCTTGTACTCCTCCGGCTTAACATAAATATTTAATGTCTTAATGCATCCGGCTCTGTGTCCCTCTGCAACAAACTGATCCTTAATCTTCTGCTCCAAATCAGTAATACTTGAAGCATGCTCCTGAAACTGAAGTTCAACCTGAACCTTAGCCTCTTCCTTCTTTGTTGCTTTCTTAACAGTCTTCTTAGCTGCTGTTGCCTTTTTCTCAACAACTGCCTCTGCCTTCTTTGCAGTAGTCTCTGCCACTGTGTTCACCTTGGCAACCGCATCCTTCACTGCTGCCTTTACCTCAGGTGCCTTTTCTGTCTTAACCTCAGATATAGTTTTGCTTAATTTCTTCTCCGCCATAATGATTCCTCCTATGTCAAATCATTCACAAACCAAAAATTTTTCAATAGCTACAAGTGCTTCCTGTTCATCTGTTCCTTTTGTGACAATGTCAACCGACATCCCCTCTGATGGGTTAAAAGCCATAATCCCCATGATGCTCTTCGCATTAATTCTGCGGTTATCACTTTCAATCATAATATCACTGTCAAACTGACAAGCAACCTGTACCAGCTCGGCTATCGGATTTTCATGTCCCTCAGCAACATTAGAAATAATTACATTCTTCTTACTCATACGCTCTCCCTTTCAGTTCTGTGTAACACATTCACAATATATATCACATACCGAATATTTGCAATATACGAATTTGATTTCTGTTATTTTTACACAAATATGACATGAAACCATATTTCATATTGTACAAAATTACGAGCAAAGCGCACTTCCATTTTTCTTCTATGAAACCAGATAAGTGAAAAATACCTTCCCTCCTTTCGCAAACCATTCATCCGCCTCATCAAATCCCTTCGACTGTGTCGAAGAAGTTGCCGGATCATAATAATATAATCTGTTGGCAGAATATCCGGTAATCAATACCGCACTGTCTGCCCCTGTCATTGCGAACACCGGACTTCCCTTGCTTACATAAAACAAGATCTCATCCACCGTACAGCCGGATATATCCAGCACTACCGCATCCTTAATGGTACTCTCGATAATGCTCTTCGGTGTTGCTCCGTTATCAACCAGTTCCTTTACACTCAGTCCTGCGCCTTTGTAATTCAAAAGTGCACTGACTGCCTGCACCATGGATGAACCGCCTTTGTCCGCATCATTTACTTTGATTTGCGTAAATGCAGGCTGTGCTGATTTTCTCGCACGCATCCATACATACTGCTGGCCGGAATCCACCACAACGCCAAGATTTTCATTGGCGCAGGCAATTGCATCCGTGATGTTGTCCGTAGCCAGTATAACATCACCTTTTTCATAAACATAAAAACGTTCGCTTTGATTCTTCTCTTCCAGTGTCACGGTTCTCGGTGTCTCCAGCAGAATCGCCTTTGAAGTCAGCATCCGGATCTTTTTGACATCCGCTTCCTTCTTCATAATCAACTGATACTGTGTCTGCTTCTTCTCCGTAACCGTCGTGCCCACCTGCACTTTTTCTCCGGTATCCGCCTCCCGGTTCATAATGGAGTCCGAGCCAGCCGGCAGATAACTGCTTCCCGACTTTTTGATAAGCTGAATAATCACCGTATAATCTTCCACACGGATGGATTCAATCTGTTTCTTTTTCGGCCGGTATTCCTTGAGGATATCCGTAGTGTCTTCCGACGTTCCCATAATCTTCAGATATTTCATCGGGAAAAGAGGATTTCCTGCAGGATCCACTCCTACCTTTTCCTTATCCGCCGCTCCGTAAATGAAATCATTTCCGATAAACCCCAGCGGACGAAGGTAGACGCCAGCATCCTCCTTCACCTCATATACGGAACCGTTTTTCAGATTCATAACCTGTATGGCGCTGCTTTGATATTCCTTGCTCTTATCCACCCATGCAAAATACTGGTTGGATTCCGACACCTTATAACAGCCCTCGCCAAGGTTCTTTACCAGAATCTTCGGCTTTAATGTGTTCAAATCAATGCTGTAGAGATCATTGTTCATCATCAGATACAGCACTCCCTGATCGTTTACATACAGAATCTGTCCCATTTCCGATTTCAGAATTTCATAAGACTTATCGTAAGGAATGAATACCTCTTCTTCTATTGTATGCACAAGACCGTCATAATGATACACTGCCGTGCCAACTTCGCCTTCATGGTCTCCCCGGTTCATATATCCATAGACCACAAAGTCAATACTGCCGGCTTCATCCACCCGCGCAATCTTGATATCATGCTGATCCCAGTTATCGCGCATATGGATTCCTTCATTGCCCAGGAAACTGAACACCTGGACAATCTTATTGTTTACACGGTCAAAGCACCACAGTTCCCCTTCCTGAACGAAAGCAATAACATCTCCCGCCTCGCTGATGGCATATTCGATATCCCCGTTCCGGATGCCAAGCTGGATTCTGTCCTTATCCGATATCATACTGTTTTCTCCCCGGAAAATCTGATTCAGGGTACGCTCAAAATTCAGTACATACATCCTTGTCTTTGTCATTCGGAGCCTATAGTATTCCTCGACATTGTAAAATTCCGTCTCATCCTCATCATTTTTTGCTGTAACCACATACCGCAGGGTAATCACATTGTAGGAATCATTAATCTCCTTAAAAGCCGCATCAATATCCCCCACCTGTTCCGGCTTAAAATCCGCCCAGGTAATCTGCTTCAAGGTACAACTCAAATCCACATAATTCAGGGTACTGGTGTCTCCCGTCGCCGCATCCATATAGCGGGGGATAAACTTGTCCGCATCCTCGCGGAATGTATAATCATGAAACTGCAGGGCAAAATCCATACATTCTTTTGCATAACAGTTCTCCGTCCACATCAGCCGCGTATAATAATAAATGTCTTCTTTTCCCGAAGTAAGAGTAATAATCAGTGCATATTCCTGCTCCTTCTCCAGAATATTCTGTATCGCCAGCTCCGTCGAAACTTCATTGCCATTCTTCTCATAATCCGAGACCTCGTTCTTTGCCACCAGCCGCTCACCGTTAAGACTTCGGATTTCATAATGAATTTCGTCTATATTTTTTCCTGCTGTTCCGATAACCATCGGAAGTTTTCTCTCGCTGTCCACCGGGACAATGGAATCCCGCATGCCCGTTGCATCCATCGACGAAACATATCCATGAAGCTGCGCCACAACCGTATCGTTCTGGTACAGTCTGACCACAGGCAGTGTTGCCTCCGGCATGGACGTGGTCAGGTCCTGATTATCCTTGTTTGTTATGACACTGAATACAATAAGTGCTGCCAAAAAAAGTCCCGTCAGCACAAGTGGCTTTATTACTCTCTTACTCATTTATCTTTCCCTTATTCTCTGTATTATGTAATGCCTCTGCAAGCAGAGGCGTATCTTTATCACCAATACCGTCTGCATCTTCTGTGACGACATCTCCTCTTATACAGCTCCGTATTAAAGAGAACTCCCACCATACTGCACAGCCAGCTATCTCTGCAAGGTCTTCTCTCGGACAGGGAAAGCGGCACCATCTCAAAATAAGTGGAACGTGATTCCTTGCCGGTTTCTTCTTCTTCCGCAAGCATCCTGTAGAGACGGTCAACCTCCATTTGTATCATCAAACGATCCGGTTCCTCATCATAGATTCTGCTACCCTCATACTCCAGCTCATCCAGCCTTTGTTCTACCAGCTTCATTACCTTCTGGGCTTCTGCCGGATAGTAAGACTTCATACGTTCCAGATCTTTTTCATATTCCATCTCTGTCAGATACATACTCTGCGCAGGGTACGCCATATAAAAAGGGATTCTCGGGTAAAAATCACTTCTGTCAGTCATTTTTATACTCCAAAATGTTATCACTTTAAATTATGCTTTTATCCGGGATTGGTTCCCCTTTTCCTATTCCGCTTCTCCCGGATCGTCCCCGGTAATATAATCCGAGCAGACATATCCCTCGGTTCCGTTGTACTGTACCTTCACCCAGCCTTCTTCCTCTCCCAGAAGCTCCAGCTTTGATGCAGGCTCAAGCACTGTGATTAACGCTCCTTCCGTATTCGGTTCTTCCCGCATGTTCACTCCGGTACGCGTCCACACAAAAACAGTTTCCTCCTCGGTCTCCGGATTCTCCGTTACAGGAGGCAGGAGCGGATTTTGCGTCTCCGGAGGAAGATTCATACTCTCCGTCATTTGGGAATTCTCCTGTTCTTTCTTCCCCTCGTTCCTGTTATGAAGCATTACCGCAACCAGAACAATTATTGCAATCAAAACTGCACAGATTGCCGCAAAAATAATTCTCGCAATAATAACATCTTTTCTATGGCTTTTCTTCATGTCTCTTCCTCCCGTACATTTTGTGGTTGTCTGTGTAATGTTTCAGACCTCTCCCTCATATTCGCATTTCCGCACTCTTCCAAGAGTGCTTCGTAAGGTCTGAATAGTTACGCTTGTTTTCATTATTCTATCACGATATGCCAACAATAACAAATAACAATTTATTCTAACAGCAATTCTTCTACCGTTACAAATTCATATCCCTGCTGCTTCAGTGCATCAATCACCGTCAACGCCGCCTGCACGGAGGATGCGGAAGCATCATGCATAAGGATAATGCTTCCCTCCTTTGTCTCCCTCAAAATTCTCTGTACCACTTCATCCGCATCCGTCGTGGCCCAGTCTCTGGGATCCACATCCCACAGAACTTCAATCAGCGAAACCTTCTCGCTCAGTTCTTTTTTCCAGCACCCATAGGGAGGACGGATAAATCCGGTATACTCCCCCGTCACTTTGTAGATTGCTTCCTGCGTCTTTTCAATCTGTTCCAGCGCCGCTTCCTCTCCGATCTCCCCGAAGTTCACATGACAGTATGAGTGTATCCCTATGAGATGCCCATCCGCATGAATCGCCTTAAGGATATCCGGATATGCTTCCACTGCTTCTCCCAACACAAAAAACGTGGCCTTTACACCACGTTTCTTTAGTCCATCCAATAGTTTCATTGTATAATCCGGATTCGGTCCATCATCAAAGGTAATTGCAATTTTCTTATTTTCCATCTCCTCACAGACCTCCATCGGCTGCGAAGTCGCAACAGTAGTCTTCAGCGCCCCCGCAGCCATTCCTGCTACATATGCCGCAATCAACAAAAAAATCCATTTTTTGCCCGTGCACATTTCTCTCATATCTCGTCCATCCGACCATTTAGAGTCCTTATAGTCTATGCAGAAGTGGAAGCAATTATTTTCATGTTGCCCTTTAATTTCACATTGCCGTATCCTGCCGGAAGAATGAAGTGCGCGCCCTTGCGAATCTCCTGTCCGTCAATTGTTCCGCTTCCCTCAACCACACTCATAATAAGGAACGGCTCATTGTCCTCTATAACCGCTTCGCCATCGACGTCTATCTTGAACACCTTGTAATATTGGCAACGAATCAGCTCCTGAAGCTCATTCACCTTTGTCTCTCCCACATAAATCACGCTGTCTTCCACCGGTTTTGCCGGAACCGTAATCACATCAAGGCTCTGCTTGACATGAAGCTGGCGTGGCTGTCCATTGCTCAGGCGGTCATAATCATATACACGATAGGTGATGTCACTGTTCTGCTGTGTCTCTAATATGGTAATTCCACCCTTGATTGCATGTACCGTACCCGGATCTATCTGAATAAAATCGCCTTTTCTGACCGGAATCTCACGAATCAGTTCTCCCCAGCGCTTATTCTCAATCATATCCGTCAGTTCTTCTTTGGTTTTTGCATTATGTCCGATTACCAGCGTGGAGTTCTCCTCGCAATCCAGAATGTACCAGCACTCCATCTTACCGAAAGAACCGTTCTCATGCTCTGCCGCATATGTGTCATCCGGATGAACCTGAATACTCAGATCGTCCTTGGCATCAATAATCTTAACCAGAAGAGGGAATCTGTCCCCTTCCTGGTTTCCGAACAGTTCTCTGTGCTCATTCCAAAGCGTTGATAAGGTCTTTCCTGCAAATGTACCGCTTTTTACGGTGCAATCGCCATTATCGTGCGCCGCAATTCCCCAGCACTCTCCGATATCGTCTCCCTCTACCGGATATCCATATTCCTCACGAAGCTTGGTTCCTCCCCAGATATTGTGTGTAAATACCGGTTCCAAAAATAATATTTCTTTGCTCATCTCATAATCTCCTGTCTTCTACCGGGCGGTAATCAGCGATACCAGATAAAACGGCATCCCATGACCATCTCCCTCTTTTATAACTTCCAGTTCCACCTCATGTTTTTTCACACTGTCATGTTCCGTCAAGGTTGTAAGCTCAAGCATATTGCCCCAGCCTCCCGGAAAATTTCCGTCCAAAAGCACCGCATGTTCCTCATCCTGATCAACGACCGCCCGCACCACCGGTGCACCGCAGGCAACCGCCTTGCGGTATTGTACAGCCACGCCCTTGCCTTCCACCTTAAACGTAATCCTACTGCCCTTCTTCTGTGCATACCAGCCGCCCTTAAACACATCCGTAATGTTTTCCTGCGGTTCATGGTCTGCCGAAAAGCCGCTTAATACCGGTCGCATATTCCTGTTCTGATATCTCACGGAATATTCATAACGGTTCTTGGTAAATGGCTTTGGCAATTCCTGTTCCGGTTCTTCCGTCTGATCCAAATCCGCCAGCACCTTTTCCAGAAAATAAATAATGACGTCTGCCACCAGTTCATGCCCCTTATCATTCGGGTGCAGATCATCCTCGGTAATCTCGCGGTTTTGTATCCGTCCTGCAACCACCTCCGGATAGATGCTGCTCTGCATACTGATGCACGGCAGATGATAATGTCTACCGATTCTGGAATGCCAAAGCTGGGCATTCGCACCGTTATCATAGTACACATTGTGAACAAGAAGCACTGCCGGTTCTTCCTTCGCGGTGTACACTTTTCGCACCACGCCCTCATAGGTCTCGCAGAAATGTTCCGTACTGTCATCATTTACCGAAAACTCCACAATCGCAAAATCCGGATGGGAACAGAGAAGATCTTCCTCCACTCTTGCCACGCCAAACTGAGACGTTGTTCCTCCGATTCCGGCGTTCACATAACGAAATTCGGCCTGTGGAAAAGTCTTGCACCACCATGAATACACACGATATGCATAACATAAATTCGGCCTGCTTGCAAGACATCCCTGCGTAATAGAACCTCCAAGGAATCCAAGAGTCAGGCTTTCTCCTGCCTTTGCCCTCTGCATAAGCTTTTTCAGGCGGCTCCAGTTCCCGCGATTTGCTATCCCATTTTCCCTGTTAATCTCATAACTCATATGACCGCTCTTTTGTCTCCTCTCTGAAAAATTGATATAATCTAAAACGAACACCGGCAGCTACGCCACCGATGTTCAATATGACATGCTTATTCCTACATGCCTGTTTTTGGAGGTCCGAGAGACGGATTACTCCGTCCCCCGGAATGTAAAAGAAAAAGAAACTAGCTTTATTTTCTGCCGATTTCGGTATCTGTGTCAGTTACAACACTGTGCGCCTTAATATAATCGACAATTTCATCTACCTTTGTAAATGCCAGACCAACATAGCTGTCTGCCGCACCATAGTAGATGGCAATCTTACCTGTCTCACTATCGTGAATGGTTGCGCATGGGAAGCATACATTCGGCACAAATCCGCGCTCCTCATACCACTCCTGCGGAGTAAGAAGGAAGTTCTCACAACGATACTTCACAATTGAAGGATTATCAATATCAAGAATTGCTCCACCAATGGAATATACATATCCGTTGCAGGTTCCGGTTACACCATGATAGAAGAGTAACCAGCCCTCAGTTGTCTCAATCGGAGCTGCGCCGCCACCAATCTTAAGAGACTCCCACCATTCTGAGCCTTTGCCCATCACATGTCTGTGCTTGCCCCAGTATACCATATCCGGGCTCTCGCTGAGGAAAATATCTCCAAACGGAGTATGTCCGCTATCGGACGGACGGGAAAGCATCATGTAATTTCCATGAATCTTTCTCGGGAACAATACTGCATTTCTGTTAAACGGAAGGAATGGATTCTCAATTCTTGTAAATGTCTTGAAGTCTGTTGTCTTTGCCATTCCAATTGCTGCGCCGTAGAAATCCTGGCACCAGATGATGTAATAGGTATCCTCTACCTTGACAAGTCTCGGATCATAAGCGTAAACCGGCATGAACGGCTTTCCGTCTTCGTCTACAAACTCAATCTTGTTCTCGTCGAAATCCCAGTGAATGGCAGCCTTACTTCTTCCAAGATAAATAAACGGAATACCGTTTACCTGCTCGCCACGGAATACTCCGATAAATCCATCCTCATAAGGGATTACTGCGCTGTTGAAAATACGCGCAACACCTTTAACCGGATTGCGTCCGATAATCGGGTTCTCTGTATATCTCCAAATCGGGGCATCCTTAATCCCTTCCGGTCTGTCCTGCCACGGCACATTTGGTACCGGCTCTGTCAGCATCTTAACTGTGCTCATTCTGTCTCCTCCTTATCTGCCTTCTTGGGCAAGAAAATCTAAATTCTTCTTAATCAGATCACATCTCTGTGCAACACATTCTACACTCCGTCCCGGATCCTGCGGTGTGTTAAATACATAATCAATCAGACGGTCAATGGTCGTAGTTGCCACATGCATTCTTGTATCGCTGGAAGCATAATAAATATATACTTCATTTTTCTCATTCACAATTGCGCCATTTGTAAAAACAACATTGGAGACATCTCCAACACGCTCTTCGCCGCGCGGTCCAATCAACATGCCTGAAGGCTCTGCGATAACCTTGGACGGATCCTTCAAATCTGTTGCAAATGCATAAATAACATAGCGGAGTCCTGCTGCGGTGTTACGCACACCATGTGCAATATGAATCCAGCCTCTGTCTGTCTTAATCGGTGTTGCACCTGCACCGTTTTTAGCCTCTGTAATCGTATGATACTTGCGAATGCTGGTCATCTTCTCCTCGTCGATAACCGCATGCGTAATATCATCACACAAGCCAAAACCAATTCCTCCGCCGCTTCCTGTCTCAATGAAGTCATCCATCGGGCGGGTATAGAAAGCATACTTTCCATCCACAAATTCCGGATGCAGAACAACATTTCTCTGCTGCGGGGAACGAAGTGTGGTAAGATTATTCAGTCTCTCCCACTTCTTCAAATCCTTTGTACGCACAATTCCTGCTGCAGCAACAGCCGCTGACAAATCGTTGACACTCTTGTCCTTGCTCTCTGAGCAGAAAACTCCATAAATATATCCGTCCTCATGCTGTGTCAGACGCATATCATATACATTTGTTTCCTCCGGGCACACATCATCCAGAAGAATCGGATAATCCCAGAAACGAAATCCGTCAATACCATTGTCGCTCTCTGCCACACCGAAAAATGACTTACGGTCATTTCCCTCTATTCTGGCTACCAGATAATACTTTCCATTCAGATAAATGGCTCCGGAATTCATCACCGCATTGACACCGAGACGCTCCATAAAATATGGATTCGTCTCCGGATTCAAATCATATCTCCATGTCAACGGAATCATATCCCTGGTAAGAACCGGATATTCATAACGGTCAAATACACCGTTATAGAAATCACTCTTCACATTCTTGCGGGAAAGCAGCTTTTCCTGCTTCTCCTTCTCTACATAATATCTCTCATGCATTTTCTATAATCTCCTAATCACTTCCATACACATTCTTCCGTTATGGTACGGGCACTTCCATGGCTCCACAATCGGCTCGCCCTCCACCGGGGTTCCGTCCTGACGAACCAGCCAGAACCATTCTGAACCTTTTCTTGCATCAATCACATAATCCTTGATGAACTGCCAGGTTGCCTCTGCTGCTTCCTTGAAATATGTCTTGGACGGATCTTTCTCATATCCGTTTAAAAAGCCCACGACTGTTTCTGCCTGCACCCACCATACACGGTTTGTATCAACAACACCTTTATCACACTCATTGGAAAGTGAATGTCCGTCAAATGCGACATCATAGATATTCTGTGTCAGAATCTTTGTCATCGGTGTCATTTTCTCCCGATAAGACTCCTCACCCAGTACATCCACACCACGATCGATCAACCATGCGGTCTCAATATCGTGTCCATAGGAATGTAAGTCTATAATACTGTTATAATTCTTGTCGAAAAATACTTCCTGACGTTTTTTCTCAGGATTGAACACCTTATCCGCAAAGATGTCCATAATCCATTCCAACCGTTTCTTAACTTCAGCATTTCCGGAGACACGATACAGTTCCGTATATGCTTCAAACACATGCAGAAGCGTATTCATGGTCTTCTCCGCCAACACACCGTTCTCTGACAGCTTTTCATTGGACTCCGGCTGAAAATCAACGGTAAACGCCTCCAGATATCCCTGATCATCCATGCACTTTTCCTCAATCATATGGAACAGCTCCATGGCAAGTTCCAATGCCTCTTTCCTGCCGGATGCCTCATAATATGAGGAAAGTGCATAGATACAGAATGCCTGGTTGTAAGTATGTTTTGTGGTATCTAACGGAGTTCCGTCATAATTCATGGACCAATAGATACCACCGTTTTTGGAATCAATACAATAATCTCTTAAAAAGGCATATCCATGATTCGCTTCATCGAGCAGGGATTCATCCTTCAACAACGTGTAAGCATTTGAGAAGAACCACATAATCCTGCTGTTAAGGATACATCCCTTTTCTGCCTTCTTATCCAGTTTTAAATCATATCCCATATATCCGTAATATCCACCGAATTCATCATCCCTCAGATTTTTCCAGAATGGAATAATGTTTGATACCAGATGTTCCTTAATCTCTTCTTTCATATTCATGTCAATGATTCCTTTGCTTTCCTAAAATGATTAACCCTTAACCGCACCTGCCGTAATTCCACTGTAAATCTGCTTCTGGCAGAGGATAAATACAATCAGTGCCGGTAAAAGTGAAATAATAACGCCAGCACAAATCAGGTTATACTGGCTTCCCATCGGTCCTACGAATGTGTAGAGGGAAATAGCCATGGTACGAATTTCCTTTTTCTGCAGATATAACTGTGCTGCATAGTACTCGTTGTAAATACCTACACCCTTTAAGATACATGCCGTAACGATTGCCGGCTTCAAAAGCGGAAGAATAATCTTCCAGTAAATGGTCCAGTAAGAAGCACCGTCCACAATTGCCGATTCATCCAGCGACTGTGATATATTCTCCATAAACTGGATAAAGATATAAACCGATATAACGTCCGTTCCGCAGCTCATGATAATGTAACCATACAGATGGTTAACAAAATTGAGTGCACTCATGATATTAAATACGGTTACCTGCATAGCTACTGCCGGAAGCAGAGATGCAATCAGGAACAAGCTTCTGATCAAGCCGTTTCCCGGGAACTTAAAACGATCCAGTACATAAGCAAGCTGTGTTCCGATAATAACGGAAACTATCAACACACAAATCAATACGATAACGGAATTGATAAATGCATGCCCCATATCTGCTTTCTGGAATGCTTCGATAAAGTTGTCAAAGTTCAGCCAGTTCTCCGGAAGTGACATCGCACTCTTGGACATATACTCATCTTTTGTCTTAAAAGCCATCATTGCACATGTAACAACCGGAATAACAGCTACCAGAGAGAAGAAGATTAAGATAAAATATTCCAGAACTTTCCAAACAATTGCTCCCGGAGAAAATGATTTTCCGGATTTTGTTGTCATTGTTGCCATCTTAAATTCCTCCCTTCGCCATTGCTTTCTTAGCAGCTTTTTCTGCTTTCATGCGCGCTTTCTTGGCCTTGTATGATTCTTCTTCGGACTCAGCATCCCGGAATACATATTTAAAGAACAACTGCTGCAATCCTGCACATACCAGGATGATAATCAAAAGAACAACTGCCATTGCAGATGCAAGACCAACCTTCTGTGACGTATGTGCGATACGGTTCATGATAACAAAATATGTTCCTGTTCCGGCACCACCGTTTGTAATAACGAATGGCGGCTCGAAAGCACTCAGAGAACCTGTAATGGAAAGAATTACGTTCAAGGTTATAATTGTCTTAATACTCGGCAGAATAATATGTCTAAACTGCTGTAATTTATTTGCACCATCCAGTTCTGCGGCTTCATAAAGCTCTGCATCTACGGACATAATTGCACCGATAAACAGTACCATCGTCTGTCCCAGATATCGCCAGACCGAAGTCGCCACCAAAGCCCAGTTGTTTACGCTTTGGTCTTTCAACCAGTATGGAAGATTATCCAATTTAAATCCACACCACTGAAGGATTGTATCTAATACATATCCTCTTGTGTAGAAAAACTTAAAGATCAAACCAATGGCAATACCACTGATCAGATAAGGGAAGAAAATAAGTCCCTTAAAGAGATTTCCACCTTTTACTTTAAAGCTCAACATTGTTGCAAGGAACAGTGCCAGTGCCAACTGAACCAACGCTCCGACAATGTAATACAGACTCAGCTTCAAAGCTCCAAAGCAGTCATCACGACTAAACACATCTATGTAATTTTGCCAGCCGACGAACTGTCTTCTGTCAACCGGAGTTGTATATTTCATTTTGTAAAAACTGAACTGTACCATCTTTCCGAATGGTAAGTATGTGAATGTAAAGAGCAGTAATAACGGAATAATTGTAAATGCCAGACAGATCAATACCTTCTGACCTTTTCTGCTCTTAGCCCATTTAATAAAATTAAAGGGCTCTTTTTCCTTTACGGTATTAACAGCAGTAGCCATAATGCCTTTCCTCCATTTTTTGTTATATTGAGCCAGAGGCTGTAACCCCTGGCTCAATATTAGTTGGCATGTTCAAATAATACTTTAATATTACTCTTCTGTAACTTCTACGCCTGCAGACTCCTGGCCCTGTGCCCAAGCCTCATTCCACTCAGCTACGATATCATCATAGCTCTTGCTTCCGTCTGCTGCTGCCTCGATTACTGCCTGAAGTCTTACACCGTCACCATCAGCGTTGATGTTAACCTCAGATGCACTGTTAACCTCATTCATGAAGTCTTCCTCACCATCCAGTACCGGATCGTCCTGAAGAAGCTCAACATTGTCGAATGAAAGCTGAGTATCCTCACCCTTTACAACCGGAAGTGAGAACTCATTGTAAGCATATCCGGATCTCTCAACCAGCCACTTAACAAAGATAAGAGCTGCCTGTGTATCGTTCTCGTCA
Organism: Lachnospiraceae bacterium; assembly: GCA_029227035.1. Lineage (GTDB taxonomy): Bacteria > Bacillota > Clostridia > Lachnospirales > Lachnospiraceae > Roseburia. Next base: position 13,558 of record JAQXZD010000089.1, read on the forward strand.
AGATTTACGTTGATACCATATCCTCTGTCTGCAGAAGCTGCTGCGTACTGCTTTCCGTCAACGCTGATTGGGAATGGCATATATCCAACATCATCTGCGTTGTCACCTGCCTGCTTCATCTGCGGAAGAGCCCATGAACCAAGTACCATACAACCAATCTCACCGTTGTTCATCTTACCCTTAGAGCCTTCCCAGTCAGTTGTCATGTAGTCATCCTCGGTTAATCCCTCAGCAACTGCATCGTAAAGAATCTTGTATACTGCATAAGCATGTGTATCATCACCGTAATTCTTGAATGGATCCTTAGTGTGAACAAGCTTCTGGTTCATGTATGCTGTATCACCTGTTGCCGGAAGTCCGATGTAAGCATCCCACTGTCCGCTTAATGCCCATCCTGCTGCATAGTTTGTGTAAAGCGGAATAGCATCTGTCTTCTCTTTGATTGCCTTTAAAGCATCAATAAACTCGCTTGGAGTCTTTGGCAGCTCTGTGATTCCTGCAGCTTCGAATACTTTCTTGTTGTATACGATACCACCTGCATTACATGTGGACGGAATACCATATACCTGCTTCTCATACATTGTGTTATCTGCATAATTGATTGTCTGAGAAATTGTATCATAGTCACCATATGATCTGAAGTATGTGCTGAGGTCTGCCTTATCTACTGTCGGGATGCAGACAACATCATCATACTCTCCAGACTGTAAATATGTAGATACGCTCTGCTCATAGTCTGTAATTGTGTTGATGGTTACCTTGATGTTTGGATACAGTTCGTTAAAATCTGCAAGGTAAGACGGCCAATCCTTTCCAGGATATCCTGCGCCCTCATCCATATCGGTACGGTTGCTTGAGAAAGAAATCTCAGCAGTTAAATCCTTGCAATCCTTGTCGAGGTCAAGGTCAGCATACTCGATGATTCCGCTTGCCTCGTCTCCGCTGTTGTCTGCAGCCTGAGTATTTGTGGTTCCTTCGTCCTTCTTGTCGCTTCCCCCACAAGCTGCAACTGAAACTGCCATTACTCCTGCCATAGCAAGAGCTGCTACTCTTTTCAATTTCATATTTTTTTCCTCCTTAAATATGTATCGCTTTTTTGAAGCTAATTTAAGTATACTTTTTTTGTTTATTTAATCATCACTTATTCTTGTTTTTAATATCGCAATATTGCATTTCCATGCATTTTCCCTACTTTCCACAATTTCGTTACTTCTTTTTTGTACAATTTATACATGAGTTTACTCTTGACAAACCATATTTTTAAAGTTGTCCGTTTCATCTCTTGTCTCCGGTTTCAGTTTCGGATATATTTATAGGGAAATCATTTGATTGTAAGGAGGATATCATGCAATTTAAAGAAGGTCTGGAACTCACAGTTACATCCGGCAATATCAGACAGGAAACCCTCGCCGAAAATGCCAAAAATTTTCTTTCGTTTGAGTATGATGAAGATATGAATCAGGATGCTTTTCTTCACCTTCTGGCTGTCGGCAGACATCAGTTAACCTCTGCCTGCTCCTTTCGGTTAAAAACCATCCCGTGTTATTCCCTTTTTCGTTTTTACGAAGGCATAGTGGATATCACCTGCGGAAAAGATACCTTTACCGGTCAGCCCGGACAGCTTCTCTTTCTCTCTCCGTCTTCTGAACTGAATTACCGCATTCGAAGCGGCCGTTGCCATTTTTTTGAGATATGCTTTGTTGGAAGTGCTGCTGAACATTATCGTAACCTCCTGCCTTCTGTCATTCCATACAACAATACGCTGGCAGCTTCCTGCATTCCCCAGACCATGGATCATCTTCTGGGGCATGTTCCGCATGACCCGCAGCTAGACCTGCTCATGTATTCCAAATGGATCAATGACATTTTCACGGAACTCTGTGTGTACTCCATGAATGATATGCGGCTGAACGAAAAAATTCCTTCCTATATATTGGAAATGAAAAAAATGTTCGACAGCGAATACCAGAATTCCTATTCGCTTGCCGGGCTCGAGCAGTATTTTGAGAAAAGCCGTTACCGGCTCTGCCGTGAATTTTCCCAGTACTTTGGGGCTTCGCCGATCCAATATCTCAACCACCGCAGAATCGAAGAGGCAAAGACTCTTCTCTTGTCTACTTCCATGTCCGTTCATGAAGTCGGCTCTGCGGTAGGAATTGACAACACGAATCATTTTATCGGACTCTTTAAAAGAGAAACAGGAACCACCCCGCTTGTATTCAAGCAGGAGGCTCCCGTTGCTATCTCCGAGCTACACTATCCTTTTTCACCAGGTGCCCATCCACAATAAAGGCGCCTGAAGTATATTTTTCATCGGCTATTTTCTTATATATCTTATGCATGGTTCTTCGTGCCATCTCAGCGATATCGACTTCATAAGTGGTGATTCCGATATCGCAGATTCCCGGATAAAGATAATTATCAAAACCAACCACAGAGATATCTTCCGGCACTCGGTATCCTTCCTTCTGCAGCTTTCGAATCAGATGAGCCGCCGTCACATCACAGTTGCATACGAAAGCGGTCGGCATCTCTTCCGGCAGTTGGATGTTTTTCTCCATGTCAATCATGCCCGTCTCCATATCACGGTCTTTGATTACCCACTCTTCCCGACAGGTACTGCCATGTTCCAGAAGAGATTTCACATATCCGAGAAAACGATCCGTAATACTGTTCGTTGCACCTACCGTTCCCACAAAGGCAATATCGGTATGTCCCATATCATACAGATAATTCGTCATGAGATAACTGCCATAAAAGCTGTTGGATATCACCGTATCCACTTCCTGCATGTTATCATAATAGTCCATATAAACAATCGGCACTTCCGCTGCTTTCTCCAGATTGCGCAGATATCCTTTTTCCATATGTCCGATTACGACGATTCCGTCCGCGCGCTTTTCCTTCATAAGAAGTGGTATTCTTGCATTGACCGCATCCGCGCGGCTTACGATCTCCAGAATCGTAAAGCATCCGCGTGCGACTGCTTTCTTGGTTAATTCCTGATACAACTGTCCGTAAAAGGAAGCATATTTGTCCAGATAGATTTCCTGTATCAACACACCAATGCTGTACTGTCTTGCACCCTGCTTCTTATTTGCCGCCGGCGGTTGATACCCCATGTCCTGCGCCAACTGTTTAATTTTTTTCCTGAGTTCTTCACTGACGCCCTTCTGATCCGAAAGCGCCTTTGACACAGTCACCGTGCTGACTCCGACCACCGCTGCGATGTCGGACAGTTTCACTGCTTTTGCCATCTTTCTTTACTCCTCGTATTTTTATACTTCTGCGATTAAATGATATAATCTGCTCTGTGCATCCCCCCAGAGGCTCTCAACCATGAGTCCTGCATTCATAAGGGCATCTCCGCCAAAGGTTCCGTCCGTTCCTTCGATTCGATAATTCCAATCCGGATTCAATCCCTGAAGCCGTACACAACGGCTGTGGAAATTCGGCCGTCCAATCACCTGAACAAATGTAACCAATGCTTCTTTCCTGTCCTTCGATGTCACCATGTAACAGTCAAACTCATGATTTTCCCTGTAAGAAGCGATCCGGTAATAATCCCCTTCGCGGACAAGATCACTGTACTTGTGGTACATTTCCACCTGCTTCGGAATCATCTCCTGATCCTCCTGCGGAATCTTCGTAATGTCAAGCTCATAACCGAAAGTTCCGGCCAAAGTGACATTTCCTCTGGTTTCAAACGGTGTATTTCTTCCCACGGTATGGTTCGGGCAGACAGATATATGTGCGCCGATTGCGGAAAGCGGATACATGAGGGCTGTTCCCTCCTGAATCTTCAGCCGTTCCACGGCATCCGTATCGTCCGAGCACCAGATCTGCGGGCTGTAATACAGCATTCCCGGATCAAATCTTGCTCCGCCTCCGGAACAGTTCTCCAACAGAAGATCCGGAAACTCCGTAATCAGACGCTCCTGAAGTTCATACACGCCAAGTACATAGCGGTGATACAGTTCTCCCTGCCGGTCTGCCGGAAGTGCGGCACTTCCGATATCCGTCAGCTGACGGTTCATATCCCACTTGACATACTCAATATTCGCGCTGTGCAAAATCTTTGATATTGCGTCATACACATAATCCCGCACTTCTTTTCTACTCAGATCCAATACATACTGGTTGCGTGAAAGTACCGGAGTACGTCCTGGTATTGCAATTGCCCAGTCAGGATGTGCCCGGTAAAGTTCCGAATCCGGCGAAATCATCTCCGGTTCCATCCAGATACCAAACTTCAGGCCAAGCTTATTCACCTCATCCACCAGATGCTTCAAGCCTCCGGTAATCTTCTTTTCATTGACAAACCAGTCTCCGAGGCTTGTGGCATCATCATTGCGGTGTCCGAACCAGCCGTCATCCATGACAAGCATCTCAATTCCAAGCTCCGAAGCCCTCTTTGCGATAGCAAGAAGCTTCTCCGTATCAAAGTCAAAATACGTTGCCTCCCAGTTGTTGATCAGAATCGGGCGCTTGCAGTGTGTATACTTACTGCGAATCATATGTTCCCGGTAAAAATCATGCAGATGTCTGGTCATAGTGCCAAGCCCCTGCGCCGAATAAGTCAGCACCACTTCCGGCGCTGTAAATGCTTCATCTTTTCCAAGCTTCCAGCAGAAATCCTCATCATTGATTCCCATGATGGCACGAATGGACTCAAACTGTGTCTTTTCAATCTGCGCATGGAAATTGCCGGAATATACAAAATGCATTGCATATACCTCACCCTGCGTCTGCGTTGTCTCCGGGCTCATCCATGCGATAAACGGATGCTCCTGATGGGATGACTCACCCTTCACGGAATCCACGCTCTGCTTTCCAAAGCCGATTTTTCTGCGCTCAATCTGGCGTTCTCTTGCCCACGAGCCATGCAGAGTCAAAAGCTCATAATCTCTTGCATCCATGTCAATACATGCGGAATATACTCTTGTCAGATAAATATCCTCTGTATTCCGGTTTACAATCCGGACGCTTCTGGTAATGATATCTTCTTTTTCAAATACAGTATACAAAAGCTCTGCTTCCAGCTTAAGCTCCGGATCTTCGCAGGTAAGAATCAACGTCTGGCAGGCTTCCTCTCCCGGAAAGGATGCCGGCAGGCCTTCCAGCTTCGGCTTTCCGTCGATAATCTGATGGGATTTGTAATGGAGTCCCACAGCAGAATGTCCGCCCTTTGTACGCACCTTCAGGCAGCCTTCTTTGTAGTCTCACTCACCGTGTCCCGGATACTCCGTCGGAAATGTGTCCATAAAAGAGCAACGTTCCCTGTTATTCACCGAAGGAGTCAACGGATTCTCCGATGTTCGGAGCAGATATGTAACATCCTGTCTGCGAATTTTTGTTCCGTAATAAATATGTCCGACAAACTGTTCTTCATCAACGATTCCAATTATGTAACTGGTATTCGCACTGTCCAGTTGAAACGCTCTGTTCTTCTCATCGTATGTGATTGCCATGTCCGTTATTCTCCTTCATTCTCTCCTAATATTTCCAACACAAAATTTGTTGCAAGTTCACCATGCTCCGCATTATCCTGAATGCCGACAACCGCTCCGTCCTCATACCACCCGGATTTTTGAAGCCACTCATTATCTGCCGGAATCCGTATTCCGACCGGATAGGTTTTTCCGCTTTCCACGCCCTTGATATAGACCAGATCATCCTCATATTTATCCAAGATGTCCGCCGGAAGATAGTTATTCAGATCTGCCAGATATTCAAATTCACCGATACTGTAAAGAACATCTTCATTGGCAAAAAACACATCCACCGAACCGGTCATCAGGCGCGATACTATCATCTGCAAATTCGTCTGGCTTGCGGAATCCTCCGCATCCATCGACACGCCAAGACCCACATTGACACTGACTTCTTCGTGCTTCCAGTCAAAATTCTGACTGTCCAGAAAATCTTTATAAAACTCTTCACTGTCTGCCGGGCAGTCCACTTCTCCGGTATTTACCGCCATAACATTGAATCCAATGTCCTTGGAAAACAGAAAATGTACCACCAGAAATATTGCTGCTGCTACCAGCGCAACGGTAACCAGTATACTGATGCCATAATATTCGGCGATAAATGCCGCTTTTTCCTTTGCATTCATCGCCTTAAGCTTTTCCCGGGTTGAACGCGAATCCGCCGGTTGATATATCTCGGAATCCTCCGGCAGTTTCGCAAAATCAGGTCTGATATTACCTTCCATACTTATCTTCCTTGCATTACTGTTCTACATATGCCATCATTGCTTCTTTTAATGCATCCAGCTTCTCCGCGGAATTCTCCAGTGAATTTCCCACTACGCCAAAGTAGAACTTAATCTTCGGCTCTGTTCCGGACGGACGTACACAGCACCATGCTCCATCGGAAAGCTCATAATACAGAACATTGCTGCTCGGAAGACCTGTCTTCTCAGTCTTTCCTGTGGCAATCTCCGTGCGGACATCCTTCTGATAATCGCGAAGAGCAATCACATCATAGGCACCGATTGTCTTTGGCGGATTCTCGCGCATCTTTGTCATCATGGCCTGAATCTGCTCAGCTCCGTCAATTCCCTTAAGTGTCATGGTCTCAAGACCTTCTTTATAGAAACCGTACTTTTCGTACAAATCCACCATGGCATCCCAAAGAGTAATACCCTTCTGCTTGCACCAGGAAGCAACCTCGCACAGCATCATAACCGCTACGCAGGCATCCTTATCTCTTGCATAAGTTCCTGTCAGGCATCCATAACTTTCCTCCAGACCGAATACATATTCATATGTATGCTGCTGCTCGAAAAGCTTAATCTGCTCACCGATAAACTTAAATCCGGTCAGCACCTCAATCAGCTTCACGTCGTATGCCTTTGCAATCACCTTTGCCATGTCCGTGGTAACAATTGTCTCAACCAATGCACCGTTCTCCGGCAATGTTCCTGTCGCCTTGCGCTCCCGCAAAATATATTCGGCAATCAGCATACCGGACATATTTCCGGTAAAGCTTACATATTCACCGGTCTTGGTATCCTTTGCATATACACCGAGACGGTCAGCATCCGGATCCGTTGCAAGCACAATATCCGCATCCACCTTCTTTGCCAATGCCAATGCGAGCTCAAACGCCTTCGGTGACTCCGGGTTCGGGTAAGAAACGGTCGGGAAAGTACCGTCCGGCTTCTCCTGCTCCGGAACCACATATACATTCTCAAAGCCCAGTTCCTTTAACACCCGGCGAACCGGAAGATTACCTGTTCCGTGAAGCGGAGTGTAAACAATCTTAATATCCTTGGCAACTGCCTTGATAATCTCCGGATGAATGGACTGCTTCTTAAGCTGCTCCATATACTTGTCATCGATTTCAGAGCCAATTACCTGATACAGGCCTGCTGCCTGTGCTTCCTTTTTATCCATGGTCTTAACCTGGTCGAAGGATGTCACCTTGGCAACCTCTGCCAGAATGTTCTTGTCATGAGGCGGTGTAATCTGTGCGCCGTCCTCCCAATATACCTTGTAACCATTATACTCTCTCGGGTTATGGCTTGCCGTAATAACGATACCTGCGATACAGGACAGTTCCCTTACGGAAAAAGATAATTCCGGTGTCGGGCGAAGACTCTCAAACACATATGCCTTGATTCCGTTCGCATTCAGGCAAAGAGCTGCTTCATCCGCAAACTCCGGTGACATGATACGGGAATCATATGCAATTGCCACTCCCTTCTCCTGTCCGTTCTGGGAGATAATGTAATTGGCAAGTCCCTGTGTTGCCTGACGAACTGTATAAATATTCATGCGGTTGGTTCCTGCTCCGATCACACCGCGGAGTCCACCGGTTCCAAACTCAAGCTGACGGTAGAAACGATCCTCAATCTCTGCGTCATTGCCTTCCAATGCCTTAAGCTCAGCTTTTGTCTTCTCATCAAAATAACTGTCTGTGCACCATTTCTGGTACTCGTCTTTGTAATTCATATTCTGCTCCTTTTCACGATTTTTTCTCACTCACTACGTTTTTAACTGTTTATAGTATACCATTAAATAATTTAGGTTGTACAGTGTTTTTTAAGTTGTTTCACACAAATTTAACTATTTTTTAAACTTATTCATAACTGCCGCAAAAAAATGCGCCAATTATACGCTCACGGTAAATCCGGCCTGCCATACAGCTCCCGGAGCCAGCAGATTTCCCCACTCGCGCTCCTTCAACTCCCCTGCAAATCCGACCTTGTCGCACCTTCCGTACCATGGCTCGATACAGATGAAAGGCGCCTGTTTTCCGGTCGGGGACCAGATCCCAAATAAAGGTGCATCCATGGTAACCGTCAGGTAAGCCCGGCCGGTTTCATCACACAACGCCGCGCTATGAATTCCCTGTCCTTCGATAATCAGTGCATCCTTATCAAACAGTTCCTCCGTAACCGGAAGATATCCATCCGACAATTCATAAGTGTCCTTCACTTCCGATGCCAGTCCATCCTCCAGTCTGGTACTGATAAGGGCTTTTTGCGTATCAAATTTGAGCTTATAATCCGTCTGCTTTTTTCCCTCTGCAATCGGGCAGTTAAACGCCGGATGCCCTCCTATGGAAAACGGCAGCTCTTCATCCGAAGGATTTTCCACCTGCCAGATTACCTCTACACTGCTCTTTTCAATTCTGTATCCGATTTTCAGTACAAACTCATATGGATACTTCTTCAGGGTCTCTTCGGATGCTTTCAACACAAACCACATTTCCTTGTCTGTGTGTACATCCGGCTCAAACTCCATATCCCTGGCAAATCCATGCTGCCCCATCGTGTAGGTCTGTCCCTTCGTGCGAAATTCTTTCTGATTCACACTTCCGACAAACGGGAACAGCACAGGTGCTGTTCTTCCCCAGTACTGCGGATCCGCTTTCCACATATACTCTGTACCGGTATCTTTGCGAACCAGGGATTTCAATTCCGCGCCATGTGTATTCACAACAATCGCAATCTCGTCATTTTCCAGCATACACTCTGCCATTTTTCCTATCCCTCCTTCTTATTTTATTCTGTTGTGATCAGTTTTCTCTTTTTGTGCCCCAGAAAAACAGCGCAATCGTTCCCGGTCCCGTATGGCTTCCAATGGTTGCTCCGATTGGATAGATTTCCACTTTTCCGTTCAGCTTCGGGAACATGCTCTCCACGAGCTCTGCCACCTGTCTGGCGTCCTCCATGCATTCGGACTGACAGATATAGCATTTTCCGGAATAATCCATTCCGTTCTCCGCATTCTCTGCCATCTTCTCCACAATTCGCTTAATGACTTTCTTTTTCGTGCGGATTTTTTCAAGTGGAATCAGTTTTCCCTCGTAATCCATATTTAAAAGTGGACAGATATTCAGTACGTTTCCGACAAATCCGCTTGCCTTGGAGATTCTTCCTCCCCGCACATAGAAAGTCAGATCCGTGGAGAAAAACCAGTGATGCATGCGCAGTCTGTTCTCCTGTGCCCAGTCGCGAAGCTGATCAATTTCCATTCCGGCATCCTTCATATCTGCCAGAGTTTCCATAAAAAGTCCGTATCCGCTGGATGCCGCCAGAGAGTCTATTACATAAATCTTGCGCTCCGGATATTTCTCCGCAACGGTGTCTCTTGCGATGCAGGCGGAATTGTAAGAACCGGATAATCCGGTGGAAAGTGTCAGATGCAGGACATCCTTTCCTTCCTTCAACATATTCTCAAAATGCTCCACGTATTCCCCGACGGAAACCTGTGAAGTTCTTGTCTCTTCTCCCGCCAGCATCCTTTTGTACAGTTCCTCCGGAGGCATGGACTTTCCCATATCGTCCAGATAATCTGTTCCTCCCAGCTCAAAATGAAAGCACACATAACGAATGCCCCGTTTCTCAAAATGTTCCTTTGACAAATCTGCCGTGGAACAACAGCTTAAATAATAATCAGACATTTTTCATCTCCTATTCTTATTCCTTTCGTTTTAGCGAACGCAGATATTCCTTTTTCTCCTTCGTAATTCGTCTGCTCTCGATTGCCTTTTGTATCGCCTTGTTGTGAATCCATATATCCAGTTTTTTCTCCTCGAAATAGGGAATCACCTGCTCATACTGCTTGGCAAGAGCCGTTGCAAAATACCATGCAATCATCATATTAATGTAGTATTCGTCAGAATGCACGCCCGCAACCATTCCCGGGTACTCCTCCGTAAAAGCGTCATCCAGATAGTACCGCATCAAAAGCCCGATTCCGTAACGAACCGTATAGGTTTTCCCGGAATCCATCCATTCCCGAATCTTGTCCAAAAGCTCCGGCAGATGCTTTCCGAGAACTTTCGGAGACATGCAATCGCAGGTGGCCCAGTTATCTATATAAGGGAGAAAGCTGTCTAATGCCGCGATGCATCTGTCATAATCCCTGATTCGTTCAATCAGAAAGGCATGCAGGTTATTCTCCTCATAATATCTGTGAGGAAGTTCCTGCAAAAAGCTCTCCGCCTCCGGCTCTTTTGCGAACTGAACCGCCAGCTTACGAAGCTCCGGCGTCCGAACCCCGATTACCGTCTCCTTCGGTACCGTCGGTATGAGTTTACTCTGAAATGCCTGATATTCCTTATCCTGAAAGCGAAACAGTTCTCTTTCGATATTCATGATACTGCTTCCTTATCTTCGCTCCCAAGAACGGAATGATTCAAAACCCCGGTGCTCCTCTCTTCCACTTCGCGCTGTTTCTGTCCGGTTCTCTCCTCAATTTCATCGCGCTGTGCTTCCTGAAGCACCTTCTCCGACTTGTCAAACTGTCTCAGAAGCTTATCCCACTCCTGAACAGTATAAGACTGTGCCCCCGTAGCAAAGGACGGCTGTATGTTGCCGCTGTCGATCTTCTCCTGCATCTCATCCATCTTTTCCCGGATAAGCTGCATGTAGTCCGCACGACCTGCATCTTCTTTCATCTCGAAAACCTGCGTCGCAAGTCCGGATGCTTTATTGCCCTGCGAACCTGTTATTGAAATTCCCATACCTGCCCCTCTCTTTCTCCATGATTTCATAAGTGGTATGAACCACTTTTACGATACCATTTTTCCACTGTACATTCAACCCAAAACATCCATTTCCACTACCCTTGTGGCTATTTTCTCGCGGAACTGCACATCATGTTCAACCAACAGCATGGTCGGCTGAAATTGCTGAATGAGTTCTTCAATCTGCATTCTGGAAAAGACATCGATATAATTGAGCGGTTCATCCCAGATATACAGATGGGCAGGTGTCATAAGACTGGCTGCAATCAGCACCTTCTTTTTTTACCCTTCCGAAAAATCTTCCAGGTTCTTTGTAAACTGGCTTCTTTCCATATCCAGCTTTCTGAGCAATGTAAAAAACAGGCTCTCCTCAAGCTTTCTATCTTCGCAGAACTCCCGGACACTTCCGCGTAAAAAGCCGGTATCCTGATTTACATAGGAAATAATCAGATTCTGCGGAACCTGTACTTCCCCTTCCTCCACAACAACGGCCCCCTGCTGCATCTGTATCTGCGACAGGATGGTGCGAATCAGTGTTGATTTGCCGCAGCCGTTCTCCCCATGCAAAAATACACGCTCTCCCTGCATAAGTTCGAAATTAAAATGTTCCAGCACTCTCTGCTGCCGGTCCGCATAACACACACTGACATCCCGCATCAAAATCAATCTGTCTTTATGATAAGAGAGTGGATTTAATCTGAGGCTGTCCGGATTCTCTATGTCCGTAAGCAGCCCTTCCTTCTGTGCAATCTCCCGTTCCATCCGTCTCTCATACTGGGTTACGCGGCTCTGCATCTTTTTCGTCTTACTGCCAATGTACGATCTTGTCCCGATAAACCGATCCGGCTCCTTAACCGGGTCGAATCCAATCTTGGTACTCTCGTTCTTATCTGCCCATCTGCGACTCCGCTGCGCCGTTCTCTTCAAGGAAGCAATCTCCCGCAGATGCTTCTCATTCTCCGATACCGCAAAGGCATCCTTTCTCTTCTTGTTCTCCCACCAGGAAGAAAAATTACCGCTCTGCACCTCGATGGACTTGCGGTTCAATACCAGCACATGATCCACACAGTTATCCAGCAAATCCCTGTCATGCGATACCAGAATATATCCCTTTTTCCCCTGAAGATACTGCTTGACATTCTCCCTCGACTGCCGGTCCAGATGATTGGTCGGTTCATCAATCAGCAAAAAATCATTCTCCCCGGAAAAAAGTACCGCAAGAAGCACCTTGGTCTGCTGCCCGTTACTCAGGGTATCAAAAGGGCGATACAGAATTTCCGCATCCTCCTTCATTTTTTCCAGCTCACAGATTACCCTCCACTGCTCGCAGCCCGTTTTCAATTCTTCTATAAATTCCGCCGCGCACTGCTTTCTCTGCGCCTCTGTAATCCGATACGGAAAGTAGTCAAACACCGTTGATGTTGTGATACTTCCGCTGTAAGGATACTCTCCCAGCAAAAGCTTTAGAAATGTGGTCTTTCCCTTTCCGTTTCTTCCCAAAAATCCAAGCTTCCAATTGGTATCCACCGAAAATGAGACATTCTCAAAAATGTCATCACTGCTTCCCTCGTAGCCAAACGTAAGATTCGTTACATGTATTTGTGCCATATGCATCCCTCCGCTCTTTCAAGTTCTCCGTCCATATTGCCACAGGTTTTCCATTCCCGGCGGTTCCTCATACACTACAAATCTTATAATTTTAGACACGAAAAAAAGAGGATATGAGAACCATAACCCACTTTCGGCAACATGAACATCCACAGCAGCATAAATGCTGCCGCAACCATCAATCTCATGTTATCAAAAGCAGATTATCTTCTCATCTTTTCACCTCTTTCTCATAAACTGATGCAATTATAACACAAATTTATTACCCGCGCAACTTGGCTTTTCCTTAATATTCATAATCCGAATAAGTCAGAATGTGTGCCGGTACGATAAAGTAAAAGTTCATTTTCTTCCTGCTTGTATATTAGCAGCCAATCCGGCTCTATATGGCACTCACGGTAACCAGAATAGTTGCCACTAAGCGCATGATCCATGTTTTTGACCGGAAGTATATCTGGAATTCGTAAAATGTCAATTGCCTGCTGCAATAAAGACATTTTACAATTACGCTTCACACAGGTCTTGAAGTCCTTTTTGAATTTAGTAGAATATCTGACATCCAGCACTCTCAATCCTCCATCAATTCATCAAACAGTTCCTCCGTGGTTCCACTATATGAGGTTCCTCCGCCATTGCTTAATTCTGTAAACGCTTCTAATGTCTCGGCATTCGGTGTTTCGTCAGGAACCGCTGCCCCCTGCAAATATGCAATTATATAAAATAGTTTGCTTTCCGGTATTTGGTCAATAAGGTTTTTAGCGAATTCTCGATTACTCATAAAAACACATCCTTTCGCGCTTATTGTACTTGTATCCGCTTTTAGAATAATACAAAAATGGCTACTCGTCAACCGAGATAAAATCACCTGGCTTTTCTGATTCCCAGAATCCAATAGCGCAGTACCGGTATTCTTCGTACCACTTCGTATAACAGAAGCGACCCCGCAAGAGCTCCGCAAAACTCAATGCCATAGACTGCCCCCATCGGAAGGTTTTTATCCACTAACAGATAATTGATTACCAGCATCACCGGAATGTGAAATACATAGATTCCAAAACTGCTTCTTTGCATATAATCCGTAAATGCATTGTGCCAATCCAAAAATCTTGCTCCTGCTCCAAGCACAAGAAGCACCATCAAAAACGCATACAGATTCAAATCCCAGCGTGAAAGCACCGAAACCTCCGTATAATTCTTCCCGTAGTTCCGTGAAATATAATATATCCCTGCCGCCACAGCCATCACCAAAAGCGGCAGCACATTCTTTTTCAACTTTTCTATCACGTCCTCCCGCGAAAATACATAATATCCAAAAAGAAATGCCGGAATGTAAATTCCAAGCCTGTATGCCGTAATAAGCGGCATATTCAGGATATGTGAGCCTCCCCAGAAGATAAAATACATCAAAACGAAAAGTATCCATAACGGAAATCTGTTCCTGGTCTTTTCTTTATTTCCGCTGAATTTTGACACAATCTTCCTTACTAAAATCAGTATCAACGTTGCCAGAAACAGCACATGGCAAAACCACAGTGCCCCGATTCCGGAGCTCCAAATGATAATCAGCTTGACAAAAGCCGGAGTCTCTGCCGGAATATTTGCACTGGCAGTATGCAGATATATCACATATCCTCCAACCCATCCAAAGGCAAGCACGCCCAGTGTGGACGGAACCAGCAGCTTGTCCACTCTTCCTCTGAGGAATTCCTTATTTGTTCTGGATTGCAGCGCATATTTTGCACTCATCCCTGCTACCACAAACAACAATAACATAAACCACGGATGCACAAAGTATTGAAAAATTCCCGCAAAAGTAATTTTTCCATTATAGTCGGCTGCCCCTGCAAACATCGGCTCTGTCCCGATATTATTGTAATAGAAAAAGATATGGAAAATCACCACCAGTATAATCGTTATCCATCGAATATTATCCAAATACCGTTTTCTCATTTGTCCGCCTCCTCATTTGCTTTCTCATTTGCCTTCTTTAACGCCCGCTGTACAAATCCTACCATTTCCTCCGCTTTCAGCAATGCGATTCCCTGCTTTTCATCTCCCAGCACAATAATGGAATCTCCTGCTTCAATATGAAAGATCTCCCTTGCTCTTTTGGGTAAGACAATCTGTCCTCTGGCTCCCACGGTAACCGTTCCAAACATATGCTTTCCTTTCGGCGGCATGGGCAGACGCTCTTCTTCCTCCTCATAATGAAGCAGATCATCCAGCGTCACTCCAAATGCTTCTGCCAGTTTGTCGCAGGCAAGAATATCCGGCGTGCTCTCGCCAGCCTCCCATTTTGAAAAGGTCTGTCTGCTGGTTCCGGCGATGTCTGCCGCTTCCTCCTGCGACATTCCCGCCCTCTTTCTCAATAAACGAATATTTTCTGCAATCATAATTCCCTCTCTTTTGTCATCATACTTTTCATATCTGTCATATCTTTCATACTTATTGTAAAGCAAAAAAGCACGGGTTTCCACCCATGCTTTTAACATAATGCAAGCAATTCTGTTAACTTATTTAACATTTCATCCTTTGGAACGCTTATACGGACAAATACTTTTTAACGGTTTCTTCGCTCAGTTCATCCATAGTTCCCTGTGCAACCACAGAACCTTTTTGAATAATGACAAAATTCTCAGCAAGTCTTCTTGCAAATTTCAGGTTCTGTTCTACAACACCGATGGTAATCCCTGTCTCCACTGCAATATTCTTAAGAATATCCGCAATTTCCATAACCACATTAGGCTGTATTCCCTCTGTCGGTTCATCCAGAAGAATCATCTTTGGATTTCCCATCAGGCATCTCGCAATAGCCAACTGCTGCTGGAGTCCGCCTGACAAAACTCCTCCGTTACGATTCATATGAACTTTCAAGGCCGGAAAATAATTTAATATCCACTCTTTCCGATCCGCAATCTGAACGTGTTTGTGCCCCATTGCCCCTAACTCCAGATTTTCGTCCACTGTTAAAAGAGGAATGATTTCACGTCCCTGCGGCACATATCCCAAACCTTCCTGAGACCGTTTATAGGTTTTCATCTTTGTGATATCTTTTCCGTCAAACTCCAGAGTTCCGGTAGCAAACGGCAGAATTCCCATTGCACTTTTCAAAAAAGTTGTCTTTCCAACACCATTTCTCCCCAGAATTGCTGTTCTGCTTCCCTTTTCAATATGAATCGAGAGGTCATTGATTACCTTGCTTTTTCCATAGCTTACATTGACACCTGTGGCCTTAAACATGTATCCTCACCTCAATCCTCTTTCAGATATACTGCAACTACTTCCTCATTATTTTGTATCTCTTCCATTGTACCCTCTGCCAACAATCTTCCATAATTCAGCACGGTTACATATTCCGCCACCTGGCGCACAAAGTCCATATCATGCTCCACGACAATCAGCGTATGATCTCCTTTTAATTTCTTAATCAATTCTCCCGTCTTATAGGTTTCGTCCGCTGTCATTCCGGCTGTTGGCTCATCCAGTATAATCAGCTTTGGATTCTGTGCCATTACCATACCGATTTCCAGCCATTGTCTCTGACCATGTGACAGGTCGCTTGCCATAAAATGTCTGTAATTATATAAATTAATCAACTGAAGAATCTCATCCACTTTTTCGCGAAATTCTTTTGTTCTTTTAAAAAAGATACACTTTGTCATGGTATTATAGCCTTCCATGGCAATTTCGATATTCTCTTTCACGGTCATGTTATCAAACACGTTAGGTCCCTGAAATTTTCGACCAATCCCGTAGAATCTGGCAATGGAAGCAACCGGTTTTCCGGTAATGTCTTCTCCCTCAAAAAAGATTTTTCCGCTGGTCGGAGTTGTCTTTCCGGTTACCATATCCATAAATGTCGTTTTTCCGGCACCGTTTGGCCCGATGATTACACGTAGCTCTCCATCATATATTTTCATACTGACATCGGTAAAAGCCTGAAATCCGTTAAATTCCACGGACAAATTCTGCACTTCCAACAAAACTTTTCTCTTCTCATCCATTGTTTTGTCCCTCCTCTGCCGCCAGAATTTCTTCTTTCCTCTTTCTATCCAAATATTTCTGCTGAACATCCAATACCGTACCTATAATTCCCTTCGGAATTACAAAAACGATAACCAAAATAATGATGCCCAGTACCAGACGCCAATATTGCGCAAAATCTGCGGAAATTCCCGAGAAAAGTGAATTTAACTTTGTTTCAGCCACCTGAATTACCAGAGTTCCTACCATGGCTCCCGTCAGATTGCCTCTTCCTCCTACCGCAACCCAGACAAGCATCAGAGTTGCCAATGTAATTCCAACCGAAGCCGAATTGATGCTTCCCTGTACTCTGACATAAAGCACTCCCGCAAATCCTGCAATCATTCCGGATATTGTATAAATCAAAAGCTTAAATGCCGCCGGTTTATATCCAAAAAACGTCAGTCTTGACTCATTTTCGCGAATCGCCTGAAGTACTTTTCCCACCCGTGAACGGGATATGAGCAGGCAAATAAGATATACGGCTATCAGTGCTGCCAGAACAACAAAGTAAAACGAAAAATCATCCATTTTCCGGGAACTGTCGTTGGAAATAACAGTACGCGATACAACAGAGATTCCGCTGTTTCCATGCGTATACTCGCTCTGGTTGATAACGAACAGTTCTGCCACTCCGGAAAGTGCCAGAGTGATTAAGGAGAAGAACACTCCCTTGATTTTTCCCGTAAACATAAAAAATCCGATAATCAGTGAAATCAACGCCGGCAAAATCAGCGCTGCCGCAAATGCTCCAACATCCGATTTAAGCGGTGTCAGGAACCACGGAAGCTGCTCAAACTCTATCCAGTCCGCTTTATTTACATACGCACAGGCAATTCCCACCATATATCCGCCTGCGCCAAACAACAAACTGTGTCCCATGCTCATAAGGCCTGTATATCCCCACAGCAAATCCAAAGAAAGCGCAAACATCATGTATGCCATAATTCCTGACATCACATAAATCCAATATGTACTCTGTATAAATGGAAAAATGAGAAGAATGAGGAACATCAGTATATCAATATATCGATTGACCGGTAACGATTTTAATTTTTCCATTTCATCCTCATCTCCTTCCCTTCGGAGTAAACAAACCTTCCGGTTTAACCCGCACAATTACAATTACAACCAACAGCACGATAATCTGTGCCATAACACTGTTGGAAAAACCACTGATAAGGGAGATTGCCTCCTGAATAATCACGGAAGAACATACCGTTCCGAATAAAGAGGAAACTCCACCCATAACTACATTCATAAACGTATTGGTCAGCCAGCTTTCACCCAGTGCATAAGTAACTGTGCTAAGAGGTGCTATGGCTGCCCCTGCTAATCCTGCCAGTCCCATTCCATGTGAGAATGTGATTGTGTCCACCTTTTTTGTATCAATTCCAAGGCACTCTGTCATGGTTCGATTCTGTGTTGTTGCGCGAATCTTTCTTCCCATTGTCGTCTTATTGATAAAAAGCAATGTTCCTACCAATGCAAGAATACTGATCCCGCACAAAATCAACTTATAGGATTCAATATATATCGGGCCAAAATACAATACCTTTGTAATTGGGTAATCCACTTTCTTATAAGACTTTCCACAAAGAATAAGTACCAACTGCTTAATAATCATGGAAATGGCATAGGTGGCCAGCAATGTTTCAGCCATCTTTCCATAAAAGTGACAGATAATAAGCCTTTCCATAATCATTCCGAATATAAAGCTAATAATATAGGATAAGATCAGTGTCAGTACAAAAGGAATATGCAATACCATGTACAGGTAATAACACATGAAAGCCCCAAGCATTAACATTTCCGTATGTGCAAGGTTTACGACTTTCATATATCCCATAATGATGACAAGTCCTAATGATGTCAGCAACAAAACAAAGGAACCGCATGCCCCGGATACCAACAACTGTCCGATTAAAGAAGCATTCATGTTATCATTCCTTTCATAATCATCTGTAAGCGGGGGCTTTTTGCAAAGCCCCTGCTTTTGTTTATTTTACCGGTTCCGGCTTAATTACATCATCACTCTCGAAAACAGTCTCAATAGTACCATCCTCTTTTACGAGACCGATTCTGGCCTTGCAATATACATGATGCGTCTCCGGATCGACCTTGATTGTTCCCTGCGGTGCATCAAATTCAAGATCATCAAAGTTAGCAAGAATGCTTTCTGTGCTGATATCGTCTCCGCACTTCTTCAAAGATTCTGCCAGTAAATATACCGCATCGTAAGTCGCCTCTCCTACTGCCGTAACTGCAGCCGCTTTGTCTTCTCCAAACTTCTTTGCATAGCTTTCCAGATATTTCTTATTTGCCTCAGAGTCAATCGAATTAAAGTAATTTACGGAAGCATATGTATTTGCTGCTGCAGCTCCCAGTGCCGTTGAAAATGACTCATCCATAATAAATGAAGCAATTGTATACTTGTCAGACAGTCCTGCTGCCGCAAACTGGGTGTAGAATGCTGTTCCGCTGTCTCCGTTTAAGTTTGCATAAATAACACAGCCGTCATCTCCGCACTTATCTTTAATCTTGCTGATAATATCTGAAAATTCTGTTGTATCCGAAGAAACAAGTTCGTTAGCGATTACCGTACCGCCAAGTTCTGAAACCAGTGCTTCTGCCTGCTCATTAATGCTTGCCGCATAAGTGGTATCTGTACCGATCAGATAGAAATTCTTAGACACATTCTCAATCAGATACGGAACAAAATAATCTCCCTGCTGGTTCGGAACACAACCTGTGTAGATTACATGCTCATTCGGTGTTTCTCCTTCATAGAAAGTCGGATAAATCAACGGGATGTCATATTCATCCAAAAGCGGTTCGATTGCGACACGGGCTGAAGATGTATACGGTCCGACAATTGCGCTTACCTCATCCTGCATAATCATTTCCTTGCAGACCGTTACTGCCTTATCCGCATCTGTTGCATAATCTTTAACCACATACTCTATTTTCTTTCCGTTAATTCCACCTGCTTCGTTAATCTCATCAATCGCCAGCACAGCCGAATTATACATACACTCTTCCGTAATAGCCGTTCCTCCTGTCAAAGAGAACACCAGGCCTACCTTAATGGTATCCGAAGACTTTCCGCCTCCCTTGCCACAACCTGCAAACATGCCTGTGACCAAAACTGCCACTAACATTAAAACAACTAATTTTCTTCCTTTTTTCATAATATAATCTCCTTTCTACTATCTATTAAAACTTAACAGATGCAACTGCCGGTTCTTTTTCGGCAATTGTCATTCCATTATGTACAGATAAAACAACCGGACTCTGAAATCTCAGGATTTCATAATCGTCCTTGCCATCCAGTATGATGAAGTTTGCCTTCTTTCCGACTTCAATACCGTAATGATCCTCTATGCACAGATTTTTTGCACCATTTGTTGAAATCAAATCTAAACAATGCTGTAAATCTTCATATCCCATCATGTGCCCCACATGCAGGCCCATCTCCAGTACCCTTAGGAGATTTCCCACTCCGATTGGATACCATGGATCTGCAATGGAATCCTGACCTAATGCAATGTTGATTCCCGCATCGCTTAACTCCTTAATCCTTGTTACACCTCTCCGCTTCGGATACTTGTCTATCCTTCCCTGCAAATGTACATTGGCACACGGACAGGCATTGATATTAATTCCGGATTCCTGAAGCAACCGGAAAAGCTTTGTACAGTATGAATCGTTATATGATCCCATTGCACAGGTATGTGCCGCAACCGTCCGTTTCCCATAGCCTCGCTCCCATGCGAGAGTTGCCAGTGTCTCCAAAAAACGGGACTGTTCATCATCCATCTCATCACAATGTACATCTATCATCTTGTCGTATTTTTCTGCCAGTTCAAAAATATACTTCAATGACTCAATACCATATTCTCTTGTAAATTCGTAATGCGGAATGGCGCCCACGCAATCCATTCCCATGCTCATGGCACGTTCCATATTTGCCTTTCCATCACGTACAGAGAGAATTCCGTTTTGAGGAAACGCAATGGTCTGAATCTCCATGATGTCCTTCATTTCTTCCTTAAGTTCTTCCAGCGCCTCAACGCCTTTAAAAGAAGTTTCCGTAACATCCACATGGGTTCTGACAAACTGCACACCATATTCAGCCAAAAGTCTTAAAGCTTCCTTTGCTCTCTCCTTTATCTCTGACACCACCAGCGGCTGCGTCGTTTTATACTCCTGCCAGGTGCTGATACCTTCAAATAAAGTCCCGGACATATTATAATGAGGAATTCCGGCCGTGAGCACGCAGTCCAGATGGATATGCGGTTCCACAAACGGCGGCATCAGCAATCTTCCCTTTGCATCATACACATCCCCGGTTTTCATCTGCTTTTCTTCTGAACCGGGCTCAAGCTCTGTAATGGATGTAAACACTCCATTTTCATAGGAGACATTGTACAATCCCTCCCGTCCACGAATTCTGCAACCAACAATTTTCATGATTATCACTTCCAATCTATTTTTCCATAAAATTCTAATGTCTGAAATATATTCTGATAGTTGTTTTTTACTTCTGCGCTATTGATATCCACACCCAAAAGCTCGTCAATTTTTTTCATGCGATTTAATAAGGTATTTCTGTGAATATACATTCTTTTGGATGTCGCTAAAAGTTCACAATTATTTTCCAAATATTGTTGTAAGGTAAATACATAAGAGGATTTCAACACCCTGTCTGCTTCGATGAGCGGCTGAAGCTGCATGAAACAATAATCCAGCAGTTCCTCTTTCGGTGCCCCATTTAAGAAAAGCTCCAACAGACTCCCCTTTTTCTCTATGTTATAATGATGATTGATTTCACGGTCCTCCAATATAAATTCGGAAATCTCTTTTGTGATATCAATCAGCTTTAGCATAAACGGCATTTTAAACAGCGGAATATCATTGTCATTTGCAAACTGCTTTGTGGATTTTGGTATGGAACGGATATATCTTTCTCCGCACAAAATCACCACTCCCGCCACCTGATTTGCGGCGGCCTCTTTCATCAAATCCAGCAGACCTTTTTCAGAGATGTCATCCCAGGAGCCAAGTACAAACACCAGCTCTCCGCCATGAATCCATTCTGATATGGTATCCATATTTTTTATGTAAGGCCATCGGATTTCCTTATCGATTCCGCCCGCCCCGGCTACCAGTTTCAGCTTACTGCAGCCCTCTAATTCCATAATGTTTCTACACGTTACTGCCAAATGCATCACCTCAACAGATTCTATTACAAAAATGGCAAATTCTTAACGATATGCTCCGGCTCTCTTTCGAATATCTCTTTTCCGTTATGGACACTCAGGATGATTTTGGCACGCTGACGGATTGCCTCCACTTCACTTGGCGCATCTAATATAATGAACGATGCCTTTCCCCCTTCCTTTATTCCATATTGGTCATCGATATGTAATGTCTTTGCTCCGTTTACCGTTATAAAATCCAATCCATGACTGATTTCTTCCGGACTCATCATATGTCCAAGGTGTATTCCAAAATCGACCTGATGAATCAGATTTCCGTTTCCCAGCGGATACCACGGATCTGATATGGAATCCTGTGCAAAGCTGACATTGCATCCCGCCTGCAACAGCTCATCTACTCTTGTAATTCCTCTTCTTCTCGGGTAGCCGTCATATTTTCCCTGCAGATAGCAATTCTCCGTCGGACACGACACAAAATTGATTCCGGACTTTTTGAATTTGCTCATCATCTTAAACGCATATGCGTTGTTGTATGAACTCATGGCACAGGTATGGCTTGCCGTTGCCCGGTTTCCTAAGCCTGTATAAAAGGCTTCGGCTGCGATATTTTCCACAAATCGTGACTCCGAATCATCCGTCTCATCACAATGAATATCTACCAGCCTGTCATATTTTGCAGCGAGTTCAAAAGCTTTCTTTACGGATTTTTCTCCCAATTCCTTTGTAAATTCGTAATGAGGAATACCGCCTACCACATCTGCTCCCATCTTTAAGGCTTCTTCCACCAGTTCGTCTCCGCCCTCATACGCGTAATAACCTTCCTGCGGAAATGCAATGATCTGCAGATAAAGATAATCTTTTACCTCTTCCTTTACCTCAAGCATCGCTTTTAATGCCGTAAGATTCGGATCTGTCACATCAATGTGTGTGCGGATATACTGGACTCCATTGCTCATCTCTGCATATATCCCTTTGTAAATCAGGGCTTTTACATAGTCTATTGTAAAATCGCTCTTGGAATCAGACCACTTATCAATGGCTTCAAACAGTGTTCCGCTCTCTGCCTCATTGACCGGATTTGCCGTATATACATAATCCAGATGAATATGTGACTCAACATACGGAGCACTTACCAACCGTCCTGCAACATCATATTCCTCTATATTTTCTTTGTTCTCTGTGTTATCTTCATGAGCCCTGATGGAAACAATCTGTTCCCCATCAACCCATATGTCAAACAATCCCTTTTTCTGCCGAAGCTTTGCATTTCTGTAAATTTTCATGTACTGCACCTTCTTATTTTTTTATTTTTCCATTTGTGCGAGTGCGCATTCTTCGCGAAACGTTTTGTTTAACAGGAAATTCAACAGGATTTTCTGTCAAACAAAAAAAGACGCCAGCTTCTCTTAGAAGTTAACGTCTTTGTTTACTGTGTTTTAAATTTGAACTTAGTTTATCTCAAAAAAATCACTCTGTCAATGTGCTCCGTGCACATTGTTACAGATATTTTTCCCGGATAATATTTGCAATAATGTCCGCACAATTGTTTCTTCCCAGCTTTTCGCTGTTCAAAAACAGATGATAATTCGTCGGATTCACCCAGTTTCCGCCCTTTGTATAATACCTGTAATAATCCGCACGATATTTGTCGGTTTTTTCTATCAGTTTATTGGCTTCTTTCTCCGACACACTCATCTTCTGCATAATATGATATACGCAGTATTCTCTTGGTGCATCAACATAAATTGACAGTACATTCGGTCTATTCTGCAATACATAATCCGCACACTTTCCGATAATTACGCAGCTCTCCTCATCTGCCAGAGCTTTTATTATCTCAGATTGAATCTGAAAAAGGTTGTTGTCCGACACAAATTCTTTATCCTGAGGATATATGGTTCTCTCACAAGGCATTGCACGAAGAGCATTCCGAATTCTCGAACCTCTCAGCTTCTCATCTATTTCCGCAAAAACAGCTTCATTGATGCCACTTTTTTCACTGGCCATGGTCAGAATTTCTCTCTCATAACACGGAATATCCAAAAGTTCTCCAACCTTTTGTCCGATATATTTTCCTCCTGAACCGAATCCTCTTGCAATCGTAATGATATAATTTTTCATAGCAGTGTCTCCTTTCCCAGTTTTCTCTGTAACTATTTAGAACCCCACCCCCTACATTCGCATTTCCGCACTCTCTACGAGTGCTTTCCCGTCCTTTCAGGACTAAAAATGCTCATATTGGGGCGGTGACTCTATTCGAGCCACCTCACGAATAAGACAAACAGCTTCTTACATGCAAGCATGACGAATCTGTCCATCTTATTCGCCGGGGTTCTGAATAGTTACTTTTCTTTTTATTATTATATAAGTCTGAAAAAGGCAATTCAATGAGTCGCACGCATCTTTGTGCTTCGCGCACAGTACAATATCACTCCCTGCCATATATACGGAAAAACTCCCGCACCTGCCGTTCCAGCACCTGAAGCGCTTCCTCCTCTTTCTCCGGATGCATAGAGTATTTACTTAACAGGAAATAAATCGGTGCATAAAAGCTCATTGCCAAAACTCCCGGATCCGCTTCTTTGAGAACCTTCGCCTTCACCATTGCCGCAAACAGTTCCGTCTGATACCGGATGCTCTCTTCCAAAAACAATCTGCTATATACCGCATAGACAGCCGGATTACTGTATTGTTCAATGGTTCCCATCCTCCAAAAGCGGGAAACAAATGAATCTTTCAGATAAAACAAAAAAATTTTTTTACTGAATGCAACCAATTGTTCTTCATCCAGTCCTGCATAAAATGTCACGGCCGTGTCCACGTCATCTCCGGCCGGAAGTCCTACATGCTCCGACATTTTCTCAAGCCTTAAATTCATGGTTTCCACAATACTGTCCAAAATCTCCTGCTTGCTCTTAAAGTGCTTATACAGGGAACTGTCCTTGATGCCGACTGCATCCGCTATATTTTTCACACTGGTTCCTTTGAAGCCTTTCACAGAAAAAAGAGTCAGTGCTTCCTCCACGATCCGCTCCTTTGTTGTCATGCCGATACCTCCGAAAGCAATTCCTCCACCTGTTTTCTCTGTTCAAAAAGGGTACAGCCCCCAATATGTTCCTGTGTCAGACTGCCGCTCTCCTGTAATCTCAAAAACAATGGCGAGCGCAATGCTTCCAGCAACGATGTGTTCCGCACATTCGTATCCGAATACGGCGAAAACGGGCACGGCTCTGCCCCTCCGGTTGCATTGATATGGAAAAATCCTCTTCCTGCGGCAAGGCAGCCGCCGGATGTCTTTTCATCTCCCGGAAACGAAATCAAAAGCATCGGGAAATCCGACTGCCGCAAATTCTGCAGACGCTCCCGCATTTTCTCCCTCTCCGCATCTCCCAATGCGCTGTCTCTGCTTGCAGTATCCATTGGAACATATTCTACAAAAACAACCGCTTTCGTGCCTGCTTCATAGAGACCCGTCAGAAATTTTTCTGAAAGAACCTCGTCCAGATTCTCTTTGGATACCGTAACGGAAGCACCAAACAGAATCCCCTTTTTCTTCAGCATTTTCATAGTATCCGCAATCCGGTCATACACTCCCGCTCCCCTGCGCTCGTCCGTTGTCTGCCGGTCTCCTTCGATACTCAGAACCGGAAGCAGATTTCTGTTTTTCTCCAGCAATTCAAGAGATTCCTCTCGAATCATGGTCCCGTTGGTAAACACCGGAAAAAGAATTTTTCTGTGATTTCCCGCCACTGTAAGAACATCTTTGCGCATAAAAGGCTCGCCTCCCGCCAGAAGGATAAACTCTATTCCCAATTCCTCTGCCTGCCCAAAGATATCGCTCCATTCATCCCCGGTGAGCAGTCCGCTCTGGCATGCATGATCCTCACAACCCTTAGTTGCCCTCGCGTAACATCCCTTGCAGTGCAGATTGCAGAGATTGGTGATGCTCGCAATCAAAAAAGGCGGAATATGACTGTTCTTTTTCTCCGCCTCCTGTCTCTTCTTTCCCGCCTGTCTGCTATCCATCAAATGCTGTGCCATAAACAAACTTGCCCCGGGATTATGAAAAGATGCCTTCAGGACATCCTGTACAATCTTTTCCACGCCTCTGCTCAGGTACTCTTCCAACTCTCGTCCATTCATTTGTAACGCCTCCTTGTTGGCTAGTGTTTACTAGCTTTTGTCCCATTATAAGCTAGCGGGTACTAGCTGTCAAGTACCCTTATGCAAAACAGCTATTCTATGCTCTCCCCTCTTGCCGTTCTCCGCTCCTGCAATTTCCGGTTCATCTTATCGGTTTTCCTGCGGTCTGCCAGATAGTTCACGCCTACCAGCGTCATGTACACGGCGATAACGGTAATTTCCATTCCTACAATCATCTTCCAGTCGGATAGGAAAAACCAGCCAAACCAAAAGCCGCAGATCAATACCGTCAAATCTACCAGTATAAAATGCAGAATGTTCCGTGCCAGCATTGCTTTCTTTGACAATTCTTCCTTTGACCAGTAAACGACGCACCACAAAGCACAAAGCGCAGAAACGCCAAGAATCTGCCACAGCAGATCCACACTCAGCACTTCTTCTTTTCCCCAGAATACATATATGTATATGGAAGAGCCCAGCGCAACGCATGTTACAATCTGAACAAACGCTTCCCACATGTCCCACAGTCTTTCCCTGATGCTATCCATGCTATCCTCCTTTATAATCCCAGCCGCTCTCTTAACACTCCGACATACTGTCTGGAAATAATGGCGCGTTCCCCATTCAGAAGTAACGCCTCATATCTCCCGCCAAATGCCGGTGTCAGGCTTTTTATCTTATTCAGATTCAGTATCATTGATTTCGTCGAACGCATAAAATCATTTACCGGAAGTTCCGCCTCCAGCTCATACAATTTGCTTTTCACCTCGTATACATCCGTTCTTCCATACGCAAATACCTTCTGATCCACGGATTCAAAATAAAAAATTTCATCCGGCTCAATGAAATATATTTCTCCGTTTTTATACACGTTCATCTTGCCTTTTCCCTGTTTGAAACGGTTGAGAAGTTTCTGCAGCTCATCGCTGATCTCATCGCATTTTACAATGACTTCCTCTTCCTCGCCGGGTTCCAGATCTCTAATGGTTATCTTCATGTATTATGTTTCCTCCGCTTCTGTATCCTGTCCGGTCTCTGCCACAGAATAAGAAGGTTTTACTCCCACATTGCGACAGCTCTTATAAAAACTTGCAAAAATGCGATCCACAATCATATGCACATTATCATTTCCCGCTTCCAGAAGAATCACAAGGAATTGTATGCTGCTGTAACGGGTATAAAAATCAACGTTACGAATGTTTTCCTTAATTGCCATCTCCATACACTGCATGGCTTCTTCCAATTCGTCAATATAAAGTGTATCCGCATTACCACCCTCCAAAGTAATCATAAGAAGGTGAAAATCATGGGCATATCTCTCCTTAAGATTTCCCATATACTCAAAAAGTTTGGCAAACTGCCTGTACTCTACCGTCATGGCTCCTTCATAGCCACCGCTGTCCTTCAGCGTTTCCATCAGTTTTAACAGATCAATGTTTTTCTGCTCCTGTGTCAGCCCTTCTTCCTTGAGGAAGAAACTGTAACCGGCCTTACCATTCTGCTTAACATGATATAATGCTTTATCTGCCTTGGTATATGCATCCACAAATACATCCATCGGCGTTGTCATACACATACCTACCGATAAAGAAGCCTGACGGGTTGTAATATCTTCATCCTTTTTATTCATAAACTGTTCAATCAGCTTCTCAATTCTGTCGGTAGCTTCCTGTTGGGAAACTCCTTTCATAAACAGAAGGAACTCATCTCCGCCCAGTCTGCAGACAATGCTGTTGTCCGCATATTCCATCAGAACATCCCCCATCAGCTTAAGCACCCGGTCTCCGGCCCTGTGTCCGACGGTATCGTTGACTTTTTTCAAATTGTCCACATCCAGAAATGCCAAACAACCGTCGGCCTCCTGCATTGCCTCTGCAATCTGTACTTCTCCCACACTTCGAAGCGGAAGTCCGGTAAGAAAATCGGCAGAATCCTGATTATTTCGGTTGCTCATAGACTCCATGACTTTCTGAAAAAGCATCTCTGCCGCATCTTCTCCACCCATGGAAGGCTCCTGTATGACAACCCGTCCCTCATCCAGCATTTTTACAAATACATCCAGTGCTTTGGGATCAAACTGCGTTCCGCGCCCCTTAAGAAGCTCCTCCCGAATACTGTTCTTCGACAGTCTGTTCCTATAAATCCGTCTGGAATTCATGGCATCATAGGCATCTGCAATAGCAACAATCCTTGCCCCTTCCGGTATCTCTTCCCCTGCCAGACCATCCGGATATCCGGTTCCGTCGTATCTCTCATGATGATGTTTCGCAATCTGGTCCGCACCTGCAATAGCAGTAATACATTCCAGAATCTCCCCGCCCTTTAGCGCATGGGATTTAATGACATTGTACTCCTCATTCGTCAGTCTTCCCGGCTTGTTCAATACAGAATCCGGCACTCCGATTTTACCCACATCATGCAGTAACGCTGCATGGCGGAGATCCTCCAGACTTTCCTCGTCCCATCCAAGTTCTCTCGCCAGAAGCACTGCATATTCAGCCACCCGGTATGAATGTCCGTTGGTATACGCATCTTTTGCATCAATCGTATTTGCCAGTGTCCGCACTGCCTGAAGCGTCATCTGCTCCATACGGCGTCTTCTCTGTTCCGCCTTTGCAGTCTGCCGTCTCACCTCTCTGTCCATGTCAGAGCGCAGGCGTACAAGCTCCATCAGTCGGTTCACGCGCTGTACGACAATTTCTTCCGTAAAAGGTTTTGTGATAAAATCCAGCGCTCCCGCCTCAACACCTTTTACCTCTGCTTCCTTATCCTCTTCCGCACTCAGAAAAATGACCGGTATTTTTGCAAGCTGCGGATCTTTTTTCATCCGCTCCAATACTTCCAGTCCACTCATCTTCGGCATATTCATATCCAGAAGAATCATATCGGGAATGGATTCCTGCAGATAAGCCAGACATTCCTCTCCTGAATTCACGCAGTCTATCTCATACTGCTCCTTCAACATAAATCTGACTGTTTTTAAAGTGATGACATCATCATCCACCACCAGAATGCATTCTCTTCGTTCCATTTTGTCAACCTCCCAATACCCTTTTCCCTTTTCTGTTACGCCTTTTGATAGATATCCTGAAGCACTTCCAGCAAGGCTGTATACCGTCCCAGCACTTCCTCATGATGCTGTTCAATATACTCCAGATCCTTCTCCTTCGCCGCCATCTCCAATGCTTTTGCCGCCTCCGACAAACCAACTGCACCAATCGTGAGAGAGCTGCTCTTTAAGGCATGCACCATTATCCTGTATTCATCCCAGTCCTTTGACTGATAAAGTTCCTTCATATCCCGGGTTTTGTCCGTATTTGCATATTCCTGAACAATCTCCTGATAGAACTCTTTATTGTCTGCACAATAATGAATTCCGGTTCCTGTATCAAGCTCCGGCAATTCCTCAAGTCTCTGCATCAATGTCTTCGACTCTTCTTTTTTCTCCGTCATACTTTCGCTTACCTCTTCCGGCTCTTCTTTCTCCCGAACAGTCAGCCGTTCCGGAGGCAGATATTTTTTAATGGTCCTATCCAGCTCCTTTTCACGAATCGGTTTGGAAAGATAGTCCGTAAAACCTTCTTTTAAATATTCCTCTCTTGCGCCGATGATTGCATTTGCCGTCAACATGACAACCGGCTTGTCCGCATTTGGATTGTCCGGAAGCTCCTTTATTCTCTGCAAAGTCTCCACTCCATCCATCTCCGGCATCATGTGATCCAGGAAAATAATATCATACTGATTTTCTTTGATGCATTCCAAGCACTCCCTGCCGCTGATTGCCGTATCAATCTGCATGCCCGTCTCTTTTAAGAGACCTTTTACCACCTTCAGATTCATCTCGACATCATCCACAACCAATATACGCGCATCCGGTGCATACAGCGTCCCCTCGTTGACTCCCGTTGTAATCAAAAACTGCCGGTAACGCTCCGAAAAATCTCCAATCGGATCCTCCACGATAACACTCTGCTCAAATCTGACTGCAAAACAGGAGCCCTTACCATAAGTACTCTCGACCGAAATCTCGCCGTCCATCATCTCAACAAGCTTTTTGGTCAGATTTAGTCCCAGACCGGTTCCCTCAATATTCCGGTTTCTCTTCTCTTCCACTCTTGAAAATGCTTCAAACAGCTTCTTCTGATCTTCTTTTTTGATACCGATACCGGTATCCGTAACTGAGATAATCAGTTCAATCTTATTTCCCTCTGCCTTTCTGTAACCCAGCTCCAAAGTGACCGTTCCTTTTTTGGTGTACTTCACGGCATTGGATAACAGATTGTTGATAATCTGTCTGACTCTCACTTCATCTCCCTTCAGTACCGAAGGAAGCATCGGATCTATCTTCATTACAATCGAAACAGGCTTTCCGTTAATTCTCGCTACCGCCATGTGATAGCAATCATTGAGCACCGAAAACAGCTCATACCTTGCCGGATAAAGCTGAAGCTTACCGGATTCCACCTTCGAAATATCCAAAATATCGTTAATGATGGAAAGAAGCGACTGCCCTGCAGTCTGAATGTTGACGGCATATTCCCGCATCTCTTTATCCTTACATTCTTTCAGCAGAATGGCATCCATACCAAGAATACCATTGATTGGTGTCCGGATTTCATGGGACATATTGGCAAGAAAATCCGTCTTGGCGCGGTTCGCCTCCTGCGCAATCTCCCTTGCCCTGTCCGCTTCTTCCTTCGCCTGCTCCGCTATCTCCTTGGTTCTCTGCAGTTCTTCAATAGTACGAATCAGGTTCTGGTAATCCGGTGTCTCCAATGTAAACATCATCATCAAAAATCCCAATGCCATCGTAAACATCGAAAGTAAGATATCCGGGGCAAAAAACAGTTGCACAACTGAGCCGGAAGTTCCCAACAAGACGTATATGATAATGGAAGCTCTCTTCCACGGCTGAAAGTTGCGGAAATCACGCGTCAAAAATATCACGGAACAGACAACCAGATAATACGGTATGATATCAATGGCATAATACAATACGCCGTGCACATATTCCGCTTCTTCATTAAAATAAAAAATACATCCGGTAAGCGGATTAACAACACTGAGAACGACTGCATAGATGATCAGCATAATCTGATTTGCCCGTAAAAACCAACTCTTTTTGGCATTATGATATACATAATATTCCGAATAGAACATAAGCTGATAACATGCCAGCGCCATTGTCAAAAAGAACAACGTATTCAGCAGGACATTCAGCCAGACCGGTACATACTCTGCATAACTGATTGTAACTGCCGTTACCACATCCAGAATATTTGCGATTAACGCAAGCACCGTCAATTTCAAAAATTCTTTGTTTACTTTTGACTGCATATTGTACTGCAATCTCAAAAACAATAACAAAATAAACAGAACGAGCACAGAGGCTACTTCAAAATAGATGTTGTATTTCATAACCATACCTCCCCCTCCTGCGAACTTTCATGTCAATCAAAACCCATTCAACATCCTCATTATACTGCATACGGGCAGGAGTTTCAATATCACTCCTTATTCTTCTCCCACTCAATGCACGGAAGATTCCACTGAAAATGTCCTGCCAACACCCTTATCAGAACTGTAATGATCAGGCTCAGTACTGCTGCTGTATTTTGTCCGACAAACTTTTCCGCCAGAAGAAAAGAACAGGCTCCGACAATTGACGCGGTGGCATAAACATGTTTCCGGAAAATGCTCGGCACGGTATTGGCAAACAAATCCCTCAGAACGCCTCCTCCAACACCGGTAATGACTCCGACAAATATAAGCAATGCATAATTGTCATTTCCAAGCTGCTCCTGAACACAGCGGATTCCAAACACGGTAAAGGTTGCCAGTCCCACGGAATCCGACAAAAAAAGTATTTTTTCAAAAGTCTGGCTGGTGGCTGATTTATCCTTTTTTATTTTCCACTCAATCACAAATGCAATCGCCGCCACCGCAATGGCAAGTCCCGCATACCCCGGATCTGTAAACGCTTTGGGCGGAACACTGCCGGTCACAACATCGCGAATCACCCCGCCGCCTACTGCCGTAACCAGTCCCATAACAAGCACGCCCAGCAAATCCATTCCTTTCCGGATTGCTACGAATGCTCCGGATATTGAAAAGGCAACTGTACCTATAATCTCAAAAAGCAACATCATCCTGTCCATTTATCAATCCTCTTATTTTTCCTGCACTTCGTTCCTTGTCAACACCCGCACCCATCGATAGCGATTACAGGTAATCGCGTTGGGAATACACTTAATAATCTGATCGGATTTCAGAAAGCAGAAGGTATCGTCCAAATCCACATGAAGAGATTGTCCGCCCATGCCGCATATTTTGTATATCCGCCGCCTGCAATAATACCGCTTTGCACCGGATATTCGTAACAGGTTCCCACCGTTGTAATACTCAGCACCGTAATAAATTGTATCGCCATGGTTTTGGTTTCTTCGGACACGGAATACATCCCTACAATAAAATCCTTGCAGATAAACAACAACGCTCCTGAAATCACTCCAAGTATCAGGAAAATACCCTGCATCGTCTTCGAATAGGAAATCACTTTATCAAACTGTCCCACACCGACTGTTTTTCCCATGACCACAGAGCCCACATTGGCACACGACATACCAATTACGGCAAAAATCTGAAAAATAATAACCGCTATGGAATTTGCCGCAATAACTGTGGCACTGATATGTCCCAGTACAGCCGTTTGCGCCGCCTGCGCCACGCCCCACAGTGCTGCGCTGAGTACTACCGGAGCCGCAACTTTAATATAATCCTGCAAATAGGAAAAATCAAACCGGAGCAACTCCATCAGTTTCATCTTCAGCTTTTTGTCAATTGCCAGAACATAAATCAGTATGATGACAAGTTCTACCGTGCGGCTGATAAGTGTCGCTACGGCTGCTCCCACCACGCCTAATTCCGGAGCTCCGAAATTTCCATAGACCAGACAGTAATTCAGGGAAATATTGATAACAATTGTACTAAGAGACATAATCGTTCCGATGGTTGCCGTCTCCACACTCTGAAGTGCATACATAAGGGAATTGGACACCGGAAAAATCAGATAAGTCCAACAAACAACGTTCAGATAACGCATTCCTTCCGCTATAACACTCTCATCACTTGTAAACAGTGATAACACCGCGTGCGGAAACAGCTTGGATACAATAAAAAATATTATTCCCACTAACAGTCCCAGTTTTACGCCTACATTGATAATTTTTTTTATTGGCTCAATACGATTTTGCCCCCAGTACTGAGAAGCCAGCACCACAATTCCCATCCCGATTCCCGCAGCAATCTGTTGCAGGATAAACTGTATCTGATTGACCAGCGTGGCTCCGGACAGGGCAAGTTCTGTATAAGTTCCCAGCATAAAATTATCTGCCAGATTGACTGTCAATGACGCAAGCTGCTGAAGACTGATAATCACTAACAGACGAAAAAATGTATGGTAAAAACTTTTGTTTCTTGTAAATATCCCCAGGAACTTTTCATCTCTATCCGGTGGAAGCTGTACATAATTTGCGCTTTTCAAAATCTGCCATCCTTTCCTTTTCTGTCGCAAAAAGCCTCTGTTATTTCATTTCTATTCTCCCCCCATCCCGTGATTGTCTGATTTCTTCATTGATTTCATCTAATGTCAAATCCTGAATGCCATTTTCTTTTGCTTCAGCTCGCAACGCAAGAAAAGCCTGCATCCCGGATTCTCTAGTCACTTCTTCTGATGCCTGAATTTCAAACGGAATTTTTCTTTCACGAACAACAGCCCGTGCGAATACATTAAATGCTGTAGTAGCATTCATTCCAAAATCAGCACAAAGTGCATCAAACTGGCGTTTTAAATTTTCATCCATTCTTATACTAAACGTTGCTTGTGCCATAGAAACACCTCCTTCTTCACTTTCTATTATATTTGTTTTTCGCAGAAATACAACAAATTTAAACTCATTAGGTTTGTTTTTATATAATTTGCAACCCCATATTTTCATAAAATGTAGATATAATGCCAACTCCGTACTATAATGAAAAGGCGGAACTAAATCCGCCTTAGTATAAAAAAGATATACCTATGTTTATAAAGAAATCACAAAGAAGTATTAAATGATACTACATTTTTTGCCTTACGTATTGGATGCCTGATTACAGTCTTCCATTTCTCTGGCGCAACCTTTCTTGCATCAGACATATATATTTCATGATGGAGCCTGACATCCGTGAAGTCATTTTCATATCCATTTTCTACAAGATATGCATCCATGGCAGTCACAGTCGCAGGTTCATCATCAAATGCTCCCATATGCATAATCTGAACACACAGTCCTTCTTCTACTGTAAGAAACTCCGCATCTGAGCAATCTATTTTTTTCTTTTTTGAAGCTGTCTCCACTGCCCAGTCAAAATCTTTTCTGGTAACAAAATCGGGAAGTCTGATTACAGAAATCCAATTAAAGGTTCCCTTACTACTATAATCTACACCATCCACATTGTCTTGCCACCAAAAGCCTTCAAGTGGCGGCACCACGTACTCAAAGAAGCCTTCAATTTTATAATTAGTTTTGTAACTCATTTTCAGCGTATATGCAACTGCATATAATACGCTAACCGCCTTCTGGTATGCCCCACCTTCTTCGTTTGGATTTCCCTTTCCCCTGACCGCAATATAATTTACTTTCGGAACATTCACAATTTCCGGTTTGTTCTTAGGCATATAAAACTCTTTGTATTCCTTTTTAAAGTCAAACGCCATATCTGCTGCTCCTTCCTAAATCGCTTTATGAAAATTTGCAAATCTTCTTGTGAGCCTTTATTTTCTTCATCGCCCAATCATAATGGCTACTGGTATTACTAATAAAATAGCTTCCGATACAGCTCCCGCCAACCCACGGATAATAGGTATTGGTAAACAATTCTTCATTTGAAAACGTGTCCAACGCTTCCATCACCTGTCTGTGGGATTCCTTAAACTTTTGCAGAGCTTCCTCCTCGGAAACATCCTGACAGCGATTATAAAAAACAATATTCATATCTCCATAGGTCTTCCAATTATAACCTTCCATCAAAAACGGTTTATTGCTGCCGTTCTCACGATTCTTTATCCACTCCAGAAGCAGTAAATGCCATTCATGCAGATGCATCAGCACATCCCGAAGATTTTTATCCCGCTTCCAATGTGCCTCCTTTTTCTTTTCATCTGCGGAAAAATCATAGCAAATACTCTTTTCATTTTCCGTTCTGTTTTCAATCAGTGTCAGCAGCTTCTCATAATTTGTTGTAGCTGCGGTTATCAGTTCCTCTTTATTTTTTGGTCTTGGCATCTCATTTCCTCCTCGTCTCTATGTACTTTTTCGCAATTTTGGAAGTAATATGAAGAAGTTCTTCTCTGACAGACTCCGGTTCCAGTACCGTAACCTTATCCCGACACGACAGCATCCATGCAATCAATCCCTCTCTATCCGTATACTCATGTTCAAACAGTAACGTCCCATCATCCTGTACCCGAAAAGATTCCAGTCCAAATTCCTCAATCAGATGCCATTTCATGGATGCGTCAAAAACCGCTTTAACGCTTATACTTCCCGAAAACATCTTCTCTGTGGACAAATCCGGCATCGGCACTTCACGCTTTTCCGCATCCACCTGTGTCTGCATAAGCTTATCCATACGATTCAGTTTAAACATGCGAAAATCTTTCCTGAGTCTGCACCAGCCCCAGACATACCAGTTGCTCCACTTGAATATCAGAAAGTACGGCTCTATCTCTCTGGTACTGTCACCGCTTGGTGCATAATATTGAAAACGAATTACTTTTCTTTCTTCTATCGCATTCTGAATCACTTCAATCTTCGGAGACAAAGACTCCTTATACCAGGACGAGAGATCAATCAGTATCGATTCGCTGCCGCTTACATATTCCGAAGAACCGGATTTGATTTTCTCCATGAGCTGCCCATAATAGCGACTTCCGCTCACACTGTCAAGACTTCTTAACCCGGCCAGTATCATCTGCATATCTTTATTGGTAAGCAGGGTTCTGTCCATCCGGTATCCCTCCATAATGCTGATACCGCCTCCAATTCCCTGTGATGTGCAAATTGGAATACCCGCTTTACACAGTTCTTCAATATCCCTGTTGATGGTTCTTCGTGACACCTCAAACTTTTTTGCAAGTTCAGGTGCTGTTACTTTCTCCTCCTGCAATAATACGGAAAGAATTCCGATAAGTCTGTCTATTTTCATGACTTTTCACTTCCTGCCTTATCATATCACGCAAAACACGCCAACTGTATGTCGTGTTTATCATAGCATTTTATGAAACATAAGGAAAGGGAAAAAATTACGCCAAGCAGGATATTCCAAAAACCTTATGGAACAAATAGATTAACATTAACGAAATCTTAAAATCAAAAAATTGGTATTCAACGTTTTTGAGTGTATAGCTTGATGGGGCTTGGTGAGGGGGAACGCATATAAATTTTGCAACGATAAGGGGGAACGCATATAAATTTTGCAACGATAAGGAGGTACTGAATTAAATATCGAACAATATTGAATATTCATTATCAATATGATACACTTTTCTTGCGGAAAACCCATGACAGGGGTGGTAACCTCCCAAGCTTAATGACCAGTTTACTGGAATACATAGGAAGGGAGGTGGCGTCGATGACAGCTTATGAGATTATTTCTATTTTTATTGGGATATTAGCTTTACTGATGTCCTTTGGTAGCTTAATTGTCGCGTTGCTTGCCTTTTTCGATAATAAGAGAAACAAGCGTAAATAAAAATGCCTTACCTGTCTGCAAACGGGTAAGGCTGTGCTCATAGGAGCAAAATGCATACCTTGGGAGCATCCACTTTTGGAATGGACACTATCCGAACTGAAAGGCATCTGTTCCAGCAGGTGTCTTTCTTTGTATTCAATATAGCATAAAACATTTGAGATTTCAAGGAATTCTATGCGTTTTTGGAGGAAAAATCAACAGGAATTCGAAAGTTATATTTTCTTACAAATTTGTATATTCCTATCTTTAGCAGCTTTGCTTCGGCGATTATCTTGCCCGAACAAAGTACAGCTTTTATGTACTGCCACAACAACGGTTTTATTATCCCGCTGATCGGTTGTTCATTTTCAAATACTTCTAATGTGCCGATTAAAGTACATTATAACAGCAATCGTAATAAGCGCTATACCGGCCCCTATCATAATCCATTGCAATGGAACAATGTCAGCCAGTAAACCAAATAGGGTCATGCCAATAGTTAAAAAACCGGAATACATTGTACCCAGCAGACCAAATACACGTCCCTGCATTGATGTATCTGTATTTTCTTGCAGTATAGTGGTAATAGCTGTTTGCACCATTGTCAACGCCACTCCGTATAACAGCATCATATTTAGATACAAAACAAAGTTTTTGGAAAGTCCCATACCGATTGCAAAAGCTCCAAAGGACGCCAGACCAACTACCAAAGTTTTTCCTTTCCGCTTAAATCCTCCCCATGTACTCATTAAGAGCCCGCCAACTATCATACCACCAAAGCCAACCACTTCCACAGCAGTAAGATACCAATAAGTGTCGCCGAAAATACGTCGAACAAGAAGTCCTGCGAGATAGCCGGCAGGAACACAAAAGAAAGTGAATAGTCCATACACGATTAGTAATTTCCCGATAAGTTTGTTAGAAAAAACATATAAAACACCTATTTTCATATCGGAAAAAAGTGCGGTCTTTTCAGTAGGTGCATTTTGTTTAGGAAGTGCCAAACAAGATAATAGGCCCGTTCCCAAGATGGCAGTTACAATATCTATCATAAGTGTTGCACTTAGTGTACTGACTGCAAAGACTGCTCCTGCGGCGGCTGGTGCGGCCAAATTTACAATCGACTGCATGGTCGCATTGATACCATTGTACCGCATAAGCTGATCTTCCGGAACGAGCTGTGGGATAACCGCATTTACCGCCGGGCCTTGAATACCTGCACCTAAAGACCGAATAATCGACATAATGAGTAAGCCGCTCAGTAAAATGGGTTCCGATGAAATGTGGGGGATTGACAATACCATTACAAAAGTGGCAAATGCGATAAGCATATCGGCACCTATAATCAGTTTTTTCCTATGATAACGGTCTGCCCACACGCCCCCTAAAAATGAAATCAAAAATTGCGGCAAATAAGAACAAACCGTAAAAGCGGCTACCCATGCTCCGCTGGAAGTCTGCATAGTCGCATACCATACAAGCGCCATTTGAACAAGCGTAGAGCCAAAGAGTGTGATACATTGACTGGTTAGAAATAGAATTGTCCTTTTTTCCCAGTCAATATGTTGTGTGTTACTCATGCGTTATATCCTCCTGTTTTTGGGGAGGAAGTACAAACCGCTGTGTAGGATAACCAAATTCTATTAACGATTCTCTTTCCGTAAAACCAAGTTGGCGTAATTCGTTTCGATAACCGGTATCAGCTCTATCATGTTCACGATATGTTGTTGCACTAATTTCCCGCCCCGGAAGATAATCCTCTATGAGTTTTTCGAGCAAAATCTTTTGAACCCCTCTATTCCGATATTGAGGATGTACGCCCATAAACTCAATACTGCCTTTATCAAATGAAAAGGCCAGCACTCCAATGAGAATACCTTCATCTTTCAATACAAGTGCATTTTTTCTTTGTATGCAATCTGTTAGTTTCTGAATATATTCATTTTCATCCAAGTAAGGATAACCGTCTATTACTAAGCGGACGAGCTCCATCCATGCCGGAATATCCGCTTTTTCTGCTAAGTGAACATTAGATTTTGTCAGCTCCGTTTCATGCATCCTCTTATGCAAGGTAAAACGCAACTGTAACGGATAAAACACCTGCCGTTCCCGATATTCCGCAGGTGGAATTTTGTACATGGCCTTAAAAGCTACCGTAAAAGTCTGTTGGCTTTCATAACCGCAAATAAAAGCAATCTCAATGATAGGCTTTTCAGAAAAGACCAATAATTTTGCTGCTTCAGTAAGTTGACGCCTCACTACATAGTCATGAATTGTCATGCCAACCGTATTCGTAAACATTCTATGTAAGTAGTATTTAGAATAATGGACAGC
>JAQXZD010000090.1 GCA_029227035.1 Lachnospiraceae bacterium
CCGGAATGGCAAGGAAAAAGGTATACTCTGCCGCAACCGTCCGTGACACGCCAATCAGAAGGGCGCCGACAATCGTTGCTCCGGAGCGCGAGGTTCCCGGAAATACCGCCGCAATCACCTGAAAAATTCCGATAAGCAGTGCGGTATCATAGCCGATATCCGCAAGCTCCGTAATCTTTTTTTCTTTTCCCTTATTATAATTCTCAATCAGAATAAATGCGATACCGAACAGAATCAGCATCACTGCAACCATCCGGTAATTGTAAAAGTGTTCTTCCACCCAGTCATCCAGAAGAAGTCCGATAATCGCCGCCGGCACACAGGATACCAGAATGTGAAACCACAGTTTGAATATGTCCGTCCGAATCCAGGCTCCTACTCCTTTTTGGGTAAGCGGTGCCGGATTATTCTTCTTTCCGAAAGGCCATATCTGGCTCCAGAACAACACAATTACCGCCATAATCGCGCCCAACTGAATGACCACTTCAAACATGCTGTAAAAGGCAGCACTTACATCCAGCTTTACCACTTCATTTAAAAGTATCAGATGTCCGGTACTGCTGATGGGAAGCCACTCCGTGACTCCTTCCACGATACCGAATAATACCGCTTTTAATATTTCCAACAATTCCATTGCAGATCTCCTTGTAAATATGATTCTTGTTGTTCGTAGTGTTTCAGAACCCTGTCTGAATATTCGCATTTTCCGCACTCTCTACGAGTGCTTCCCGTCCCTGCGGGACTAAATTGGGAACATCAGCCCATGAAAAATTTCCCTCCGTGAAATGGGCTGACGCTGCATAATCGTCCCTTAAAAGGAACGATTATATAGCGATTATTTCGGGCGGTGACTCTATTCGAGTCACCACATTAGAACTAAGATAAACAGCTTCTTACATGCAAGCATGACGAATCTGTTTATCTTAATTCTAACGGGTTCTGAATAGTCACTCTTATTTTAATATATTCCCCGTAGAATATCAAGGCAACTTGTGTTATAATAACTGCACATCAATTATGTAACTTTAATCGGAGGTATTTATGAGCGAAAAAGTATATAAAACCATGGGAAGCACCGGCGCCGGAACCCTTGCCCTTGGCATATGCATTCTGATTTCCGGCATTGTATCCGGCATTCTTTTGATTGTAAACGGTGCCAGACTTCTTAAAAACCGGAAGCGGCTGATGTTCTAACCGCTTCCGAATTCCATCTGTTGCAGATAATATTCCGAGAAATCCGGATGCGTTGACAATTCCAGATTCTGCATACAGGATTTTAAATCCTTTAGTTTTTTTCGCGCTTCTTTAGAAACGGCCGCGGAGACAGCGCCCTCTCCTGCCGCGTTGCCAACCGGCTCCGTCACATCCGCAAGCTCTCTTGGAATCAGCCCGATTACTGCAGCACTCTCCCTGTCCAGATAGCTTCCAAAACCCCCTGCCAGCACCACTCTTTCAATTTTTTCGCAGGTAATTCCGCGCTCTTTCATCAATATCTGAATTCCCGCCGCGACAGCCGCTTTTGCCAGTTGAAGATTTCGAATGTCTCCCTGCGTCAGACACACTTCCGGAGTCAGCCACACACAGCGCTCCCCCTTGTATTCTCCAAGATATTTGCGATATGCAACCGATACGGATTCCGCTTCCTTTAACAGTCCTGTACTCTCCACCAATCCCATACGAAGCAGCACAGATAATGCATCAATCAGTCCCGAACCGCAGATTCCTTCCGGTTTGTCGGCAGCGATTACCTCCGTTCTGATGCGCCTTGCATCCAGCCTGACATGGGAAATGGCTCCTTTTTCCGCCGGCATTCCCATGGTAATCTCTGCTCCCTCGAACGCCGGTCCTGCTGCCGCCGCACAGCACAGATAACTCCCTGCGTGCCCCAGCACCATCTCTCCGTTTGTCCCGATATCCAGAAGAAGCGTCTCTTTTTGTTCCTGACCGGACACGGACGCAAGCAGCGCACAAGTAATATCCGGTCCCACATAACCGGATACCGCCGGTGCAATATACACGGTTTTGCAAACAGGAAGCCCGATCGCTTCCCCCGCATACTCCGTACCAAAACACATCTCGGGCATAAAAGGCGGCACGGCAATCCGTGCCGGAGATACTCCCGCCAGAAGATGGCACATCACCGTATTTCCTGCCACTGCAAGTCTTGCAACAGGACCTCTCTCGCCCACCTCCTGAAGAAGTTCCCCCAGCATGCGTGCAATCTGCGCCGTCATCTGCTCATGCAGACGAAGCAGTCCTCCATTCTCTGCCGCCTGAATCCTCGACAGGACATCCGCACCGTAACTTCTGTGTGCATTGGGCTCGCTGACGGTTGCAAGCTTTTTTCCGCTTGCCCCCTCCAGCAGATGGCATACAATAGTGGTCGTTCCGATATCACAGGCAGCCAAAAGTGTGCTCTCCCCGTCTGTCCGGTAATGAAAAGTGCTTCCCGCTTCCACAATTACGGCACTTTCCCCTTCCGAAAATGCCTTTGGAAGAACCACCTGCATCCCATCCCTCACTTTTTGGGTGCAGGCAGTCACTTCCCCTTCCCCCAGAACCGTAACCGTGCATTTCCCGCATTTTCCGCGCCCCCCGCAAGGAGTCTTAAGCACAGTAATTCCATGTTCCAGAAGTGCCTGCAGAATGGTCTGCCCTTCCTTCGTATTTATTTTTTCTTTCCGTTTTCCGTCTGTCACAAAAATATGCATACAGACATTATACCGTATTACTCCAGTTGTGTCATGCCCCCAAGTAAAATCCCTGTATTATCCCGATAAATTCCCGCAAACTGCTCCATCGGAAGCGGATTCTTTCCTTTTCCGGCTTCAATCGTATAACCCGGTCTGTCATATTCCTGTATAAACCAGTCCTTATATCCTGCATAGCCGGAAGCTGCAGGCGTCTCCTCCACGCGATAACCGCTCACCTTTGAAAAATACTGTGCAATCTCCCTGGAACCGGACGGTTCATAATCCAGATACCTCCAGTAGATTACCTCCCCCTGTGTATGATAAGCCAGCACCAGTGAAAAATCATGGGCTCTCGTAAAATTATACATAGCTGTGCTTTCCGGTGCGGACAGCGGTGTTACCCCCACAAAATCCCGTGGTGCCGGTCTGTCATAGCCCTGTTCATACTTAATCTTTTTGGCTTCCTCCCAGCCTGCCGGAAACTGCAGATTCAAATCAATTCCTTCTATATTAGCTTTCCAGCCATCCGGGAAAGGAATCTCCGGGAAATCCGAACCAATCCTTACCGCCTGCCGGTAAAACCTGCCCTCTTTCAACAGTCCGTTGACCAGATCCACCCCGTCCGGATT
Source organism: Lachnospiraceae bacterium (assembly GCA_029227035.1). GTDB lineage: Bacteria > Bacillota > Clostridia > Lachnospirales > Lachnospiraceae > Roseburia. The sequence continues at coordinate 3,323 of JAQXZD010000090.1, forward strand.
CACCAGCGGGACCAGATACAGGGAGAACTCTTCAAACAAATGCGACGGATAAACTCCTTCATATGTTTTTTCCTGTGCATAGGCATCCAAAAGCTCCTCCGCAAACTTTAAAAGTACCGGTGTCGTAATATTTTCGTTTGCATGAAAGGAAGCATTGTAACTCACCTCGATCGGTCCGTTTCCCAGTTTCAGATACCAGATTCTGCTTCCTGTCACACTCCGTCCGATGGTTCCGGTCTCCAGATACGGATACCGCGCCTGTAATCCCTCCACAATCCACTCCGTCAGCACCGAAGTATATGGGACAGCCGTCACAAGCGCGTAATCAAACGGCACCGTCAGCAGACTGCCCGGATTTAAATTCTCCGGGCGGATGCCTGGATTTGCCATCTCTATTTTCTCCTCCGTCGTTCCGTACCGCTGTGCAATATGAAACAGACTGTCCCCCGCTTCAACCAAATGAATCACATATCCCTTTAGATATGGAATCAGGCGGGTCCACAGCGCATCATCAACTGCGCAGTGTCCCGCCTTCTCTGTAAATTGCTCAACCGCCTTACAGGTCTGAGGACCAAAGATGCCATCCACGTCCACCTCCTGTCCCGCACGCTGTAACGCCAGTTGCAGATATTGTACCTGTATGTCCTCGTCTCCGGGATACAATTCTTTCATCTCTTTTTCCTGTTCCTCTTGTCTTTACTTTATTTTATGTTGGAAACAGGAAAATTTTGACCATTTTAACTGTCCTTCTCCAACTTTTTCGTATTGTTATATCCGACACCGGTACAAGCAATGCCCAGTCCTGCCAACACCCACGGTGCGGCTGCACTGATGAACTCCAGAACCGGATTTCCCGTATAATGCCAGCTCAATGAGAGGATAAAAGCTGCTGCAAACGAAATCCATCCCACTGTTGTAAGTATACTGTTACTTTTTACCACGTCGGTTTCTTTTTTAATTTTTTCCATCATTTTAGAATCTCCTTTCAACAAATCGTCCAGACTGATCTGATAGAGATCGCTCATTTTGATGACACTGACAATATCCGGCAGGGACTTCTCATTCTCCCAGTTGGAAATAGTCTGCCGTGACACCTGAAGCTGCTCTGCTGCCTGTTCCTGTGTCATGCCTGCTTTCATCCGTGCCTCTCTGATCTTCTCTCCAAGCTTCATTCTGTGACCTCCATTCTTTTGTTGCTCTCTGATTCTATTTCCTTTTCGTGCTATTTTCCACCAAAAGTATTTTACATCCGGAAAAAAGGCGTGTCAAACATCTTTTACATCCGCATATTTTCGCGGTTTTCTTCATTCTTACGCGAAGTATGACGCACTTTCCTATCAAACAAAAAACAAACGGTTCATGCCTGCCTCAGACAAAAACCGCTTGCGCTCATTTTATTCACTTAATGCACTGTCCATCAACAGGCAGAGCTCCAACGCACTCCTGAAACTCTCCTCCTGATTCTTCTCCAGCCAGCATATACTTCCCTGCCAGCTTACATTCTGCCGGAAAAACACCTTCAATTCAAAAGTTGCCTTCTTCCCGCGATGAGCAATCGCTTTCTGCACCATGCAGTCATCTTCCGGCTGTCTGCAAAAACTCCGTTTTTCCTCATATGCCTGAGGATAATTCATCCCATCCAGCATCCGCTCCATAGACTTCAAAAAATCCATCAGACTGTGAAAAACAATATCTCCTTCAAGATAGCAGTTGCAGATCCGCCCCTGCATAACTTCCTGTTCATAGGAGTCCACGCAGACAATTGTATTCCGATAGCACCGTTCTGTTGCTCTCTGCATCATTTTACCGCTTCCTGCTTTCTAATCCAGCTTTCTCTTTCTGGAAACTGCCAGTCCTCCTGCTGCAACCAATGCCAGTCCTGTCCATGCAAGCGGGAATGAATCACCAGTCTGCGGATTATCTGATAATGGAGTCTCGTCATCCTCAATCTCAGTAGTTTCTTCCTCGTCCGGGGTATCTGCAAGCGGGGTCTCCTCATCCTCAATCTCAACCGGTTCCTCTGCTTCCTCTTCCACATCCGGTGTCTCTGCTAACGGAGTTTCCTCCTCTTCGATTACCGTTGGCTGCGGATCCGGGATTGGTGTTGGCTCTGGCGTTGATGCCGGTGTCGGATCCGGGGTTGATGTTGGTGTCGGCTCCTGCGTTGGTGTCGGGTTCGGCGTTACCGGTGCCGGGTCTGGCGTTGGCGTTGGCTCTGGAGTTGGTGTTGGTGTCGGTTCCGGCGTTGGTGTTGGGTCTGGATCCGGGGTTACCGGTGCCGGGTCTGTATTTGGATCTTTCTCTTCATCCTTCGTAGATGTTTTAGCAACAACCTCACCATCTACGTGATAGTACGGTTCTCCATTCTTATTTTTTTCATTTGAATAAAACATAGTTCTATACCAATTGATAGTCAGACCTTCTATTTCCTCATCCGAATATCCCATTTTCTTTAGACAAGTGGTTGCGTCTGGTCCATCAGTAATAATATTCTCCACTTTTTCCGATTCATTATCATCCTCATTCTTCTCATTCTTCTTAGGATTAGCATCCGGATTTTCAAGTGATATTTTTCCATCATAATCCATTGCAACATAATTGTTTGTTTTATCATCTTTATTCTCTGGAGGACGAACTGCATCACTAATTCTAACATAAAACTGAGCATTATATGTCACTGAATTTGACTCAGTTTCTTCTGTTGAGTTCTTCTTGTCATCCGGGGTTGTTTCCGGATTCTCCGGTTCCGGTGTTTCCGGTGCTGGGGTTCCCGTTTCCTCCGCAAATACCGTTGTAGTTCCCACTGCCACAGTAGCTGTCATCACGAATACGGCAACGGCTACGGTAACAACTTTTTTAACGATTCCCTTTAAAAATTTCTTATTAACCATTTTTGTCTCCTTTTATATTACACGAATGATTTTCTTTTTGTTGGTGTTACTATAACAGAGAATAGTTACATTTTTGGTTACATTTTCCAACTTATATTCAAAACTCCACTTTTGGAGTATTTTCTTCGCAAATTTTCTTTTTCTGGTCAGTATTCACCATTTTTTCCAAATCGTCACAAAATCTTTTGCCTGTTAAACTGTAATATGCTATAATCCGTTCAGAACCCTTTCAAACGATTTTGCTATCGAAATAAGGAGAGACGGATGAAAGATAACACCCTTCATATTCATATGCTCGGTTCTTTTGAACTCTGCAGAGACGATAAAATCATACAGGATTCAGATAACCGCTCCAGAAAACTCTGGCTGCTTATTGCTTATCTGATTTACCACAGAGGGCAGCATATTTCCCAGAATCAGCTTCTGAACGCCATCTGGGAAGACCACGACAATGCCAACCCGGACAGTGCCCTTAAAACACTTTCCCACAGAGCCCGGACACAACTGGATGTCCTCGGTTTCGATATGGGAAAATCTGTTTTGCAGTGCAAAAAGGGGGAATATTTTTTCAACACCGAACTTTCCTATACTCTGGACATAGAGGAATTCGACAAAACGTTGCAGGCAGCAAAGCAGTCTGAAGATTCGTCTGAGAAATGTGCCCTGCTGACACAGGCCGTTTCCCTGTATTCCGGAGAATTTCTTGCCCGATTTTCCTCGGAATCCTGGGTAATTCCCGTTGCAACCTATTATCACAATCTCTATCTGGATGCCGTGGAATCACTGGTTTTACTTCTTGAATCGGAGAAATCTTATGACAAGGCTGTTGAAATCTGCACCAAGGCCACAGCCCTGATGCCTTACGAAGAAATGCTGTATCTGCATTTGATGAATAATCTGATTCTTACCGACCGGAAAGAAGAAGCCGTCAATATATACCATGACCTTGCTGACATGCTCTCCACCACCTTCGGCGTGAAGCCTTCCGATGAAGTCCGCCGGTTATACAAACAAACCATTGCCTGTCTGCAAAAGAAATCTTTGGAAATTGAAGATGTCCAGAAGCAATTGGAGGATGAGCCTTCCGTTCAGACTCCCGGTGCCATGTTCTGCGATTATGATCTGTTCAGTGCCATATACCACGCCCTTTCCCGCGGTCTGGAGCGAAGCGGAGGAATCGTACATCTGGCGGTTCTCACCATTACCGATTTGTCTGGTCGTGAGCTGCCGGCCCGGAGTCTGTCTGTGTGCGTGGAGAATTTAAAAGCCTTGATTTGCACCACCCTGCGTCACGGAGATATCTTATCCATGTGTTCACCGTCGCAATTTGTGCTGATGCTGCCAAATGCCAACCGGGAGAATTCCGACCGGATTCTGACAAGAATTGAGCACGATTATCTGCGCCGTTATCCGCACACTCCTGCCCGATTGACTCATGTTCTCCAGCCGGTGCTGCCAATGCCCTATCACAACAGTGAAGAATAATTTTTCAGGTCTACAGGCAAATCTTTTTTCGGTATTTTTTCATAAGAAAAACCAGCCATATCAGATACACTGCTGCAAAAGCCAGCAGATTTCCCGCATGTCCCTCCAACATATATTTTCCCATCCAAAAGGTCGGCAACACGCCTGCCACATACTGTATGGGCGAGGCAAATACAACCGGTACAAACATCCCTATCGAAAGGAATCCTGCCAGCTTGCCGATTGCCATCCCTTCTACCTTGTTCGTCGAAATGGCAATTACCAGCAATGCCGTAATCGTTCCGGTCAGAGAGGAACCTGCACACAGGACAAGAATATCCGTCCACTTCATGGAAGACAGACCGAACACCGCGATTACCGCCACCCCTGCCACCATCGAAAACAAAGAAGGAATTCCGATTCGCGAAATCAGATAACCGGTATTTCCTGCAGGAGTCACCTCCATGTAACCGGCAATCTTATCATCAATTTCTCCCAGTGCCACCAGTCCTCCCACAAAGGCAAACAAAAGCCCCGGCAACACTGCCAAAAGCCAGTCAAAAATGTAGTAATAAGGTGCAAGAATCTCATTTGCAGAAAAATAATCACATAAAAAATGTTCCAGCACCGGCACTCCGAACCTGAAAACCAGTCCTGCCAATACCGGAGCAATGCAAAGCATAAGCAGCATATAATCTCTGCCAATCTGCTTTATCATCTGCGCAAACATCATCCATATTTTTCTCATGACTCATTTCCCCCTCCCACACTCTGAAACATTTTTGTCACACAATGCTTTGCTGCAAAAAGTAAAATAATTACCCAGGCAACCGTACTGATTAAAGAAACAGCCAGATACTGTGTATTTCCTTCCAACAACTGCATCTGTGCACAGCCGGGATGCAGTAAAATCCATGCACTGTCTCCTGCCCATCCCAGCCGTTTTGCTATCGGTGGCAAAAAGCCTGCTATCTCAAAAGGAAGTGTTCCGACAATGTATCCCGTCAGACTGTGAATTTTCGTCCCCACAATAATACCGCACAGGGTAAAAACAAAGGAGGCAGAGACAATACTCCACACTGCTAGCACGATATGCTCCATTCCAACCGGAATGAGCAACACCATCCCTACCAGCAGTGAAATAATTCCGATTGAACACATCTTCCCTCCGATATATTCCATTGGTGATACCGGAGAGACTGCAATGGAATTAAGAACCCTCTGGCTTTTTTCCAACAATACAATAGCTCCCATAAAAAACATTCCCATGGCTGCCGGATCGGAATATACCATGATATGTCCAACAATTTCTTTTCCGCTACCGGATAGCAGGGATAGGATTCCAAGATAAAGAATCATCAGAAATAAATACATATAATAGAATCCATATTTCCACTGAAAACGAATATCCCCTTTTATGACTGCCAATAATCTCAACATAATTTGTACCCCGTCAATTCCATGAAAATATCATCCAATGTAGGTTCGCTGCTATGAATGGAGGTAATCAGATTCTTCTCCAGCTTTTCTTTCAGCAATGCATCCTCTGAGACCTCTGACAACCGGCTCTCGCCCTGTTTCTCTCTTCCGTCTTCGCCCTCATAGGTATATCTGACTTTTGCCGCTCCATGTGCCATAATCAGATTGTGCGGTGCATCCAATGCCTTTATCTCTCCGTTCACAATAAATGCCACTCTGTCGCACAGCTCTGTTGCATCTGCCATATTATGGGTTGTCAGGATGATGGTCTTTCCCTTTGCTTTTTCTTCCAATATCATATCTTTCATGATTCTGGAATTGTTTGGATCCAGTCCGCTGGTCGGTTCATCCAGAAACAGGATCTGCGGTTCATGTACAAGTGCCTTGATAAAATTCAGCCTGGATTTCATTCCCTTGGAATATTCCGAAATTCTCTTGTCCGCATGGTGTTCCAGTCCAACCTGTCTCAGCAGTTCATCAATGTCGCGCTTTTCACCGCTGTACAGAGAAGAAAAATACTTAAGGTTTTCCCTTGCCGACAGTTTTTCGTATAAACTTGGAAATTCAAAGTCAACCCCTATTGTTTCATAATAGGTATGATCGTGTTTTTTGCACTCGACTCCTGCTACCTTTGCACTGCCCTCATACCCCGGCAATAATCCGGTCAGTATTTTTTGCAGGGTACTCTTTCCTGCCCCGGAAGGTCCCAGAAATCCAAAGATTTCTCCTTTTTGAACACTGAAATCAATATCCTTAATAAATGGCTTATCCGTATAACTGAAATAAATGTGATGCATCTCTATCATAATTTTTACCTATCCTTCCATAATCTGCAGCAGCAGTCCTTTTACCATAAGCCGGATACTGTCATAAAAATTTTCGTTTCCGATTTCATCCTGATACATACAGGAAAAAAATATCGCCCGAAAAGCTCCACTGAATGCTCTATACTCCGTCTTTGCCTTTTGCGGAGATACCTGTTCCAGTATCTGCAACAGCAAATCCTCGTCATGCTCTAAATGTTCCGCTTTTACCTCATCCGGCAGTTTTTGTATCAGGGTATTCATTTCTTCCGGTATCATCAGCGTTCTCAGGCAGGAATTCTGCACGGATAAGATTCCTTCCGTAATAATGTCGGTCAGCGAATTTACTGTCATTTTCTCCCCTGATTCCAGGCAACGCTGTTTCATGTTTTCTTCAATCTGCTCATGATATTCCTGAATTACTTCAAACAACAGTAATTCTTTCGACTTATAAAACAGGTAAAAAGTTCCTTTTGGAATTCCTACCCGCCTTACCAGTTCATCTACCGTTGTCTTTTTTACGCCATAACTCTGCAGGCAATCGGCTGCTTCCCTGTGCAGCTTCTGCCTGATTTCCTTTTTTTCTTCATCACTGTATATCTTTGGCATTTGTCTCCTCTTTTTATTTGACTATTTTTCTATTTTTAGTCATTATAATGTTCTGATATGGAATTGTCAAGGAAATCCAACAAAATTTCCCATAAAATAAAAGAAGGAGGAAAACTCCTCCTTCACTACTCCAAATCCCGTACCGGAATCTGTTTGTCCATCTTAAGAATATGATTTGTCAGCCAGTTCAGCAAGAACTGCAATAATTCGTTCAGGTACTCCTGCTGGTTATCATCCATATCATCCAGGTTCAACTCATTTAAGCGATCCACAAAAGCCGTATGTGCATAACGCTGCAGTTCAAGTCCTTCGTAACCTATACGCTCCATGTAATTTTCCTCATCCTGAAAATGCATGATTGTATAGTCCTTCAATTCATTTAAGATATGTATAATCTTATCGTATTTGTCATAAAGAAGCTGTGCGGCTATGACATCATTGGTCTCCCGGATAATCTCAAATAAACGCTCATGCTCCTGATCGACAAGTTCAATTCCGGTTCTGAACTTATCGGTAAATGCAAACGGATCTTCCGTCTTTTCCTCCTTTGTCATCTTGCCGATCATAATATCGCTGCCAAGAATATGATGATAGAGCCATCTTGCCATGTAAGTGAGCAATTCATTAACTGCCTGTGCACTCTGCTTTTCATCATCTTCCGGGATCTGACAGCTTTCTACTTTCTCTACAAACTGCGCATGTTCTTTTTTCTGTCTCGGAAGCTCCGGATCTTTTATCTGCTCCATATAACTCTCTTCGTGAACAAAATGAGTTGCCGCATATTCCTTTAATTTCTGCAACAAATTTTTCCCAATAGCTCCGGAATCAGCTCCTGTGCCAACCAAAGCCATCGCCTCATTTAACATCTGAAATAACCGGCTGTGCTCTTCATCTATCTCCTGTATCCCTGTCATGCAATCCTCTGTAAACTGGTACATCTGACTTCTCCTTTCACTCTCCATGCCGTTTTCAATTACCTATATTCAGTATACCATGCGGCACCGGCATGTCAAATGAAGTTTGTAACAGTTCAGCACCTTCGCAGTTACTAAAATTTCAAATTAAATAGATTCTGGTTTTGTTCTCGGTGCCCCATCCACATGCACAAACACATCCATATAAGTAACCTCGCCCTTTTTATACTCATACTCAAAACAACTTATAACATTATCTTGTTGTTTTTCCTTAAAATTGTTCTCCTGCAAATATTCCGTTATTAATTTATAGGCATTTGGTATCCTCTCAAAAGGCTGTACAAACGGTTCTTTAATGGTTATAACCGCATAATCTGCTTCCATATTTTCCAAATACTGCACCCCCGGATATTCTGTTTCAAATTCTTCCGGAATTATGCATGCTGCCACATAACCATGCATTCCAAACCGGCTCTTCTGTTCCTGCGACACGAAAGGGAAATCCCATCCGATACATTTAATTTGCGGAACGGCTGCTTTAAAACCGCTGTTTACTGCCCATCTTTCCATGTATCCGATTGCATCTTCTTCCGGGTTTGATGAAATCATTACATAACTTGCCATCTTAAATGCACTTATTCTCCTAATCTGAACCGAAGAATAGATTTTCTTCTGAACGGACAATTCTTCCTTAACCAAAGCATCCAATTTGCAGGCAAACAGTTCACTCATATCTACTAACTTCGACAATTCTGGAGTTATTTCATCTGATTCCCATCTTGAAACGGTCTGTCTGGTAACATTCATTTCCTCTGCAAATTGCTCCTGTGTCCATTTTTTCTGTTTCCTCAAATAACTGATATTTCTTCCTAAATTCATATCATCTCATCTCCATTTTTATTCTCCCTTTTCGGAAAAGTGTACCTATTTGTTGGTTTTACAAACTTGGAGTTATCTACTCAGCACCTTTTTATAAAATACAAAACCTTCTTCTTGCTTCTCCTTAATATATCCCAAATTTTTATAAAAAGAATTTGTTCTTACATTCCAAGTTGGTGTATCAAGATGCACTGTCTTCACCGTCGGATACATTTTCTCGATACTCGCCATTAATGCCTTTCCATATCCATTTCTATGATATTTATCATCAATAAAAATTCTTCCTATAAATAACTTCGTTCTTGTCTCGTCCAGGAATAAAATTGCTCCACCTACAATCACATCCTCCTCCATTGCTTGGAATAAATGATTTTCTTCCAACATTTTTTCATGCCACTCTATAGAATCATAATCTGGAGGGCCATCATTTTCTGCACCTCCAACTAATACATCTGAATCAAATGCCCTTTTTGATATTTCCACTATTTCTTTGATTTTTTCTTGTTTTGCTTTTTCTAACCTCATAATGTGCCTCCTCAACTTCTCTCTTTTTGTTTTCACTGCTTCATTTTCCTCGCTCCAAAGTTAAGTTTATTATACTGTAGAAGAAAAAATATGAAAACCAACCATCACACGATCTTTTGCAAAAAATGTTACGCAGCACATTACATTTTTCCTCTATCCTTGTATCCTCAGAATTATCTTTGATTTTTAATTGTATCTGAGCTCTCTTCCAAATTCACCCGGTGGATGCTTCGCAAACAAATAAGCATAACCAGGACAACCGTAACTGCATCTGCAAGGGGCTGCGCATATACCACTCCATACATACCAAATAACCGGTTAAATAAAAACAGTACCGGAATATATACAAGCCCCTGCCTGCATACGGAAAGAAGCAGAGAAGTCAGCCCTTTTCCAAATGCCTGCAAGGTATTGATACCCAAAAACATCAAGCCGATAACCGGACAGGAAATCTGAAGAATTCCAAACATCTTTGCCCCATATTCCACAATAATATCATCGTTCATAAAAATCCGAATGACCGGTTCTCTGATAAACAGCAACGCTGCAGTCAAAACTCCACCTATCACGACAGATGCGATAGCCGTAAACTTAAAAATTCCCATCAGACGTTTTCTATTGCCTGCACCATAGTTGTACGCAAGAAGCGGCTGCACCCCTGCACATAATCCCATAGCAATAAAAATAACCATCGTGTTTACCTTGATTGCAATTCCCATGGCTGCCACCGGATTATCCCCATACTGTACCAGCAGACGATTCATCATAATTGTTGCAGTGGTTGTCAGAACCGAATTCAAAGCAGTAGGAATACCGATTGAAAAAACTTCTTTTGCTATTTTTTCCCGCACTTTAAAATCAGCAGGCCGTATAGACAATGATGTTTTCTTTTTTCCAAAGTAAACAAGATAATAAACAGTAGCACCGATATTTCCAAGAACCGTCGCAACTGCAGCACCGCTTACGCCCATATTCATCCAAAGAATCATAACCGGATCAAGGAGTATATTTAAAATCGTTCCCACCATACTTCCAGTCATTGCAACTTTCGCTGCACCTTCGCTCCGAACAATAGATCCAAGGCTTCCCGAAAGCAGGATAAAAGGACATCCCAATGCAATATATGTCAGATATTCTTTTGCATACGCATAGGTACTTTCCTGTACTCCCATCAAACTTAAAACCAGATTTATACCTGCTATGATACCTGCACACAATACGATACCGCAAATAATGGCTCCGTAAAAGCAGAAAGAAGAAAAATTCTTAACCCGCTTCGCTTCTCCAAGCCCCATAGAACGTGAGATTGCTGTGCTTCCACCAATTCCAAACATATTTCCAAACGCCGTAAGCAAAGTAAAAACAGGTGATGTCAGAGACACCGCCGATACCATAAGCGCATTGTTTGTCTGCCCAATAAAAAAGGTGTCCGCCATATTATAAACTAACGTAACAAGCATGGAAATAATCGTTGGTATTGCCATTGCCGCAACTGCCTTCGGTATAGGTGCTGTTTCAAAAATTTCCTGATTCTTATTCATTTTTTTTCCTTCTTTCTGCTAATTGTATGTATGCTTACAATT
>JAQXZD010000091.1 GCA_029227035.1 Lachnospiraceae bacterium
CAGCTACTATATCTGCAAATGGTTAGATGGAAACAACCGTGACAATTAGCCAGTAGAAAACCCCGGAGCGCCATCTCCGGGGTTTTCGCTTTGTGTACCACTTGGATATAATTTCTTTCTTAGCTGGCAATATTATAACATGTGCACTCAGCTAAATCAAGTATTCCCTCATTTTTTCAAATTATAAAGTATATTTTCGAAGAAAATGTACTTTCGCCTACGCACCCATTCACGAAGCGAAGTTCAAATGTGCGCAGCTCCCGTTTATAAATGTTACTGAATCGCATCCAATGCTTCCCGGACATTCGACACTCCTACCAGCTTCATGTTGGTTCTGCATTGCACACTTGCCAGGCTCACCTTCGGCATGATGCAGACTTCAAATCCCATCTTCTGTGCTTCCGACACACGCTGCTCGATCATACTAACTCCGCGCACCTCACCGCTTAAGCCCACTTCGCCAAAACAGATTGTCTTGCTGTCAATGGTGAAGTCAAGCTTGCTGGACATAATAGCTAGCACAATTCCCAGATCGATTGCCGGTTCATTCATCCGAATTCCCCCTGCAATATTCACATAGGCATCGCAGTCCGACAGTTGCAGCCCGGCTCTTTTCTCCAGCACTGCCATCAGCAGATTAACCCGGTTAAAGTCTGTTCCGGTTGCAGTTCTCCTTGGATTATTAAAATAGCTGTGGCAGACAAGTGCCTGAATCTCCAGAAGTATCGGACGGGTTCCCTCGATGGAACATGCCACAATAGAACCGGATGCATTTTCCGGCTTGCCGCTCAGCATGTACTCGGACGGATTCTCCACTTCCACCAGTCCCTCGGAACGCATCTCAAATACGCCGATTTCATTGGTCGAGCCGAAACGGTTCTTCACACCGCGCAAAATCCGGTAGCTCTCGTAACGGTCACCCTCAAAATAAAGTACGGTATCCACCATATGCTCCAGTACACGTGGTCCCGCCACCACGCCTTCTTTGGTCACATGTCCGACTATAAAAACAGATATTCCCATCCCCTTGGCTATCTGCATCAGTATTGCCGTTGCCTCACGTACCTGTGACACACTTCCAGGCGCCGAAGCAACATTCTCATGATACATGGTCTGAATACTGTCGATAATGACAATCTGCGGCTTTTTCTGCTCTATCACACCGCGAATTACATCCAGATTGGTCTCGCACAAAAGTTCCAGCTTATCCGTGAAAGATCCGATACGGTTTGCCCGCATCTTAATCTGCCTCGGTGACTCTTCCCCGGACACATACAATACCGACACGTTCCGGTCGGACAGATTCTTGCATACCTGCAATAAAAGTGTTGATTTGCCAATTCCCGGATCTCCACCAACAAGAACGAGGGAGCCTTTTACAACTCCCCCGCCCAAGACGCGATCCAATTCCGGCATGGAGGTACTGATTCTGTCCTCCTCCGATTCCTCGATTGCAGAAAGAGGAACCGGCTTTGCCTCTGATGCCGGCTTCATCTTACCGGATGCACTGAGAGACTTTTTGTCTACCAGTTCTTCTACAAAGGTATTCCACTCCCTGCAGCCCGGACATTGTCCCATCCATTTTGCTGATTCGTATCCGCAGTTCTGACAAAAAAACACACTGGTTTTCGTTTTTGCCATATATTATCTCTTTTCTACTTTAATATCCACGGCATCTGCGCCCTCCAGTTCCACGCTGAGGCTCAGCTTGCCGCCAAGATTTGTCTTCATGGTTCCTGCCGACTTTCCGTCAATGGTAATCTCATATTCCGTCTCCTCGGAAAGCTCTAAGGTAATCTGTGCATCCTCCGGTCCTTCCACCGTAAACGCAACCGTATTCTCATCCTGCCGGAAATTGGTTACCGCAGTTCCCGGAACGGATTCATAGACAAACAATCCATTACGCTCCAGTTTGGTAATCTCTCCAAATGTCTTAACTTTGTAAATGTCTCCATGAAACTCATAATTATCCAGCTTGGCTTTCGCACCTAATGTATAATCTCCGAAGCTTAAAGTTCCATTCCCCTCTGTGCGAATTAATTCACTGATTGCAGCCATGATTTATCCTCCTGTATTTTCTGTCATGTCGTAACTGCCCTAAATTAGTTACATCATTTCTATTAGCTTAAAGTATACCACTCTTACTCTTTCGTGACAACGATTTCCTTATTCTTTGTTGATACAATTACACTGTCTCCGGATGCAATTTCCCCACTGATAATCTTCTCGGACAGGCGGTCTTCCACCTCCTCCTGAAGCTTTCTTCTGAGAGGCCTTGCGCCGTATTTTCTGTCATATGCTTTTTCAACGATAAGTTTCTTTGCCGCATCCCTTATGGACAGATCAATCTGAAGCTGTTCCTTACACCGTTTCTGCAGTTTTGCAGCCATAATCGTAATGATCTGCTTCATGTCTTCTTTGTTCAATGCCCTGAATACAATGGTCTCGTCAATACGGTTCAAAAACTCCGGCTTGAAAATGCGCTTAACTTCTTCCATCACGCTGCCCTTCATTCGCTCGTGATCCTGTTTCTCGTCCTCTTTTGCACCGAATCCAAGCTTCTTCGGCTCCACGATAGACTGCGCTCCCGCGTTGCTGGTCATGATAATAATCGTATTCTTAAAATCCACCTTTCGTCCCTGTGAATCTGTGATATGCCCGTCATCCAGTACCTGAAGCAGAATATTAAACACGTCCGGATGGGCTTTTTCAATCTCGTCAAACAGAATCACGGAAAAAGGATTCCGTCTTACTTTTTCCGAGAGCTGTCCGCCATCCTCATGTCCCACATATCCAGGCGGTGAGCCAATCATCTTGGAAACACTGTGTTTCTCCATGTATTCGGACATATCTACCCGTATCATGGATTCCTCATTGCCAAATACCGCCTCTGCCAGCGCTTTGGAAACTTCTGTCTTTCCAACACCTGTCGGTCCCAAAAACAGGAATGAGCCAATCGGTCTGTTCGGATCCTTCAATCCTACACGGCCTCTTCTGACCGCCTTTGCCACTGCTGAGACTGCTTCCTCCTGTCCAATCACTCTCTTGTGCAGAATCTGTTCCAGTTTCTGCAGACGCACGGCCTCACTCTCCGTCAGACGGCTGACAGGAATCTTGGTCCAGCCGGACACCACATCCGCAATCTCATTTTCGCCCACCTGTGCCGTCTTTTTTCCTGCCACACGGCGGTTTTTCCTGTTCAGCTTATCCCACGCTTCCTGAAGCTTCTCTTTCTCCTGTCTGAGTTCATGCGCTTTCTCAATATCTCCTTCGCGAAGAGATTCTTCTATCTCGGTATTTTTGTTTTGAATCTCGCTCTTTAACTCTGTCAGTTTATCATATCCATGTACCATGCCAAGCCGCATTTTTGAAGCAGCTTCATCCATGAGATCAATCGCCTTATCCGGCAAAAACCGATCCGACACATAGCGCGCGGACAGACGGACTGCTGCCTCAAGTCCTTCATCCGTAATCTCCACATGATGATGCTCCTCGTAAAGCCTGCGAAGTCCCTTTAATATCTCAACGGATTCCTCCTCGGTCGGTTCCTCCACCTGCACCGGCTGAAAGCGCCTCTCCAGTGCGGCATCTTTTTCGATATACTTGCGGTATTCCTCTGTGGTGGTTGCACCGATTACCTGCACTTCACCTCTTGCGAGAGCCGGCTTTAAGATGTTTGACGCATCCAGCGCACCTTCCGCGCCACCGGCACCAATGATGGTATGAATCTCATCGATAAAAAGCATGACATTACCGGCATCTGCCACTTCATTGATTACTTTCTTAATCCGCTCCTCAAATTCACCACGATATTTGGATTTTGCCACAAGGCCTGACATGTCAAGAGATACCAGTCTCTTATCCGCAACAATCTCAGGCACGGTTCCATTGACAATGCTCTGTGCAATTCCTTCAACGATTGCCGTCTTACCGACACCCGGCTCTCCAATCAGGCATGGATTGTTTTTTCCTCTCCTGCACAGAATCTGAATCACCCGTGCCGTCTCTTTTTCCCTGCCGATAACCGGATCCAGCATCCCCTGTGCCGCAAGTTTCGTTAAATCTCTGGAATAGCGATCCAGCGTCGGGGTTGCCGACTCTGCCTCTCCGCTTCTTCCGCGCTGTATCTCTTCCCTGTAATCTGCAGGATTTTCTCCCATTGCCACCAGTATATCCACAAACAGTTTCTGTGGGTTGGCACCAAGCGTATTCAGGAGCCTGGATGCCGCGCAATCTCCATCCTTTACAATGGCCAGAAGAATATGCTCCGTTCCAATTTCACTGCTGTCAAAACGCTCCGCCATCTCCTCTGCACGTGCCAGTATCTCCTGCGCGCGCGGTGAATAGCCATCCCTGTCGGCAACGGTAATTTCCTCCCCGGTTGCCACAAGCTCCTCTATCATCTGCTGTAAGGCTGTCAGTTCCACATTATTTGCCGCAAGAACTTCTGTGGCAACACCTGTCTGTTCCTTCAGAAGGCCTTCCAGAATATGCTCTGTTCCGATATAACTGCTGCCCTCCGCTTTTGACAGGCGTGTTGCATAACTCAATGCCTTTTTTGCTTTGTCCGTATATGGTTTCACTCTTCAAGCCTCCTGTTACTCTAAGTCAATAAATTCAATATCGTCATCGGATTCGTCCCCGGTATCCTTATTCTTGGTTTTTTTCCACTGCTTATGTGGTTTCTTCGGTTCCGGTTCTTCTTCCGGTTCCTCTTCAAGCTCCGGCTCCTCTTCCGGCTCTTCCAGATCAAAATCTCCAAGAAGATCACTGATATCCGGTTCTTTCTTTTTCTGTTCTGTCTTTTCCGGTTTCTTCTGTGGCTCTTTTACAGTCTTTTGTGCCGGCCGGCTCTCCAGTTCTTCTTCCACATCCTCGTCTTCCTCTTCATCCTCATCGCCATTTTTCCGTTTTCCGGCAAGGATAATAATGACAATCAGAAGAATGATGACCACAACAATAAATGCATAGAGAATCATCCGGTTCTGTCTCTCCAGATCTTCCAGTTCCTGCGTCTGTCCAATCTCTTCCGGAAGTGTTTCTACAGTCTCCTGCTGCTGCATATAACTGTCAAAATCCACACACGCGAACGGATAAATACTGTACGGATCCTCCCGGTCTATCATATACCATGCACCGTTTGCACCGTTTTCATCCACCAGCCAGATAAAGCATGCGGCAGAATCCGAATCCTCCCTGCTGATACATGGGTATGTCTCTCCCCAGAGTTCAATCTCTGCCTGTGCCATTCCTTCCGGAAGCACTTCTGCCGGAAGCTGGTCGGTCGGATAGAGTTTTACCCCGTTTATCTCATAACATTTTTCCGCATCACCGGCTCCGTCTGCACCTTCCTCAGCCTCAGAGTCCGCTGCAGCTCCTTTTCTGGTAACCGTAATACAATAAGAATCCGTCACGCCATTCTCGGCTTTCACAACAACTTTTACCTGATTTTCCCCGACCTTTAAATCCTCTCCGCCGGATATGGATTCCACGGAAGCCTTGCTGTCATTCGGCTTTGCGCTCACCACAATCGAAGTTACGTCCTCCTCCACTTCGACCGTATAATTCTTTATGTCTTTTTGGAAATCCGGGGAAAGTTTTCCTTCGGAAACGGTCAGTTCTGCCAGCGTGTTATCTGCAGATTTCTTTTTCTCCGTGGTTGCAGATTCATTCTTTACGGTAACATTTGCGCTTGCTCCGCCCACCTGCACCTGATCACCTTCCTGATTGCCTGCGGTCGGCGCCGACACGGAAAATCCTCCGGTTCCCGCTGCCTTTGCCTTGAAGGTAACGGTTCCGGTCGTTCTGGAATTGTCTGAACCGTAACTGCCAAGCGTCATACATACGGTTCCCGCATTGACATTCGCCGTGTCCGACGCGGACGAATAAGTAAACAGTTCCGTCGGATAAGTAAGGTTTACCGTGGCAGACACCCCTGCCGGAAGAGTAATCTGCACTTTCAGTGTATCGCCAATCTTCACGCTGGAGCTGCTGAATGCAATAATCAGATTATCTGCATATGCTTTGGTATTCGGAATCATGAGCCATCCCACCAAAAGAGACAGTGCAATCAGACAGCCCAATATTTTTTTCCCTTTTTGTATCCATTTTTCTTTCATCATCTCTGCCCTTCCATGTACTTCTTATTGCTGAATCGTAGTAGTTCCCAAAATGTGACGGTTTATGTAAATCAGATCCAGAATATTTACGCCATCCTTTGTTTTTGTAACATCCGCTGCCTCAAGACAGTTTCCACTGAGTTTTTCCAATCCCAATATATGCCGGTTGACTTTAATCATGTCAAGGACATCGATTTTTCCATCCCCGTTGATATCTCCGTATATGATAAGCGGATACGAAGACAGCTTCTTTTTTCCGGAATCATACAACTCCAGCGTGCAGCCGGTATATACGGTTCCCGTAACACTCTTTCCGTCTGTTCCCACCAGTTTCATGGTGGCATTCTTTGCCGTCATCCCGTTGAGGAAAGCCGACGCCTTTGTCCCCGGCGTAATTCCTGTAATATATTTGTCACCCACTGCATAGATTGCGGAGGTCGGCACCTTATCCGGTGCTTCGCTTTCCTTCCGCACAACAGTGAGCGTGTAGGTCTTGGTCTTTCCACTCTGGGACTTACATTTTACCTTGACGGTATTCGTTCCCACTTTCAGTTTCTTTGTGCCGGTTCCCGTAACCGTCGAGGTGGACGCAACCGCTGTCGCTTTTACGGTTATGGACTCCGTTGCTCCATCCACCACAAGGGAATACTTTGTCGTTGAGCCCCGGAATGCAGGCGTTAAAGTCTGCCCTGTCACAGAAAGGGACTTCAGATAATTATTCGGATTTCCCGTCTTTTCAAAGGTGACCGCTGTATCTGGCATTCCCTTGTAAACCGGAATCCGAAAGACAAATGCCTGCTGCTTGTCCGTATATCCCTGACCGAGCTTGCGCCCTTCGGAATAGGCGGCCAGAAGATTGGTCATATACTGGTGGCTGTACAGGTTCTTGCTGTTGACCACATTGAATTTTTGAAAATACAAGGTATCCTGACCGACGCTTATGTAATTTTTCGCAAGAATCTGCGCGCCGCCCAAAAGTGCCTTGTACCTTGTGTCCCATCCTGCTTTTTTTGCATATGCCAGGCCGTTCTGAATTACTTTTGTGGTGGTATTTCCAAATGCCCCCACGTTAAAGTAATTATAGTACCCTTCATAACCCTTATAGGTTCCGGATATCAGACTGCTTGTCCCCTTCAGTCCCTGCTCCTGCCGCACACGGGAAGCCAGATGATACGGACTTGCACCGACCGACTGTGCGATCTCTATA
The DNA here is from genome assembly GCA_029227035.1 of Lachnospiraceae bacterium. GTDB lineage: Bacteria > Bacillota > Clostridia > Lachnospirales > Lachnospiraceae > Roseburia. Next base: position 7,327 of record JAQXZD010000091.1, read on the forward strand.
AACGCATCCGCATAATTTAACACCGTTCCATCGGCATCCTCGATATCCTCTGCCATAAAGGTTCCGTTCAGGATTGCCGCTACACCTTCTCTGGTCTGGGACTGATTATAACTGAGACTCTCAAACTGAAAAATGTCCGTATCGTTCAAAAAATTGCGTGGATCCATGTAATAGGAAATATACTCGGATTTTGCTGCTACCCATGAAGAACCGTCATAAACCGTCCATGTATTCGTAAACCAGTCATATGCCCCGGAAGCCGTGGATTTCGTCGAATCGTCCCCGCTTTTCGGCACAAGATTTACACCGTTTGCGCTCTCTTTTTCAATAACTGTCTTCCATTCCAGTCCGGTATTTACCGCTTCAAACTGCCAGTTCGGATACTGCTCGTGAAGCTTTGCCAGAGGCTCGATATAACTGTCCGGAAATCCTAAAGCCTCCATCTGTACCTGAAACACCGGATCTATAACCGATGCGTGAACATCCACACACACCCCGCCAAGCGCTCCGGTTATCAGAACCGCGCCACTCAGCAAAATACTCAGAAAGCGTCTGCCTTTTGCTTTCATATCTGTTTCCTCCACTATTTATCTGTTAAGAACCCCTCCCTTTGGAACTAAAAAGGTTCTGAATAGTCACTTGGTAAGTTAATTATAGTAAATCTGGCAGTTTGCGTCAACGTTTCCTGTGCCTGCTTTTTTCAACAATTATACTAAGCAAAAACAGAAAAAGTGCCGCAAAACTGATTGCTGCTCCCTCCGCAAGCCCCGGTGTCGTATAGCGCAGAAGAATCTCATGCGTTCCCTCCTGCAAAGGCACCGCTAAAAGTGCATCCGACAGCGGTTTGGTTTCTGTCTCTTTTCCGTCCACATACACCTTCCAGCCCTTATCCGCCGGGATGGAAAAGACCAGTCTGCCGCTCTCTTTTACATCTATGGTTCCTTCTATCGTCCTGTCCGTCATGTCCGTAAGCTCCATTGTCTGTTTCCGCAAGGTATCATACGCAGGCTCCAAGGCGTCAAAGTTGAGCTTATACAGATGGTAAACAATATTCTCGGAGTTCTGATTTGTAATATGAATCTCCGTTCCCGCCTCGCATTCGCCCAGTTCAATCAGATAACGGTGCGTTGTCTTGGAATACTGTTTTGTCCATCCGTCACTTCTTGTCACAGTCAGCGTATCGGAATCACAGCTTACATAGTCCGCATAATAATAGCCGTCCTCTGCCACCGTTATGGCAGAATCTCCCTCTTTTTCCTCCGTGGTACAGGTCCCCGGCTCTATCATGTCTTTCTCCGCCCCCAGCACACGCGCCAGATTGTTCAAGGTTCCAATCCTGTCCGTCTGGGAAGTCTTCCACTCTGCAATTGTCTCCTCATCCATCATAAATCCCAGAGGCAGACAATAATTATTGCGATACAGATAGTTCCCGTTTTCACTGCCCACCAGTGTCCGGACCCGGCTCTCTTCCACCGGATTCGAGGAAATGAGATAACGCACCGAAAGCATGGCGGAAGGCAGAGGGGTTGCTCCATTATAGCTGTAAAAATTCTTACCGCCTTCCAGATAAAGCATCTGATAAAAATGGCTTACATCCAGATTGATTAACGAGGAAAAAATCGTTGCGGAAGGATAGCCATACAAAGCATCATCATTTTTCGTTTTCCTTCCGTTGTCCTCCACCCGGTAAAACCCTTCTGTTCCGTTGTCTTTTTCTGCCATCTTAAGAAGCGCCGGATAGTAATCCTGCTTATCCGTATACGCCACGCGGCTGGTCACATCCAGTCCTGTCACTGCCATATTGACAAAAAGCTCCGCCACCGCAATGCAGACCGTAAAATCCCGAAGTCCCAGGCGAACCTGTTTGGTCGTAAGCTTGGTCAGAAGCATCAAAATTCCGTACACGCAAATCAAAAGTCCCGTAATAATAAGGGAAAGCGGATCTGTAACCGTCTCATCTCCCAGGGCTCCGCCCACCATAATAAGCACAAGAGCCACCGCAGTTGCCACAACGATATGCCACGTTTTCGTGCCCTTCCATTTCCGCACCGTCTCAAATCCGACGGACAAAAGGAGAAAAATATAAAGAAATGACTCTCTCCCCGGAAGCGCCTGCGGAAAATGCATGCCATGCCAGATATAGTCCAACCGGTTATTTGCAAAACTGATCAGGAAAAAGGCAAGCATCAGAAGACGCGGCACCTTTTCTTTCCAGGATATTCTGCGGTTCAAGACATACAGCCAGATTAAAACCAGGCAGAAAGCCCCCGCATAAAGGTTCGGCCAATGGTCATTTCCGGTATAGACATTGGTGACGGCCGCCCCTCGCCCAAATTCCGCCAACACGGAAAAATACCACTCCACCGTCTTCGGAAAGCCCTCGCTCACGGAGCCGGAGTTTCCGAGTACTGCAATCTCAGGCAAAAGCAATACCGCTGAAGCCGCTCCCGCCAGAGCCGAATACCAGATAAACCGAAGCAGCGCACCAAGCTTTCCTTCTTTCTGCTGAAAGAACAAAAGCGCAAAATAAAATACCAGAAAAATGCAGATCATGATGGACATATAGTAATTGGCAAAAATGGAGACCGCCAGCGTCACAAAGTACATTCCCGGCTTTTTTTCCTGCACCAGCCGAAGCAGTCCAACCATAATCAGCGGAAAAAGCGCAATGCAGTCCATCCACATGATATCCCAGCTATACGCAGCGACAAAACCGGACAATGCGTACGCTGTGGAAAAGACCAGTGCCGGAAACATCTGATTGGCGTGCATCCGGTTATCTTTTCCCACAAGCTGATAGCGGTACTTGAGAAAAATAAAAAAGGTAAGCCCGCAAAGTGCTATCTTTACCAAGATCAATAAGGTCATGAATTCAATGATAGATTGCTTTTTACACAGCAAAAGCAGAAAATTGAGCGGGCTTGCAAGGTAATAGGCATACAGGGACACAAAATCCGAGCCCAGTCCCAGATTCCACGAATACTGAAGGCTTCCTCCGGTCTGCAGCTTATTCCACAGTTCCGTAAAAAACGGACAGTACTGATGATACATATCTATATGAAGAATACAGTTATCTCCAAAGGGATAGACTCCGTTGCCGATACAGATGACGATACAGATGACAAACGGCAGAAAAAAGGCCGCCATATAAGGAAATGCCTTTTTCTGAATCAGTTTTTTCATTTTCCGTACTCCTTTACATTCCGATTACTCAAAAAGATTATAATACTGCAGTTTTCGGTAGGTGAGAAGCTGCTTTTCGTCCGCTTTCGTTTCCCCTGCTGCCGAGAGAACCGGATAGGTTTCGCTTAATTCCAACAGATAGTTCCGGTAAGCATCCGTCGGAACTCCCGCCGCCCGAAGCGCCTGTGCCGCAAGATAGTTTAAGCTGGTGTTGCAGCTTCCCGCCCCCTCTATGGCATAGTTTGCCCAGATCAGATAAGGAACCTGATAGCGCTTTGTAACATCCGCCTCTGCAGTTTTCTCCACAACAGATGCCACTGCATCACTTGGCTGATGATCGCCAAAGAACACGACTACCGTCTTCTCATCCTCTTTCTCAAAGTATTCAATCAGTTGCTTCAGCGCCTGATCCGTCCTGTGTACCAAAGACAGATACTGATCCAGTGCATCATTGTTCTGCTGTGCATGAATATCATTTGTAAAATCCGCATAAGTATCCTGATAACCACCGTGATTTTGCATGGTCACATTAAAAATAAATGCCGGTTTTTCTGTTTCCCGGTTCTCATAAGTATCTATAATGTGCTGCATGTCCGCTTCGTCGCTGACATACCCGCGCACACAGTCCTGTGCATTCACCCGGTAATCAGGCAGAAAATCTATATGCTCAAACCCAAGCAGGGGATATACTTTTTCCCGGTTCCACCCCGCTGCCTGATACGGATGCTGGGCATAGGTTTCATAGCCAAGCTCCTTCAGCCAGCTTGCAAGGGAAGGCGTTTCATCCTTAATATATTGCTGGTAAGGAATGCTTCCCTGCGGCAAAAACGCCATTGTATTGCCCGTCAGAAACTCAAATTCGGAATTCGCCGTATTTCCGCCGCAGACAGACACCTGTGCAAAGCCGGTAATAGTGTTTTTTTCTTTTTTCATACTGTCCATAAAAGGCATAACCTCTGCATTTGTCTGCAGCTCTCCAAGCACCGACAAATCCGAAAATGCCTCATCCATAATCACAATGATATTCGGAAGTTTCTCCGTCTGCTTCCACGGCTCTGTCTCATAGCTTTCAAGGATTTCTTCCGCCTCTGCCGCACGGTACCCTTCCGGCTTATCTACCACCACATACTGCAGATTCATTGCAAAGGTAAGCGCCATCCCGTTTACCTTTGTCATATATCCCGGCGTAAATAAAAAGGGATACAGATAATGCTTTGTCTGGAATTCTTCTTTCTGAACTGTGTTCACAAACAGACACAGAACCAGAATTACGATTCCGGCACAGCCCAGACGCGGCGCCACAGATATCTTCGGTGCCTTTTTGAAATATCCCACAATTATAAGCAATGCCGCAAACCCAAGAGTCACCAAAACCACCCTGAGGCTTACGGTAAAATGATAATTTCCAACCACACTCGCTGCTGTCCGTATGGAAAAAATATCCCATGGTACAAACGGGGTGGAACGAAATGCCATCACATAATGATTCGTAATTCCAAATGCCAGCGCCAGCGCCAGTTCAATCCGAAGCGCTGTCTGCATCCGGCCAATGAGCAGATAAAGCCCCCATGCAATCAGTTCAAACAGCAGAATATTAAAAAGCTGCGCCTGACTTCTCACTTCCGCAAACGGATTATGCTCATATGCCTCCATGAGATAAAATGCCACGACCGGAATCACGGAAAACCCCATTCCATACAGAAGTCTTCCTTTTTCTTCTATCTTTTCCATCCCTTCCCACGCAAAAAGAGCATGGTACCTCCTCTCCGTCCAAAGCCTGTCGGGAAAAATTCTACCACACTCTTCTTCTTTTTTAAATGCATTTCACGAAACTTTCAATAATTCGACAAAACCAGTCTCTCCCGATACACTCTATCCATGGAGTCTATCACGCGCCTTGCCTGTCCGTACCTGCGCGGGTTCACGGAAATCAGCCACATGGTATCTGCCCCGCGGTACTCCTCTCTCTTATAAAAAGGAATCTTCCTGCTGCTCTTGGTAAACGGAATCTGCTGTTCCAAAAGCGCCTCCGCAGTCTCATTTCCCACCCGGTTATTGGTTGTCCGGCACAATTCGATGTCATTATCCTTATAGTTCCCCAGCTTTTTTATCACTTTTTTGACTGCCTCCTCTTACTTTACCTTTACGTGTATCTGCTTCCCAAGTCCTCCTGCCACTTTCACCAAAAAATCAAGACTCGGATTATATCTCCCGCTCTCCAGCCTGGAGATGTTCGATTTCTTGGTTCCCACAAGCTCCGCCAGCGATTCCTGCGTCATTCCCTGCTCTTTTCTCACCTGCCGGAGCTGTTCTGCCACCTCCTGCCGGGCAGAATCATTCTCCTTCATAACACTCCCCTTTCCTACCAACTTAATCGCATCTTAAAAGTTATCATATATGATAACTTCTGTCAAGAAAAAAGCCGGCTTTAAAAGCCGGTTTTTCCTTAAAAATATCGATTTTCAAATTCCCCCACAGGCATTGGTTTTGCGAAATAATATCCCTGAAACATGTCACACCCCATGCTTTTCAGCATATCCAGTTGCTCCTTTGTCTCCACGCCCTCCGTGATGACCGGTATATCAAGCTGCCCGGACAGAGTAATAATCATCTGAAGAATTTTTTCACTCCGTACTTCGTCCTCTGCTTTTTTCAAAAATGCCATATCTATTTTAAGCACATCCACATAAATATCCTTCAACATATTTAATGAAGAATAACCGCTTCCGAAATCATCCATTTCAACGATAAATCCGCTTTTCTGCAGTCTGGAAATCAGTTCTTTCTGATGTTCAAAATCCATGACAACGGCCGTTTCTGTAATTTCAAGCTTTAAATTTTTTGGACTAATCTCATATTTTTTAATGAGATTAACGAATTCCTGATAGACATTGAGGAAGAAGAAATCCTTCGGCGAAATATTCACAGATATGTACAGGTCATCTCTCCCCTCATCCTTCCACTCTCGAAGCTGTCTGCACGCCATTTCCCACATATATCTGTCCACATCAGAGATTAATCCGTTCTTCTCAAATACCGGTATAAACTCTCCCGGCGGAATCATTCCTTTTACCGGATGCTGCCACCGAATCAGTGCCTCCGCTCCCAGCAGTCTGCCCTCCGCTGTCATCTGCGGCTGCAGATACATTCTAAACTGCTCCTGTTCAATTGCGCCCTCCATCTCACTGATCAATTCCTGCTCATACCGGATGTTTTCGCGGAGCCTGTCATCATAATATGCTATCTTATCATGATAGTCCCCCTTAATTGTCGAAATCGCCATCCTTGCACGATCCAGCATCACGGATACCGGCAGGTTTCTCTCCGCAATCTCATAGACTCCAACATAATTGATTAACTGATAAGTTCTTCCCTCATCCATGCACCCATCAAAAACTTTCTGCATCTCTCCAACAAAATATTTCTCATCAAAATCGGATTTTTTCATCAGGATGCCAAATACGTCTCCCTCGATACGTCCGTAAACAAGTGCGCCTTTCGTCTGTTCTCTTATGATCTGCGCGCATCTGTTCAAAACCATGTCGCCTATTTTTGAATCAAATAAATCATTGATCATTTTAAAATCTTTGATATCTGTGCTGACGATCAGAAGCTCTTCCTCTTTATGTTCCTTAATATACTGCTCTGCCTTTTCAAAAAAATGTGCTTTATTGTAAAGTCCCGTAAGACTGTCATGAGTGGCGAAATATTTCTCTTTTTTCAGTTTATTGATTTCCTGCGTGCGATCCTGTATGACAAAATAACCACCCTGAAGCTTTTTATTCACGTCCATCATAATCTGCAAATGAACATTCAGCGTAACCTCTTCGCCCTGATACTCAAACGTCTTCTCCCTGTTACAATCCATATGATGCTCCATATACAAATGCCTGCACCATTCTTCCAGTGTATTGCCTTCTTTGTCTTTCAACAAACGCTCTTCATCCAACAATTTCCGGGCAGATTTGTTGTGATACAATTTTTTTCCATCCACATCCAGAACCAAAAGCCCCACCGACATATCCTCTGCCACCAGAAGAAGTGTTTTCCGAAGCAGTCTCTGCGGTGTAAACACATACACGCAGTAATAGATACAGACTGCCTCAACCGCATAACCGAAAACAGACATATCAATCGGCGACTGGTAAGTTAAGATGTTCATAATTACAATGGCAACCATGATGACCGCAATAACCAGATATCTGCTGCGGTAAAACCGTGGTGCCCTAAAAACCCTGTAAAACAAACTGATTAAGCAGAACGTAACCAGCATCATAATAATCAGATAATGAATGTAAAATACCGGTGTAACGTCCAACCGGTAATAGATTTCTCCCCCATATGCCTCAACCGGCTTCAAGCAGAAGAGATGATGAAACCCATAATTTAAAAGCAGGGATACAGAATCTACCGCCAGCAAAAGAATCATCAATTTTCTCTTTACATAGTCATCAAACTTACTTCCCACATACTCCATGGAAAACTGCAGCATATAATACAGCAGCCAGTCTGTAAGCAGAAAATAAATACAATCCATAACCAGGTATATTTCTTCTGTTTTAGCAATCAAAGCCACTTCATTGACGAGAAGAACTCCAAACCCCAGCCATAACAATCTTTTTACGATATATGCCAGTTCATTCTTCTCTGCATTTGTTTTATAAATACAAATTCCCAAAACTGCCAACGCAACTGCCAGCGATATTACTACAAATAATCTCATTTGTTTTCTTCCTCTTTCACGTTTCCATATAGCTTTTTGTCCCCCGGAATTCATTTGTTATTATACCATATCCCTGTCAATTTTTCCATGAAAGACTCCTTCCGGAATCTTTAAAAAAGCTCTTGCAATCCACCGTTGTATATGCTAATATAATATTTGTTCGCGCCGGCATGTCGGAATTGGCAGACGAGGCAGACTCAAAATCTGTTGATGGCAACATCGTGTGGGTTCAAGTCCCACTGCCGGCACTAAAAAAAGCGGTTGAAACCAAATCAATGGTTTCAACCGCTTTTCTGTTTCTTATCTTTCGATTTTGATATCGTCAAAGCAGTCAAAAGTTGCGAAGTAATCTTCCGGTGTCTCTGCACGGCGAATCATCTTCACACTTCCGTCCTCTTTCAAAAGAAGTTCTGCGGAACGAAGGCGTCCGTTGTAATTATATCCCATGGAAAAACCGTGGGCTCCCGTATCATGAATCACCAGATAATCTCCCATATCAATCTTTGGAAGCTGTCTGTCCACAGCAAATTTGTCGCAGTTCTCACAGAGACTGCCGGTCACATCATAAGTATGATCACACGGTGCATCTTCTTTTCCCAGAACCGTGATGTGATGGTATGCTCCGTAAATTGCCGGACGCATCAGGTTTGCCGCACAGGCATCCACTCCGATATATTCCTTGTAAATGTGCTTCTCATGAATGGCTTTGGTCACAAGGCAGCCGTAAGGTCCAAGCATAAATCTTCCCATCTCACAGTAGATTGCCACATCTCCCAGTCCTGCCGGAACCATCACCTCATCAAAGGCTTTGTGCACGCCCTCACCGATGACGGAGATATCATTCGGCTCCTTATCCGGTGTATAAGGGATTCCTACACCGCCTGAAAGATTGACGAATGCGATATCACAGCCTGTCTTCTCCTTTAATTCCACAACCAGCTCAAAAAGCTCTCTTGCAAGCTTTGGATAATACTCATTGGTCACTGTGTTACTTGCCAGGAAAGCATGAACACCGAACTTCTTTGCGCCCTTACTCTTCAATATCTTATATGCCTCAATCAACTGATCCTTTGTCATACCGTATTTGGAGTCTCCCGGATTGTCCATGATCCCGTTACTCAGCTCAAAGACTCCGCCCGGATTGTAGCGGCAACTGATGGTCTCCGGAATGTGACCGATGGTCTCCTCCAGGAAGTCAATGTGGGTAAAATCATCCAGATTGATGATGGCTCCCAGCTCGTCTGCATAGGCAAATTCCTCTGCCGGTGTATCATTTGAAGAAAACATGATATGCTTTCCGTCAAAACCGCAGGACTTGGCAAGCATCAGCTCTGTATAAGAAGAACAGTCACAGCCCATGTCATACTCCTGCAGAATCTTTAATATGTACGGATTCGGTGTTGCCTTTACCGCAAAGTACTCTCTAAAATTCGGATTCCATGCGAAAGCTTCCTTGACCTTCTTCGCATTTTCACGGATTCCCTTCTCATCATATAAATGAAACGGTGTCGGATACGTCCTGACGATTTCTTCCACCTGACTCTTTGTTACAAATGGTTTCTTTTCCATAATTTACACTCTCCTGCCTGTCTGATTTTCGCATTTATTTATATATCAATTCGCTTTGAGGTTTATGCTACATCATCTACTTTACAAATTCAAGCAATTTTCATCTTTTCCTTTAATTTTCTTACTTAATATGCTACAATAAGACAAGTATCAACAAATTTGTACAACAGGAGAAGTTCATGAGTGTAACAATTTTACCATATATCGATGACAAAACCACGAAGCAGCTTCAGGAGCGCTACGCTTCTTCACAACCGCTTTCGCAGGTCGAGAATAAGACCTCAGACTTTCAGACATCACTGGAGAACGCAACACGTTCCCAGCAGGCGCGCGTTGTTGATGCGCTGATCGCCTTAAGCGATGCCGGAATCAGTCTGGAGACACTACAGAAACTCTTGGGCAGCAGCTCGTCTTCCTCCGTTTCCCAGGCGGCAACGACTGCATCGGCTTCTTCCTCTTCCGGCGGCATTTCCTGTCCGGATGAGCTGGAATCTTATTTTCAGGAGGCCTCCGCAAAGTATGATGTTGATATCAATCTGTTAAAAGCAATCGCAAAGGCCGAATCCGGTTTCGATGCATCTGCCACAAGCTCTGCCGGAGCCATGGGCATCATGCAGCTTATGCCTGCCACGGCAAAAGCGCTCGGTATCTCGGATGCCTACGACGCACACGACAATATCATGGGCGGTGCTCAGGTGATTGCCCAGAATCTCAAGAAATATAACGGCGATATCTCCCTTGCCCTTGCTGCCTACAATGCAGGAAGCGGCAACGTGGACAAGTACGGCGGTATCCCGCCTTTTACCGAGACACAGAATTATGTCAAAAAAGTATTGGAATATTACAACAACGCGCAGGCTTAACACCTGCGCGTTTTCTTATAATCTTATATTGGAAAGCAGATCTCCCAGACTTGTACCTGCGCTTTCACCCGAACTGTATTCCTGCGCCTGCGCTTCTTCTTCCGTATCCGCTTCTTCCATAATATCTTCCAGTGCCTTCATGCTGAGGCTGACTTTTCCGTCATTGGTATTGAGAATCTTTGCTTTGACTTTCTGGCCTTCCTTCAGGACCTCATGCACGGAAGCAATCCGCTTCTGGCTGATCTGTGAGATATGTACCAAACCGCTGATTCCGTTTCCAAGATTCACAAATGCACCATAAGGCATGATGGTCTCCACAATTCCTTCCACCACAGAGCCCGGAACCAACATCGCAATCCTGTGGTTGCGTTCTTCCTCCTGCTCCTTTTTGGCAACTGCCCTCGCTGAGAGAACCAGCTTATTTTCTTCCCTGTCTACCGTAATCACTTCCGCTTTTACGTCTTTTCCAACCCAGGCTTTTGTATCCTCCACATAATCCGTTGAAAGCTGGGACACCGGAATAAAAGCCCGAATTCCTTCCAAAAATGCAATCACTCCGCTTGGAACGCTCTCCTTGATACGCACCGTCACAACCGTCTCATTCTCCTTGAGTTCAAGAAGCTTGTCCCATGCAAGAACATCATTCGCTTCTTTCTTCGACAATTCGATATTGCCGTTTCCATCATCCTCCCGAATCACGGTAGCTTCCAGTTCATCCCCAATCTGAAGTGCCTCCTTCGGATTGTAATCCGGATCATTGCTTAAATTCTCCGCCTTAATCACTCCCTGCGTATAATAAGCAAGGTCAAGGGTAACCCCCTCTTCCGACACTGCAATGACGGTTCCTTTTACAATGTCTCCTTCGTTAATTGTGCGAAAAGAACGGTCCAATTCCTTCTCGTAGTCTTTCATTGTTTCCATTTTCACATATCTCCTTAATTATTTTGTAAAATCACTTGACATTTTGATGTCGACGTAGTATGATGAAACAGTTGACGCGGTCAATAAATGCTGATGTGGCTCAGAGGTAGAGCACTTCCTTGGTAAGGAAGGGGTCACGGGTTCAATTCCCGTCATCAGCTTTTTTTAATGCTCTAAAATACTACGGCATATCTATTATATTATTAACAATAACAGATTGCAACATTTTAAATTGGACCAATTCCCTAATTTTCGAAAATACAATCAAACAACTGCTCCCTCAGCATCCCCAGATTCATCTCCAGTGCATCCGGATACAGTCTTTCCTTGTTTTCAACCGCAATCGCCATAATTTTCATAATATTTGCGATCACATGATAATTAATGTCTTTCTTTATCCCGTCGCAATTCTCCAAAATTGCATTGATAACGTCAGTTTCTTTTGGCGGATCCAGCGTATAGGATTTCGGTAACCGCTCCAGAAGCCACTGCATATCTTCGCCGGAAATATAGCTTAAAATATTTGTGTCATTGCCGAAAGAATAAGTTAATAACACTTCTTCCAGTGAATCTCTGTTCAGTTTTCCATACTGCTCCACAGCCGTATTCATCATCTCTTTTATTTGATTCTTGCTGTACATAATTGCATCATAGGCAAAATACTCCTTCGAATCATAAAAATGATAAAAGGTTCCTTTTCCGATTCCCGTTCTGTCTGCAATTTCACTAATTGTCATTTTTCGAATCCCTTTTTCTCGGATTAACTCAATTCCAACCTCCAGCAGTTTCTCCTGTATCTGATTTCTTTTCTCCACCGTAAAGATTGACATTTGTTTTCTCCTTTAAAACAACTCATCAGCAAAGCAGAGCCAACAGTCCATACATAGCCAGTCCCAGACTTGCCGCACAGCAGCTCGGCGCATCTATGAAAATTTTCAACTTTGTTGCCCGAAAAAGTAATCCAATCAACTGAATCATAAGCGGATTCAGCAGCATACACCAAAGCGGAAGCGGCAATATCCCAAGGAAAATCAGAATCATAACCGCAACTGACGGAATAATAACCAGCATAGAATACAATGTAAAAAACGGTACATAAATCTGTCGGAATACCGATTCGATGACCTCCTCGGCAAGACTTTGATCATTCTTTTTCATGATTTTTTGGTATATCGTCGGCATCATGCATAAAAATGTATGGATCATAAAACCACCCATGGCTCCACACAAAAATATGATAGTCAGAATAACCGCAAGTCTTTGATTTTTCTCGGATAACTGCAGCATTAAAGCAATAAATCCGCAGGAATACATCGGAACCGCAAACATTGCCAAAAGGTCAGACCACACAAACCTTCCGTGAGCCATATCCTCCCATTTACTGTCAATCACTTGCATTTTTCCAAGTTTCCGGTTTTCCGGTCCCTTGATATCCAACAATAAATCAGCAATTGCGCACAGGCAGCCGCCAATGATTCCAATATAAGCAAGTACACGTATCATATGAACACCTTCTTTCTTTAAGTGACCGTTTCATTTGTTTTTGGTCACTTAATTTATACTATAATTTAACAAATCTGTCAATAAAAGGTGTTCTCTTTAAAATTTATATCTTCGTCAGCACAAAAGAAACCACCGTCAACGTCACCGGCATAAAAAGCGTTGTCAGCAGAATCCCCCGAGTCAGCACTTCCGTATCTTCATGGTTCTTCTTTGCCTGCATCAACGGCAGATTTGCCACCGGCATCGCCAGCATCAGCACAAACGCCTCCAGCATCAACCGGTCTACACCTAACAGACTCATGACACAGCCGAATCCCAGCGGAACTAAAAGCATCTTAATCAGTGTAAACAAATACATCTTCCACTCGGAAAACATGGTTTTTGCGGAAGCTGCCGCAAAGGAACATCCCAGCAAAGTCATGGACAAAAACGTTGTTGCATTTCCAATATAGCTGACACAGTCTGCCACAATCCCCGGAAGGGAAATATCAAGCCAGAAAATCAAAATGGTAAGCAGACTGCAGACAATTCCCGGACTGAGCTTAAATCCCGAGTTCTCCGCCTTGGATTTCATCACGAAGACTCCGTGTGTATAGAAAAACACGCTGAACATAATGTTAAAAATAACAATGTAAACCATCGCTTCCGGCGGAAGCACCGCCCTCGCAACCGGGATACCGATAAACCCCGTATTGGCATATACCAGCATCACATGATAAAACTTCCTGTCTCCCCTCCCGATCCGGCAGAGCTTCGGAATTAACATGCCTCCGATAATCAAAACAAGATACACAGCCGCTGCAATTCCCACAGCAATGGCAATATCCCTGTGGCTTGCCGCAATTTCCGTATCCAGACTGCAGGAAATGCACAGTAACGGATTACACACATCCACAACAATGGAAGAAAGCTTTGCGGACATCGCATCATCAATATAATTCTTTTTGTACAGCCCCATGCCAAGGCAGACCAGCACGACAATGACAATCATCTGCTGAAAAACAATTTGTACACTCATTTTATATTCCTTTTCTGTTTAGCCCCCACATCTTTCAGATTTCTATAATATACCGCTCATACGCATTAATGACCTGCGTATCACCGATTTTGTCTTCCCTCGGGAACTGCCTGCCATAGTTCATGTGTACGTGCCCGTGGACAAAATATCTGGGATGATAGGTTTCAATCAGCCTGTGGAATACCGCAAATCCTTTGTGGCAGAGATCCTCCCCGTCATGGAGTCCCGCTGCCGGCGCATGAGTCACCAGGATATCAATTCCCCGGCTGAATTTCAGCTTCAATCCCAGTTTTCTGACACGCCTTTTCATCTCTCTCTCCGTGTACTGGTTATCGCCCTTCTTATAACGGTATGAGCCTCCCAGTCCCAGTATCCGGATGCCGTTAAAATTGTACACCCGGTCTTCAATACAGATGCATCCCTCCGGCGGCTGCTTTTCATACCGGTCATCATGATTTCCCCGGACATACAATACCGGTACCGGTATCATGGTTGCAAGAAAAGAAAGATACTCCGGCTTCAGATCTCCGCAGGATACAACCAGATCAATATCCTTATAATCCTCTTTATTAAAATAATCCCAAATCATTTTTGATTCTTCATCTGCTACGAATAGTATCTTCATGTCACTTTGCTTCCTCTACACCCTTCAGTTGTACGACCGGTTTTGCCTCCTCGGCAAGCATACTCATTGGCGGTATCTGCCCGATTACATTGTCCACAAGCCAATCCATTTTCATGATGTCTTCCGGTTTCATGGCTTCGCTCTTTTCATTTCTAAGTGTTCCGTCCTGAGACCATATTTTACCGAAAAACGGAACAATATCTCCCTTCTTGATAGCACTCTTCAGGTGGTCGGACAGGCGCTTCACTCCCACCGGTACATTCTGGGAACAGATAATGTCAACCACTCCCGCCGACATGCCCCACCAGTAATTGAGTGCCCTGCCGTCTTCATTATCCGCCGACTGATAAGAGCCTGCCAGAATACTCTGTATCATCTTCTCATAAAAAACTCCCCAGTTCCATACCGGCATCAACAGATTGACTGTCTTCCCGTTTTCAAACCGGTACAGTCCGAACTGCCGGCTTGCATCATGCGGTGTAATCATATCCTGATCCGAAACAATATGAATATCATTCTCCCGCAGGAATTTATCCCTGTCATATTCCTTCCGCGTAGACCACTCAAGATAAATCTTTGCCCGCGGATTCGTGCAAAGTGCCCCAAGCGCAAAGGCATTGATATTCGCTATCATTCCGTAAATCGGATAATCCGCAATATAGGCAATGCGGTCATTCTCCGCCAGCGCTCCGGCAATCATGCCCGACAAAAACTTTGCCTCATACATGCGGGCATAATAAGTACGGATATACTTATGCGGCGTGTTCAGACTGCAATTTAAGATTTTCACATCCGGATGCTCCACCGCAACCTTAAGTGTCGGCATCATCATCTGCGGTGCAACCTCAAACACGATGTCCGCTCCCTGCCGGATTACATCATTCAAAACCTCCTCGGCACTTTCCTCCGTCACATCACTGACACAGATGGTCTCCATCTGCTCCGGGAAAGTCTCCGTCAGGTAATTTCGCCCCAGTTCATGGGCATATACCCAGTCGGATGTCTCCGGTGACTTCGGATAGAGAAATGCCACGGTAAATTTCTTGTTGGAAGAGTTCGGGAGAAGGTAACTGAATATGTTCTTTTTCTCCCGCATATCCAGAGGATCCATGACCAGACCGACACTCTGCTCCTGTGCCAGCATGACGAATTCGTTCCAGCACTTAAGCACACTCATGCTCAGTTCCGCATCCGACATCGCAAGAGCTTCCCGGTACCCATATACATTGATAAATGCCGTCAGCGCGTCACCGACCGTAATCGGAAGCTTGGAACCTCCACGGAATTCGAACGCCTTGGTAAAATGCAGCACCAGACTGTTAAAATCAATCCGGGTATCTTCATCCCACAGGGAAGTTGCCCCCATAAGATTAAGCAGCTTCTCTGCCATTCCCAGCTTGGAAAACTCAATCTGGTTCACCCCGGAGATTTCGTTAAACTTCATGTATTCATAATACAGCTTAATCTCAATATCATCCGAATACTTCGGTATCTTGCGTGTCACGAAGGCCTGCACGGAGTCCGCTTTAAAATACTTAAGGACGCTGACTCTCTTGTTTCCCTCCACCACATAATAGCGGTTCATATACTCATATGCCTTAATCGGATCACGGATTCCCTCATTGACCTGCGCTTCCGAGAGATTGGTCCACTTGATTGCAAACTCGGTTCCCTCACCCAGAATCGGCATAAAATTCGCCGCAAAGGAATAGGTTCTTCCCATGGTAGATGTCCCTACCACGTACTCCAACGGAATCTTGACCAGCCCCATATTCTGTTCTGTCCGGACTTCCTCCCGTGAAAGGATGTCATCAAGAACCGGGAGGTACGGAAAACGTCCACGCGCCACGCATGCTTTATATTCTTTTTTGCCCAGCTTTAATGCTTCCTGATATTCTGCTTCTCCCATATTTTCTCCTTTTTTACAAAAAAATCAAATTTATGTCACTTTCTTTATTCCAATTTTAGCACATTTGTGGTATGATACCAATATCAGGTGAAAAATTTTAAGATTTTCTTTGCTTATTTTGCAATCTTTGTTATAATGGAGAAGGGAAATAGGTACTACGGAGGATAATCTATGAAAAATGTCACCAGAGAACAAGCCGATATCATCGGTGAAGTTGCTAACATATGTACGGGTTCAGCAGCCACGGCTCTCAGCGTGATCATCAATCGTAAGACAAACATCACCACCCCTGTGGTAGAGGTACTCTCCAAGGAGGATGCTTTAGAGAGTGATGATCATATTCTGGTTAAAGTGCCTTATACAAAGGGACTTGACGGAACCAATCTCATTGTCTTGAAATGCAATGACGCTTTAGTGATTGCCAATCTGATGATGGGCGGGAACGGGACAGACATATCCGGTATGCAGCTTGACGAGATTGCCTTATCGGCAGTTTCCGAAGCAATGAACCAGATGTGTGGTGCTATCGCCACTTCCATGGCGTCCATTTTAGGGACACCTACAGATATTGGTTTTCCGCTGATTAATTCAAAGGGACATAAGACTTTTGAGATACCGGATGAGTTGTGTAACGGAACCGATATTGTCAAGGTTACCTTTCAACTGACGGTTGAAGGTTTGATTGACAGCGAATTACTTCAGCTGTATCCGCTCAGCATTGTGAAGCAGATTATAAAACAGGAGGATATATAAATGGCAAAAATACTAATTGTTGATGACGCAGCATTTATGCGAATGATGCTCAAGGACATTCTTACCAAGGGGGGGTTTGAAATCGCCGGTGAAGCTTGTGACGGTGCGGAAGCAGTTGCGAAGTATAACGAATTAAAACCGGATCTTGTTACTCTTGATATTACTATGCCGAACAAAGACGGTATTCAGGCTCTCAAGGAAATCAAAGCCGCTGATCCAAACGCTGTATGTGTTATGTGCTCTGCAATGGGACAGCAGTCAATGGTAATCGAAGCCATTCAGAACGGTGCAAAGGATTTTATTGTAAAGCCTTTCCAGGCAGACCGTGTACTGGAGTCTCTCCATAAGGTTATTGGCTAGGATTTATAGACATGAAAAAGGAGGATGCTTTATCCTCCTTTTATTTTTGCATTTTTTTATTTACAGTTGTCTTAACATCTCCAGCGCACGCTCCTGTATAATAAATTTCCCGTGCTCTTCCACAAATGCTTTCCGCTCCGCTCCCACATAAATATCCACTGCATACTCATCCGTCAGATTGGACATCTGCTTTACCTGTGTCTCTGATAAATCCGACAAATCCAGCATAAGCATGTATTCTTCTTTGTATTTGTACAAAGCACTTGGCGGAAATTCGCTCAGCATAATCTGTTTTGCAAACCTTGTCACGGTATCCAGATCCGGGAAAACAAGCGTAATCAGCACATTTACCAGTTCCTGCGTATCTTCCTTTCCGTTTTTTGCTTCGGCACCTCCGACCTGCTGCGGCAGGGAATTCATCAGTCCACTTACAATATCCTTCAGATGCTCCATCATCTCATCCGATCCCGGATGTTCGGAAAAAGTGAGGGATAATGTATGATCCGACATAAAATCTGCACGCACAGTCTTAATTCCCAGCTCAAACTTTGTCTCAAACTGCTGCTCTGCCAGATCAAAAATCTGATTCATAAACTCCTGTGTGCGCTCTCCATTGCTCATAATTTCTTCCAGCGTATACCCTAAATCCGTAATTTCTTCTTCCGATATCACGCATCGGATTGTGTGTTTTCCAATTCGGGAAAATTTCATACTCTCACCCTCTTTCTATCTTCATTTGTCTGATTTTCTGGCGGATTCTCTGCAGGGCATTGTCAATCGCCTTTGGACTCTTTTCCATCAGGCCGGCAATCTGAATATAATTATTTCCATCCAGATAAAGCTGCAATACCTGCTTCTCCATTTTGCTTAATTTTCCAACAAGTCTCTGCCTGAATTCCTTCCAGAGCTCTCCTTCTATCACCATCTGCTCGGGACTTCTCGTCTCTCCCAGCAGTCCATCCGAAACCGAAGCCCCTGTCTCTGTCTCCTTTGCCGAAAGTGAGACATAAGAATTTAACGGCATATGTTTCTTCCGGTTTGACGCTTTCACCGCCGAGTATAACTGTCTGTTAATACACATTTCGGCAAAATGATAAAAACCGGAATTCTTATCGCTCCGATAATCCCGGACTGCCTTAAACAGTCCAATCATTCCCTCCTGTATCAGATCCTCATTCTCTCCGCCAATCAGATACATTGCCTTTGCGCAACGGCTGACAAGCGGCTTGTATTTTTCCAATATATAATCTGTGATATCATCCTCACCCTGACGCAGCTTCTCAATGAGCTCCTCGTCAGAAAATGTATCATATTGCATGCACTACCCCTTTTTCATTCGCTGCCGCACAATCTCATAAGCCATCACACCCGTTGCCACAGATGCATTCAGCGAATCAATGCTTCCTTTCATGGGAATGGAAGCAACCATATCGCAGTTCTTTTTCACCAGCGGACTGACACCGTCTCCCTCACTTCCGATGACAAGTCCTATCGGTCCGGTCAGATCCATATCATACATCACCGTTCCGTCCATGTCCGCACAGACAAACCAGAGTCCTTTTTCCTTCAGTTCCTTCATGGTATTGGAAATATTGGTCACCTTCGCCACCTTCGTATAATTGATGGCTCCCGCCGATGTCTTTGCAACCGTCGGGGTAAGCCCCACCGCGCGGCGCTTCGGAATAATCACTCCATGCGCCCCCGCCTGGTTTGCAGTACGAATAATCGCTCCAAGATTATGTGGATCCTCAATTCCGTCCAGAATAATAATAAACGGCGGCTCTCCTTTTTCCTCCGCTTCCTTTAAAATATCCTCAACCTCCGCATAAGCGTATGCCGCACTGACCGCAATCACACCCTGATGCTTCCCGGTTTCCGAAAGCTGATCCAGCCTTTCCCTGCTCACATAATTGATAATGGTATCATGCTTTCTGGCCTCTCTGGTAATGGTCTTGACCGGTCCATCCTGACATCCGTCCAGCACATACAGCTTATCAATCGTCTTTCCGGAACGAAACGCCTCCAAGACAGCATTCCGCCCTTCTATTCTGTTATCTGTCATCTCGTATTCCATGTTTTCTTCCTTTTTCTATAACCTTAAATCCAGACCGTCCACGGCACATTTTATCAATTCCACGAGACGCTCAAACCGGTCCGTCAGATACAGGTAGCCCATCAGTGCCTCAAGCCCTGTCGCCTTACGGTAATCGGCAACCGTGGCATTTTTCGGCATGGTTGCTGACTTTGCATTGCGTCCTCTCCTGCAGATGTCCGCTTCCTCATCCGTCAGCTTATCCGTAAGATACTCCATGATGAGTGCCTGTGTATGTGCCTTTACAATATGGCTGGTTCGCATGTGAAGTTTACTTGCGTGTGTATTTCCCTTTCCAACAACCACCGTGCGGATAACCAGATCAAAAATCCCATCTCCGATATACGCAAGCGTCAGCGGCGAATAGGTTCTGATATCCGTATCCGGCACATCAAACTTTTCTCTGATATATGAGTCAATTCCTTTTTCCATCAAACAAGCTCCCAAACAACACCTTCTCTGGTATCCTTAATTGCCACGCCCTTTGCCAGCAGTTCCTCTCTGATGGCATCCGCTTTTGCAAAATCCTTTGCCTTCTTTGCTTCCTTACGCTCTGCAATCTTGTCATTGATATACTGTTCCAGCTCTGCATCCACAGTGGTGCCGGCATCCAGAAGCGCCTGTCCCGCCGTGGTAAGATTCAAAGAGAGAACTTTGTCAAAATCACGCAAAAGCTCCAGCTTCGTCTTATCATTTATATCGGCTTTTACGACGTCATAGACCACCGTAATCGCCATGGAAGTATTCATATCATCACAGATGGCATCCGTAAACCTTGCTTTGTAATCCGAAAATGCCTTCTCATCCACTTTCCCTTCATCCCGCAGGGTTGCAATCTTCTTCACCAGCTTCTCATACGCGGTCTCCACATTGTCCAGATTCTCATAGGAAAATACCAGCGGCTTCCGGTAATGGGACTGCAGGCAGAACATTCGGTAAGCAATCGGATCGTAACCTTTCTCTTCCAGAAGGGATACCGTGAGGAAATCACCCTTTGACTTACTCATTTTTCCAGACTGGTCGTTCAGATGGTTCACATGCAGCCAGTAGTTGCACCATTTATGTCCCAGATAAGACTCCGACTGGGCAATCTCATTGGTGTGATGCGGGAAAATATTGTCCACGCCGCCACAGTGAATATCCATATATTCGCCCAGATGCTTAATTCCGATGCAGGAACACTCAATGTGCCAGCCCGGATATCCAACACCCCACGGACTATCCCATTTGAGTGCCTGATCCTCAAACTTGGATTTTGTAAACCAGAGGACGAAATCATTCACATTGCGCTTGTTCTCATCTGCCTCCACATCCTCACGGACAGCCACCTGAAGCTGCTCCTTTTCCACTGCGGAAGAAAATACATAATAATCCTCCAGCTTGCTTGTGTCAAAATAGACATTGCCGCCTGCCTGATATGCATAACCTTTTTCCAGAAGCACTTCAATCATATGGATAAAGTCACTGATGCAGTTGGTTGCAGGCTCCACCACGTCCGGTCTCTTGATATTCAGCTTTCTGCAATCCTCAAAAAAGGCGTCCGTATAGAATTTCGCCACTTCCATGACGCTCTTATGTTCCCGCTTTGCGCCCTTTAACATCTTATCTTCACCGGTGTCCGCATCCGACGAGAGATGCCCCACATCCGTAATGTTCATAACGCGCTTAACATCATAGCCCACATAGCGGAGTCCTTTTTCCAGGACATCCTCCATAATGTAACTTCTGAGATTACCGATATGTGCAAAATGATATACGGTCGGTCCGCAGGTGTACATCCGGATTTTACCGTCCTCATGCGGAATTACCGTCTCAACCTCTCTTGTCAATGTATTATAAAAACGAAATCGATTCTCCATCCTGTTGTCCTTTTCTGTGTTTTACATTATAGATAATTGTTCAGAACCCTCCCCTGCAATTCGCATTTTCGCCCTCTCTACGAGTGCTTTCCCGTCCCTTCGGGACTAAATGGAACATCAGCCCATGATAAATTTCCCTTCGGGAAATGGGCTGACGCTGCATAACCGGTTCCTACAGAACCGATTACATAGCTCATAATTGGGGCGGTGACTCTATTCGAGCCACCTTACGAATAAGATAACCAGCTTCTTACATGCAAGCATGACGAATCTGCCTATCTTATTCTACGGCTTCTGAATAGTCACCTTTATTGTACAATATTCCATTCAAAAATCCTATATCTAATTATCATTTTTTGTTGATATCTTTTGAAAAGCTTCTTCAAAATCAAGAATTTTTCTGCAGAGCTCCTCCCGCTCCCTCCGGAAACACTCCAGATCTTCCTGTACCGGATCCGGAAAATGCACCTGATCCATCTCCTCCTGCGGAAGTTTCGGACTGTTATGCCGGACAACGCGCCCCGGCACTCCCACAACGGTGGAACCCTGCGGCACCTCGCGTAAGACCACACTCCCCGCTCCAATTTTGCAGTTATCCCCTATCTTAAAAGAGCCAATCACTTTTGCTCCTGCGGAAACCATCACATTGTTTCCAAGAGTCGGGTGCCTTTTTCCCTGCTCTTTTCCCGTACCGCCGAGAGTCACTCCCTGATAAAGCGTACAGTTATCTCCAATCACCGTGGTCTCTCCGATGACAACGCCGCAGCCATGATCGATAAACAGTCCCTTTCCGATCTGTGCCCCCGGATGTATTTCAATTCCGGTTTTTCGCGCCGCCCTCTGCGACAAAAGGCGCGCCAGAAAATAGTGTTTCTTTCTATACAGCTTATGTGCTCTCCGGTAACTGAGCATAACCTTGAAACTGGGATACAAAAAGACCTCCAAATCCGAATGGATTGCCGGATCCCTCTCCCGGATTACTCTTTTTTCCTCGCGCAGATTCCGTAAAAATCCCATGCAGCCCCTTTTCTGAGAAAAAGCGGATTACCGTTTTCAAAAGGTACTCCGCTTTCTTCATCCTCTTTACTGTTAGATTATGCAGTTTTAAAAGGTTAGCTACTGCTCTTTGTGCTGTCCGCAACAGCCTGTACAGGTTCCCCGACTTCCTACCGCCACGCTTCCCTCATAAAAGCCTGTCAGAAGGCAGACCGCCTGTGCAGAGATTCCTTCCTCCGTTCCCGTAAATCCGAGTCCTTCTTCCGTTGTTGCTTTTACATTCACCTGATTCTTTGCAATGCCAAGAGTCTTCGCAATATTCTGCTCCATCTCCTCAATATACGGGCGAAGCTTTGGCTTCTGTGCGATAACGGTCGCATCAATGTTCTCAATGACATATCCCTCTTTTTCAAGCAGTTCGCCCACCTGCTCTAAAAGCCGCATGCTGGAGATCCCCTCATACTGCGGATCCGTATCCGGAAAATGTTTTCCGATATCCCCAAGCGCTGCGGCTCCCAACAGCGCATCCATCACTGCATGTACCAGCACATCTGCATCCGAATGTCCCAAAAGCCCCAGTGTGTGTTCCACTTTGACGCCTCCAAGAATCAGTTCCCGGCCTTCCACCAGTCTGTGCACATCATATCCCATTCCCACGCGCATTTTATTTCCTCCCGTCATCCATAACGTTACAAAAAGGGCATAGTCATACTATGCCCCTTTTGGGTTGCTTTCATGTTTATCAATCCTATGCCAGCGCTGCAGTAATGATTGCCATGGAATATACTTCTGATGCATTGCATCCACGGGACAAATCATTGATCGGTGCATTCAGACCAAGGAGAATCGGGCCGTAAGCCTCAAAGTTTCCAAGACGCTGTGCAATCTTGTATCCGATATTTCCTGCATTGATATCCGGGAAAATAAAGGTGTTTGCATGTCCTGCAATCGGATTGTCCGGACACTTGGTGCGGGCCACTCTCGGTGACACGGCAGCATCAAACTGTATCTCTCCGGTAATCGGAAGCTCCGGATACTTCTCAGCCGCTTTCTTGGCTGCGTTACGCATCTTGTCCACATCCTCACCTTTTCCGGAACCGAAAGTTGAATAGCTCAGAAATGCCACCTTCGGATCTACGCCGAATATCTTCGCACACTCTGCGGATTCTCCTGCAATCTCCACCAGTTCATCCTCTGTCGGATGAATATTGATGGCACAGTCTGCCATCGCCAGCACCTCATTCTCACCGGTTGCGGATGGGCGAACCAGAATGAAGCAGGAAGATACGATGGAATTACCCGGCTTTGTCTTAATGAGCTGAAGTGCCGGACGGACGGTATCCGCCGTAGAGTATGTAGCACCGCCCAAAAGCGCGTCCGCAATCCCCATCTTCACGAGCATGGTTCCGAAATAATTGCTCTGGGACAACATCCCCCTTGCCTGCTCCTCTGTCACACCCTTGCTCTTACGAAGCTCGCAGAACAGGGCAATCATCTCATCCATACGGTCAAAATTCTTCGGATCGATAATCTGTGCTCCGCGGATATTGAAACCGCTCTCCTCTGCTGAGGCATAAATCTCTTCTTCATTTCCCACCAGAATCGGGTGAAGGAAATTGCTGGCAAGCAGACGTGAAGCTGCCTCCAGAATACGCGGATCGTCTCCTTCCGTGAACACAATTTTCTTAGGACTTTTTTTCAAAATGTCAATCAACTGACCAAAACCAAACATATTAATCTCCTTATCTGTTTATTTTAGTTCCTTTTTACATAAGCATATCTAAATGAATTTGCATATTCTATTATAAAAGGAATTATATTTATACACCTCCTACAACACGAGCTACATAACCGGTCCCTACAGAACCGATTACATAGTTCATATTGTAGGCAGTGACTCTGTTTCATAAATATTCTATACTCACTTCATTTGAAATTCAATGTGTTTGGTTGTTCTTTATTGAATACATCCTTTTACTGTACAGCCTTAAATGCCTCATCCAGATCCTCAATGATATCGTCGATATTCTCTGTTCCGATGGACAGACGGATGGTGTTCTCCTTGATTCCCTGATCCAGAAGCTCTGCCTCGTTCAACTCCGAATGAGTGGTAGATGCCGGATGAATGGCTAATGACTTCACATCGGCAACATTGGCAAGCAGGGAGAACAATTCCAGATTGTCAATAAATTCCTGCGCCTTCTTCGCATCTCCCTTAATCTCGAAGGTAAAGATAGAACCTCCGCCATTCGGGAAATACTTCTTATACAGTCTCTGCTGCTCCGGATCCGTGGTTACGGAAGGATGATGTACTGCTTCCACCTGCGGATGCTTAGACAGATATTCCACTACCTTAAGCGCATTCTCCACATGTCTCTCCACACGAAGGGAAAGTGTCTCCAGTCCCTGCAGGAAAATCCAACTGTGGAACGGAGATAAGGTTGCACCTGTATCTCTGAGCAGAATAGCACGAATTCTTGTTACAAAAGCTGCAGGACCCGCTGCATCTGCAAAACTGATGCCATGATAACTCTCATTCGGCTCGGTAAGCTGCGGGAACTTTCCGGATGCTTTCCAGTCGAATTTTCCGGAATCCACAATGACACCTCCAATGGTCGTGCCGTGTCCGCCGATAAACTTCGTCGCAGAATGGATCACAATATCTGCTCCGTATTCAATCGGGCGTACCAGATAAGGAGTTGCAAAAGTACTGTCGATTACCAGCGGAATCTTATGAGCATGAGCAATCTTTGCGATTCCTTCAATATCCGCAACCTCTGAATTCGGATTACCAAGAGTCTCAATGTAGATTGCTTTTGTATTCTCCTGAATTGCATTTTCAAATGCGCTCAAATCCAACGGATCCACAAACGTTGTCTGAATTCCAAAATCCACAAAGGTATGTGCCAAAAGATTATAGGTTCCTCCGTAGATATTCTTGGCTGCCACGATATGGTCTCCTGAAAAAGCAAGATTCTGAATCGTATAAGAAACGGCTGCCGCACCGGATGCCACCGCAAGAGCTGCCACACCGCCCTCCAAAGCTGCGATACGCTTTTCAAATACATCCTCTGTCGGATTGGTCAGTCTTCCGTAAATGTTACCGGCATCCTTCAGTCCGAAACGGTCTGCCGCATGCTGTGAATTGTGGAATACATAAGAGGATGTCTGGTAAATCGGAACGGCTCTTGCATCCGTTACCGGATCTGCTGTTTCCTGTCCCACATGTAACTGTAAGGTCTCAAATTTTAAATTTCTGTCTGCATAATGTTTTTTACTCATATCTTTATTCTCCTTTTCCTGTTAAAAATTCTTGTCTTGTGTTTTGTTGTATATATCATACCACACCGGTAGGAAAAGTGTTAATTATTCATTTTTATAGTGCGTTATAGGTTTTCCTTATAACAATTCCAGCAATCTGGATGCGCCGTTTTCATCCTTATTATCCAGTATATAGTCGCAAATTTCCCGATTTCTCTTTTCCGCATCAATAGAAAGTATCCTAAGGGTTTTCTCCTCCAGGTCATAATCCTCCTGCAGAATCTCTTTTATCAGGCACTCCTTGTCCCTTGCCACATAGATAATGGCGGTTGGAAAATGACGCTTCATGGCAATCGCACCACACATATCCAACGCCATAACCGCGTACTTTCCATCCTCCAGCACCACCTCGATATCTTCCTTTTTGGTTCCGTACTTCACACCCGCATACATGGTCTGCTCGAAAAATTTCTGCCCCGCGAACTCCTTCTCCGTGAGATAATGATGCTTTGCGCTATGCTTCGTGCAATAGGTTTTAGGGCCGACAAAACGGGAATCCTCGCAGAGCTGTGCCGCCACCCGGCTTTTTCCGGAACCGGACGGTCCCACCAGTGCCAGCACGGATGGATTCTCGATCTGTGTACTTTTTGACTGGGAGGCATGAATAATCTGTTTTACCATGGATACAAATTCCGTCATATTATTCACGGAAAGAAGCCCCGTCATCTTCCGGTTCCACGGCTTACGCATCAGCACCGGATAAGTTGCCGGTGTCTCCAGCACATTATGGATGGCATCATCCAGTATAATGTCAAACTGCACCAGATTCTTCGCATTCCCCAGGATGATATTTTCCGGTGGAAACTCCGGAAATGCCTCCAGGATCTGCTTCGCCCTGATTCCCATAAACTGCGGATGGGCTGCCGTAATAAAGTAGACATCCGCTATCTCCATCAGCTTGCGGACTGCCTTTTTATTCTTCTCCGATACCTTCTGCCGCCGATACAGCTCCTCATCCGTATAAAACTCCCGAATAATTCCTGCCCGTCCCTCATTCTCCCATGAAGTGATATCCTCCAGCACCAACGGCGGATTTATCTGATATTTTTCATTTGCCATTTCAATTGCAAGACTGTTAAAAGGGGCTGTTACATCATCCCAGTCCAATCCGATTTTTGGTCGCAGCATACGCTTCTCCTGTCCTTTATGTGAAGATTATTTTCGTTTCTCCTGCTTTATGCAACCTTTCCGTAGTCAATAATCGAAACCTCTTGCATAAGTTTTTTAGCTGTGTCAATAATCTTTTCCAATTGTTCCACAACATCCCCAGTGTAGAAAATTTCATCGCATTCTGTACACTTATAGCATGGCACATTACGAACTATAACAAGACAATTTTCCAAATCTGTCACGCTTGTTGTAAATCCTTTTTCTGCATTTGCTCCACATTCAAAACATTTCATTGTTTGTACTCCTTTCTGGTCTTAAAATCAGCTTCCCACTGTTCGGCATCCGGATAATATGCAGTTATCAAATGTATATAACTTTCATTCATACTTACAACCACATGCATATATTTATTTTTAATTGATACGCCCAGAATTAAACAGCTCGGGAATGGTTTATCATTCTGATATTGCTTAATAATCTCTCCGGATGTAATGCACTTTATAACATCCTCTATAGTTATGTTTCTTTCTCCCGTTTGGGTTATTACCTTTCCGTAATATCACAATAATCTATTTTCGTATACGTGTCAATTTGCCATCCGTCTATTTTCGTATATTATAACACCATATCGGTATCCAGCAAAGATAGGTTGAAACAGCCTTGCAAAACCACATAAGATTAGTATAGGGAGAATCAAGGGATAGAAGAATTCAAAACGAAACACTATATTTTTGCGCAAAAAAAAATCGCCTAAGCGATTTTAATTACCTTTCGGTTTGCCGGAATTTTTAAAGACACTATCTGAGTCTCCTTTCCTTAATAAGCCAAGGCTTCCAGCAATTATTGTTTCGAAAGATTTAGTAGCGAGAGAGAGACTTGAACTCTCAACCTCCCGGGTATGAACCGGACGCTCTAGCCAGTTGAGCCATCTCGCCATATTTTCAAATGGGACCTATAGGGCTCGAACCTATGACCCTCTGCTTGTAAGGCAGATGCTCTCCCAGCTGAGCTAAGATCCCATTTTGTCGTTCTTTTGCCGACCGACTTGTTTATTATATCTTGTCCACTCGTCTATGTCAACACTTTTTTTAAAATTTTTTCTTATGCCAAAAGTCTTTCCACCAATTTCACACAATCTGCGGCATCCTTCGAATAGCCGTCCGCTCCGATTTCCTCCGCAAAACTCTCCGTAATGCAGGCACCACCGATAATCACTTTGCTTGTGCAGCCCTTTTCCTTACAGATATCCACCACATCCTGCATCCGCATCATGGTCGTTGTCATGAGGGCGGAAAGTCCGATTACCGCCGCATTCTCACGCATGGCAGTATCCACAATCTCCTCACCCGGCACGTCTTTTCCCATATCAATCACATTGTAGCCGTAATTTTTGAGCATCAGCACCACCAGATTCTTTCCGATATCATGGATGTCGCCTTCCACCGTTGCCACAACCACTGTCGGCATCTCTTCACCGTCATTTTTCCGCTCCAGCATAGGCTCCAGATAATCGATTGCAAGTTTCATGGTATTGGCGCTTCCAATCAATTGCGGAAGGAAATATTTCTTTTGCTCAAACAGTACGCCAACCTCATTGATTGCAGGAATCAGCGAATCGTTAATGATATTCTCCGGCTTCTCTCCGGTTCCCAGAAACTTCTTCACTTCATCAATCACGGTTCCCTTATTCCCCTTTAAAACAGCCGTATAGACCGGATTTTTTCCGTCTTCTTCCGTTCCTGCCGCGGTTGCCCCTGCGCTTTCTTTTTTCACAACAACCGTCTCATACTGTGCCTTTTTCTCTGCCAGCTTTCCCATGCGCTCAATATAGCGGATGTCGCTGTCCGGTCTGTGCAAAAGCATGTCCGAAGCAAAAGCCGCATTCATAAGCAGTTCCTGCGAAGGGTTTGAAATGGCCATGGTAAGCCCCTTGCCGATTGCCATCGTCAGAAATGCTGCGTTGACATACCCTCTCTCCGGAAGTCCGAATGATATGTTGGACAGCCCGCAGATGGTCGGAAGCCCCCGCTCCTCTTTGCAGTACGCAATCGTTTCGAAGCACTCCTTTGCCGCATCCGGATTGGCGCCTATGGTTGCCACAAGTCCATCCACCACAATATCTTCATGCGTCATCCCGATTCGGATTGCCTCGTTGTAGACCTTCTCTATAATCTGCCTTTTCTCCTCTGCATCCTCCGGGAGTCCTTCGTCAGACACCGGAAGAAGGACGAACATCGCCCCGTATTTTTTCGCAAGAGGAAGCATCTTTTCTATCTTTTCCGTCTCCAGGGATACAGAATTGATGAGTGCCCTTCCCGGATAAACGCGCAGTGCCTCTTCCATAACCTCCGCACTGCTGCTGTCCAGACAAAGCGGGCAATCCACAGTTGCCGCCACCTCGTAAATGGTCTGCTTCATCATCTCTTTCTCATCAATGCCGTTCATTCCGACATTGATGTCAAGAATATCCGCTCCGTCTTCCTCCTGCTGCATTGCCATCTCGCGCACCAGATCGAGCCGTCCTTCGCGAAGCTCTGCCTGCAGCTTTTTCTTTCCGGTTGGATTAATCCGCTCACCCACCACCAGAAAATTACCGTCCAGATCAATCTCTATATTTTTTCTCTCGGAAGCAAGAATTCTCCGGTGTGTCTCCAAAGGTTTGCGGACCTGCATGTTTTGTACGGCATCCCGCAGTGCCCGGATATGTTTTGTCGTGGTTCCGCAACAGCCGCCCACAATGGTCGCTCCGGCTTCCACCAGCGCCTTTCCGGCTTCTGCAAATTCTTCCGGGCTCATACGGTACACTGTCTTTTTTCCATCCAGCTCCGGCAGACCTGCATTCGGCTTTGCAATAATCGGAATTGTTGCATATTCTGCCATCTTCTTTACCGGCTCTACCATCTCCATCGGGCCGGTGGAACAGTTGACTCCCACCGCATCTGCTCCAAGCGACTGCAGAACTGTCACTGCCGTCTCCGGCGGAGTTCCATAAAGGGTGCGCCCGTCCTCGTTAAAGGTCAGCGTCACCATCACCGGAAGGTCACAGACCTCATGAATTGCCAGCACCGCTGCCCTGCACTCCTGCAGGCTCATCATGGTCTCCACCACAAACAGATCCACTCCGGCTTCCGCCAGAATCCGCGCCTGCTCCTTGTATACTTCCACCAATTCCTCAAACAAAAGCTCGCCCATCGGAAACAACTGCTGCCCCGTCATGGTAAGGTCTCCTGCCACCAGCGCCTTGTCTCCCACCGCCTGTCTGGACAGTTCCACAAGCGCCCTGTTTATTTCCTCCTGTCTGCTGCTGAGTCCATATTCTTCCAGTTTAATGCGGTTTCCCGTAAAAGTCGGTGCATATACAATATGGCTTCCCGCCTCCACATATCCGCGCTGCAGCTCCACCAGCACCTGCGGATTCTCCAGTATCCATTCCTCCGGACACACGCCAACCGGCATTCCTGCCTCCATCAGATTGGTTCCCGTCGCTCCGTCCAGTATCACCGGAGCCTTATCTATAATAAATTCTTTAAATTCCTGTCTCGTCATTTTTGTACTCCATTCCTTGCGCTTTTTCTTTGTTTATTATAATATAACGGTAACTGTTTTCCCAGCTTTTTTTGAAAAGAGGTCAAATATGAAAGAAATACGTCTGATTGCACTGGACTTAGACGGCACATTGTTTGATAACAACAGCCGCATCAGTGAAAAAAATATTCAAACTATCCAGCAGGCAGTTGCCAAAGATATTCATGTGGTAATTTCCACAGGGCGCCCTTATGGAGGGCTTCCCTTTGAGCAGATTGCAGATTCCGGCATCCGTTTTGCCATTACCGCAAACGGCAGCGCCATCTATGAAATCAGCTCCGGAAAATGCCTGTACGAAGAGGCCATGGACGAGGAACTGATTTTTCCGATTCTGGATTTTCTGCTGGCCCGGGACATTCACATGGATGCCTTCATTAACGGAAAGGGCTATTCTCCCATATCCTGCATCGAAGCCGGAGAAAAGCTGAATGTCCCGGCTGCTTTAAAACATTACATCACAAAGACACGCACCCGGGTGGAGAACCTTCCCCTGTTCATTCATGAGAACCATCTCAAGGTCCAGAAAATGACCTTGAATTTTTTTCCTGACGGAAAAGGCGGCTTCACCGACCGCGAAAAAGTTCGTAAATTCTTAGAATCCAACCCGCAGATTACCTGCGTTTCCGGCGGCTACAACAATCTGGAATTCACACGGGCAGATGTCAACAAGGGAGCTGCACTTGTGAAGCTGGCACAGCTTCTGGAGATTTCGCCGGAAGCCACAATGGCTGTGGGCGATACGGAAAATGATCTTGCCATTTTAAAAGCTGCCGGAATCGGCGTTGCCATGGGAAATGCCATCCCGTCCGTAAAGGCGGAGGCAGATTATGTAACGTCCCCGAATACCGAGGACGGTGTTGCAAATGCCATTGCACATTTTTGCCTGTAGCTTTATGTCTCCTGCCGCAGGATATGCACGCAGCGCTTAATGCTTTCTATCGTTTCATCCACCTGTTTCTTATCCGTTCCCCGGCCCAGTGTAAAACGCACTGTTCCGGCGGCATAGTCCTCCGGAACCCGGATTGCCTCAATCACATGGGAGATTCTTGTTTGCCCGGTGTTGCAGGCAGAGCCTGCGGAAGCACAGATTCCGTCTTCCTCCAAAAGTACTAAAAGCGAAGTGGCATCGATTCCCCGGATGCTGATATTCACATTTCCCGGAAGCCTTTTATAAGGATGCCCGTTTAACCGGACATCTGCAATTTCATGTCTGAGCCTCTCGATAAAGTAGTTGCGCAGACTCCGGATTCTCGGCAGCGTATACTGCATTTCCCTTACGGATATTTTCAATGCCTCTGCCATTCCCACAATCCCGGCAACATTTTCCGTTCCCGCCCGTTTCCCGCTCTCCTGACTGCCCCCGTGAATATAGGACGTCAGCTTTTCGTGGTTTCGCACATAGAGAAATCCCACACCTTTTGGTCCATGAAACTTATGTGCACTTGCGCTCAGGAAATCCACCGGAAGCCTTGATACGGCAATTGGAATCTGTCCTACCGCCTGTACCGCATCCGTATGAAATGCAATTCCCCGTCCGCGCAGAACTGCACCAATTTCCGCAATCGGCTCAATTGTACCGATTTCGTTATTTCCCATCATAATGCTGACCAACGCCGTATCTTCCCGCAGCGCATCCACTACTCCTGCCGTATCCACCAGTCCGCTCTCATCCACATCCAGATAGGTCACTGCCTGCCCCAAGCTCTCCAGATACTGACAGGAGCGCAGGATGGCATGATGCTCAATCTTCGTAGTCAGGACATGCCCCTTTGCATTTTTCACTACCCAGTTATCCGACTCACTTCCTCCGGACGTAAAAAAGATTTCGTCGGGATCTGCGTCAATCATACGCGCAATCTCTGTACGTGCTTTCTCTATCGCCTCTTTCGACCTGCGCCCCATCTCATAAGAGGTGGATGCATTTCCGTACTCCTCTGTAAGATAGGGTTCCATCGCACTGCGCACCTCCGGAAGCATCTCCGTTGTTGCTGCGTGATCCAGATAAATTCTGCAGCTCATATTCTCCACCCTCACCTCATATAATAGTTACTAAGTTTTCCTTTTTGGAGTTTTTATTGAATATTTCCCGTTTGTCCAAAAATCCGCTTATCACCGGAACCCTGATCATGACGGTTGCCGGTGTCCTGAGCCGTATCATCGGCTTCTTTTATAGAATATTCCTGTCGCGCGCAATTGGTGCAGAGGCTCTTGGAATCTATCAGCTTATCACACCGATTTTTTCCTTCTGCTTTGCTCTTACCGCATCCTCCATCCAGACTTCCATCTCAAAATTTGTCGGGGATGCCATAGGACAACACAGCGATGCTGCCGCCGGTGAAAAGCAGGCCCGCATCTACCTGTTCATCGGACTTGTACTCTCCGTCTCCCTCTCATTGCTGGCGGGAGCCGCAGTCTTTTGCAATGCAGACTGGCTTGCCGTGCATATGCTTGGGGAAGCGCGTTGTGCCCCTCTTCTTGTTCTTCTGACTTACTCTCTGCTTCCCTCCTCAATTCACGCCTGTATCAACGGCTACTATTACGGAAAAAAGAGGGCTCTGATTCCATCCCTCTGCCAGCTTGCCGAACAGCTTACCAGGGTGGGAAGTGTCTGGCTGATTTATCGGATCACTCTGGAAAAAGGCATTCCTCTCACCGCTTACCACGCCGTTGCTGGAACTGTCATCAGCGAGTTTGCAGGTCTTCTGGTAAGTCTTTGCGCTTTTTCCGCAGAAAAAAGGATTTCCCGGGCTCTTTCCGAAAAACAGCAGGCCAATTACCGTGAAAAGCTCCGGCAGCTCCTGTCCATGGTTCTTCCGCTGACTGCAAACCGTGTCTCCGTGGCACTTTTTTCAAGCCTTGAGAACCTGCTGATTCCGCAGAAACTGCAGCTCTTTGGTTATTCTGCTTCCGATGCCTTAAGCATCTACGGAATCCTCTCGGGAATGACCATGTCCATCATCCTCTTTCCGAGTGTTCTGACGAATTCTTTTTCCGTACTTCTGCTGCCTGCCATCTCTGAAGCGCAGGGGCAGAACAGGCATGCAGCAATTTCCGGTGCCATCAAAAAAGCAATCTCTTACGGATTTTTTCTTGGGCTTGGATTTACGATTCTGTTTTTAATCAGCGGGGGCTGGATTGGAAACCGAATGTTCCACAATGCCCTCGCCGGTGTCTTTATCAAAAGGCTGTCCTGGCTGTGCCCGCTTATGTATATTACAAGTCTGTTAAGCAGTATTCTCCACGGGCTGGGAAATGCCGGGCAGGTACTTTTTGTCAATCTCCTGGCTTGTATGATCCGAATCTGCATGATTGTCTTTCTGGTGCCGACCTGCGGAATGAATGCCTATCTGTGGGGAATCCTGATTTCCTATGTCTTCTCAACGCTTGCCTGCATTCTGCTACTTCGCTCTTACATACTGACGGACGAAGTTTCCTATACAGCAAAAAAGCGCTGACTTTCGTCAGCGCTCTGGTTAAATTCTGTTTTTTATTATACGCGGGATAAATACTCACCTGTTCTGGTGTCAATCTTAATCACATCATCCTGCTCTACGAACAACGGTACAGATACGGTTGCTCCAGTCTCAACAGTTGCAGGCTTTGTTGCACCTGTTGCGGTATCTCCCTTGAAGCCCGGCTCTGTCTCTGTAATCTGCAGTTCAACGAAAAGCGGAGGCTCAACTGCAAATACATTGCCCTTGTGAGAACAAATCTTAACCATCTCGTTCTCTTTAACGAACTTCAATGCATCCCCAACGCTATCCTTTGTCAGGTCAATCTGATCATATGTCTCAACATCCATAAAATGATAAAAATCATCATCTGCATACAGATACTGCATATCCTTACGATCAATATGTGCTGTCGGGCACTTCTCTGTCGGACGGAATGTCTTCTCAACAACACCACCGTTTACAATATTCTTTAACTTTGTTCTGACAAATGCCGCACCCTTACCCGGCTTTACATGCTGGAATTCAATAATCTGATAAATGTTACCTTCAAGCTCTATGGTAACGCCATTTCTAAAATCTCCTGCTGAAATCATTCGATCTTCCTCCTTAATTTACGAGTAAAACTCTCTCGACTACTCATTTTACTATATATTGGAATACTTTTCAAGCACTAATCTCCAGAACGGTTCTCAATCTCCTCAAACATGGCAACCCTTACTGCGTGGCGTCCCTCCAGAAAGTCTGCATCCAGATATGCCTTTACAATATCCTTTGCCAGTTCGATTCCCACTATACGCGCTCCGAAAGCAATAATGTTTGCATTGTTGTGTTCTTTCACCAGTCTTGCCGTTGTGGTATCTGAGCAGACCGCAGCCCGAACACCGTTCACTTTATTGGCGGCAATGGAAATTCCCACACCGGTTCCGCAAATCAGTACCGCACATTCCACTTCTCCGGCGGCAACTGCCCGTCCTACCTTTTCTCCAATCAATGGATAATGACAGCTCTCCGTTGTGTCTGTTCCATAGTTCACCACCTCATGCCCAAGGCTCTTCAGATACTCCATGATCTGCATTTTCATCTCGACTCCGGCATGATCATTTCCGATTCCAATCTTCATCTCTATTCCCTCTTTTCATTTCTGGCTTTATAGCATATCACAGTCCATCTTCCTTTATACGAACAGACGGATATTTTGCGCCAAACAGCTTAACATGTATACGATAACATAACAACACGACTTTCTCAAGATACCGTTTCAAAACAATCTGAATCTCTTCCTTTGGATGAATCGGCTGAACCAGAATCGTGCGAATTCCTGCCAGATTTGCTCCGCATACATCCGTAAAAATCTGGTCTCCCACAAATAATGTATTTTCCGTATTCGTCCCCATCATCTCCATTGCCCTGCGATATCCGGCAGGCTTTGGTTTTCCGGCTTTATAAATATACTGTACCTGAACCGCGTCGTTAAACATTTTCACACGGGGCTCCTTGTTATTCGATAACAGTACACACTGAAAGCCCAGCTTTTTCAAACGGGTAAACAAAAGAATCGCCCGCTCATCAGCAGGCGCTCCGTGCGGCACCAGAGTATTATCAATATCAAAAATAATCCCCCGGTATCCGTCCTGATACAATTGTTCAAAATCAATCCGGTAAGTGGAGTCCAAATACTCCCCCGGATACAGAAATGCACACATACAACATCTCCTTACTCTTTATTAAAGTGAAAAGTTCTCCCCCGTATGGGAAATAACATCCTTATCCGGCGAATCAAGCATGGTCTTGGTAACCGGGCTGTCCAGGCCACCGACAAAATACTGATATTGCCGTAATACCTGATCCTTGTCTAAATCGGATACTGCCTTCATGATATCCAGACTGTTAATATCACTGTCAGCCCCTTTCAGTTCATAGGACTCACCCGCAACATAAGTCTGTGCATAATCATAGGAAGTATAACTTTGCTCCGGACGCACGGTGACCGTCTCCGGCAGAGATTCCTTCTGCAAATCCTTTCCGGGACTCTCCAGCTGCTCACTGCGAAGCTCTGTTTCTGTTATGGAATTGTACTCATAAAAGCCCTCGTATGGGCGTATTCCCGAAATATTCATACAATCCGCTCCCATCAGTTGAATTCAGGCTAAACAAGCATCTTCTTCAACTCATTCATAAACGTGTTTACATCTTTAAATTCGCGATACACGGATGCAAACCGGACATAAGCCACTGCATCCAGCTCCTTCAACCGGTCCATAATAATCTCCCCGATTAAAGAACTTGGGATTTCTCTCTCCTCACGATTGAAAATCTCTACCTCGACCTCATCCACAAGCCTGGTAATCTGCTCCGCGGAAATCGGCCGCTTATGGCATGCCAGAAGCACACCCTTCTCAATCTTGGAACGATTATACTGTTCCCTGTTATTATCTTTCTTAATGATAATGAGTGGAATCGTCTCTACTTTCTCATATGTGGTAAAGCGCTTTCCACAGTCATCACACAGCCTGCGCCTGCGAATGGAATTGTTGTCATCCGCCGGTCTGGAATCAATTACTCTTGTATTCTCACTGCTGCAAAATGGGCACTTCATGCTGTGCTACCTCCTACGCAATATATGTAGTAAGTATAACGTTCCTTCCCTTCATTGTCAATATTTTAGCCGTTTCAGACTTTATGCCGCATCTCTTTTTCGTTAAAGTCTACAAGTATTATATCGGGTCCGATTCGGATAACTTTACACCAGGGAATAAAAAATTCACTGTCCCGGCACAATATACCGAAATATTTTCCCGGTCCCGGCACAATCAGTGCCTTTATTTCCCCACACTCCTTGTCAAAATCCAGATCCCTGACATTTCCCAGACACCTGCAATCGTTGACATTAATGACTTCTTTTTCGCACAAATCAGAAAAACGCATAGAATGAACCTCCACTGGTTTATTCTATGCGTTTTCCCCAAAAATGTTACCTTATACGTTAAAACGGAACAGAATGACATCGCCATCCTTCACCACATAATCTTTTCCTTCCAGACCGACAATGCCTTTTTCCTTTGCTGCGGAGAGACTTCCGCACTCCAAAAGGTCCTGATAATTTACCACTTCTGCCTTGATGAATCCACGCTCAAAATCGGTGTGAATCTTTCCTGCTGCCTGAGGCGCTTTGGTTCCCTCTTTGATTGTCCATGCCCGGCACTCGTCCTCTCCCGCTGTCAGGAATGAAATCAATCCCAACAGACTGTAGCTTGCCTTAATCAGCTTATCCAGTCCGGACTCCTTCAAGCCTAGATCTTCCAAAAACATGGCCTTCTCATCATCATCCAGCTCTGAAATCTCTTCCTCAATCTGTGCACAGACCACAAAGACCTCACTGCCTTCCTCCTTTGCCTTCTCGCGAACGGAAGCCACAAACGGATTGTTTGCTCCGTCATCGGAAAGATCATCCTCGGATACATTTGCCGCATAAATGGTTGGCTTTGAAGTCAGAAGATTATATCCCTTGTACCAGTTTTCAATGTCCTCATCCTCCGGAAGTTCATAGGTTCGTGCCATCTTTCCACTCTCCAGATAAGCCTTGAGTCCCTCCAGAAGTTCCAGCTCCTTGGCAAGCGTCTTATCCATGCGCGCCTGCTTTGCAACTTTGGCAATTCTTCTCTCCAGAATTTCGATATCCGAGAATATCAGTTCCAGATTGATGGTCTCAATATCTCTTGCCGGATCAATACTTCCGTCCACATGTACAATATTGGAATTTTCAAAACAGCGAACCACATGCACAATTGCATCCACTTCACGGATGTTGGCAAGGAACTGGTTTCCAAGTCCCTCTCCCTTGCTGGCTCCCTTGACCAGTCCCG
The DNA here is from genome assembly GCA_029227035.1 of Lachnospiraceae bacterium. Lineage (GTDB taxonomy): Bacteria > Bacillota > Clostridia > Lachnospirales > Lachnospiraceae > Roseburia. Next base: position 45,035 of record JAQXZD010000091.1, read on the forward strand.
CAATATCAACAAATTCAATCGTCGCCGGTGTCACCTTCTTTGTATGGTACAGTTCTCCAAGCTTCTTAATCCTGTCATCCGGCACTGCAACAATTCCCACATTCGGATCAATCGTACAGAAGGGATAATTTGCAGATTCCGCACCTGCCTTGGTCAGGGAATTGAATAGCGTACTCTTTCCAACGTTTGGGAGACCGACGATTCCTAATTTCATTTCTTTGTTTACCTATCCGAAAATGCTTATGTTTAAAGCACTTTCGCCTTTCTCTATATTTTTGCTGCGCAATTTTTATTCTTTCAACCTCTTTCGCCTTCCCCAAAAGACAAAAGAGCCTCAACAATCAGTATTTACTATACCATGAAGAGACTCAAAATTCAATTCCCCTATTTTCCTGCCTTTTCGCGCATAATCTCCAACACCGCCTCGTTTTCTTCCCATAAAGGACTGTGTGCGGAATCTTCAAAGATATAAATTCCTTTATCCGGTGCAACGATATTTTCATAAAAAGTCTCGACCATCGGTGTCGGGCAGGTGTAGTCATAGTATCCGTTGAAAAAATAGACCGGTATGTCAAATTCCACCTTTTCCGCGGAGTTTATCTGGTATTCATGATATGGGGAGCTGCTGCAAAGCATTTTTCCGCGCCAGTAATCGATTTTTTCGCTGAATGTATAACTCTCTGCCTGCATCTGCGGGAAAAATATGTCAAAGGCATCCGAACGCATTTCGCGCGTTGTCGCACAGCCTGCCGCCAGCAGAACGCTTTCCCACTCAGCGTGAATGCGTTCCGGATTATTTGGCGTAACAGAGCCATCTTCTGCGACCTTTACCAACGAATCCATCTTGCGCATTGCCTTTGTATTTCCCGTCTTTTCAAAGATATCCTTCATAAACTGATACCCATAAGTATATCTGTCGTATCCGTTATGAACCACCTGCCCCATGGAAAAATAGCAGTAATACAACTCCGGATGCTCCTCTGCCAGGACAACACCAAGCGGTGTTCCTCCGGAATGTGCCATAAGATATATCTTTTCCTGTGAAAATCTTTCTTTCAGATATTCCGTAACGGCAACTGCATCTTTTTCCAATCTCTCCAGCGTGATTTCTTCTTTCTCTATCTTGGAATCATAAGACAAGCCTTCTCCATAATAATCCCACCAGCAGACGGTAAAATACTCTTCCAGATCGTTCTCATAATATTCATTCAGCCAGTACTGCGGAACTCCAGGCCCTCCTGAGATAAACAGCAGCACCGGATTATTCACATTTTTTCCGCGTATAATAAGTCCGTTTTCTGCACCGTTTACATCAATAAATGTTTTTTCCGCAATACTTCCCTCCAAAACATTTCCCTGTTCATCGGTGAATTGTTTCACTGTCCCCTTGCTTGTCAGAAGCACTCTGACGATAACAGCACCAATTACAATCAGTACGCACACAATAAAAAATAATACAATTCTCATAACCATTTTCCTTTTCATGATAATAAATCCTTTTCTTTAATCTTAACACTGTCAACTTCCACATTAGATTAGCACGCAATCTTAACGCTGTCAAGATTATTTTTTTATCTTGACGCCGTTAAGATAAAAGATTATATTGTTAGAAAAAACCACAGGAGAAAAACACTTGCCAAACCAAAAATATCATCATGGAAATTTAAAAGTGGCCTTGATTGAGGCCGGAATCGAAACCATTAACGAAGTGGGCGAAGCAGGACTTTCCCTTCGGAAAGTAGCGGCAAAATGCCAGGTCAGCCAGGCCGCTCCCTACGCTCATTTTAAGAATAAAGAAGACTTATTTCATGCCATGCAGCAGCATGTGACGGAACAATTTATGCAGGTGCTGGAAAAATCTGTTGAAAATGAAGAAATAGGCTCCCCCCAATCCATCCTTGCAATGGGGCAAGCCTATATCTCTTTCTTTATTGACCATCCACACTATTTTCGATTTTTGTTTTTCACTCCATATCTGCAGATTCATTTATCGCTGACGGAGGAAGAAAATCTTTATCCGCCTTATGCGCTGTTCCGCAAATATGCCCTTGCCCTTCTGGAAAAAATGGGTATTCCAAAAGAAGACAGGTTACACAAAATGGTTTGTCTATGGGCAACCGTTCAGGGTGTTTCCCTGCTTTCAACACAGGAAAATGTAACCTATGACGGTGACTGGAAGAAAGATATTCTCAAAATCATATCGAATGAGTAACGTTCCTTTATGCAAAAGGATTCTCCGTCGGATATCTCATTTCCTTCGGCTGGTTATAGTTGATTTCTTCCACCGGCACTCCAATATAACGGAATACATCAAACAATGCTTTTCCGTAATGTCCGAAAGCAACCGCTCCATGATGCGGATAGTTCTTCTGGATCAGCACATGGCGGTAGAACCTGCCCATCTCCGGAATCGCAAATACACCGATGGCACCAAAGGAACGTGTTGCCACAGGCAATACCTCACCCTGTGCCACATAAGCGCGCAGAATATTATCCGATGTTGACTGCAGACGGAAAAAGGTGATGTCCCCAGGAACAATATCGCCCTCCAGCGTTCCGTTGGTCACTTCTTCCGGAAGACTTCTTGCCATAATCATCTGATTTTTCATCTCACAGGAAGTCAGCTTTCCGGAGCAGGTATTTCCACAATGGAAGCCCATAAAGGTATCCGTATGACTGTAATCAAATTTTCCTTTGATGGATTCCTCGTACATATCCTTCGGAACCGAATTATTGATGTCCAAAAGTGTCACGGCATCTTCGCTGACACAGGTTCCGATAAACTCGCTGAGCGCTCCATAGATGTCCACCTCACAGGAAACCGGAATTCCCCGCCCGGTCAGGCGGCTGTTGACATAACAAGGAACAAACCCGAACTGTGTCTGGAATGCCGGCCAGCATTTTCCCGCAATTGCAACGTATTTGCGGTATCCTCTGTGCTCCTCTACCCAGTCTGTCAATGTCAGTTCATACTGTGCCAGCTTCTCCAGAATCTCCGGCTTTTTGTTTCCTGCCCCAAGCTCCCGCTCCATATCTGCCACAACTTCCGGAATTCTTGCATCCCCTGCATGCTTATTGAATGCCTCGAACAGATCCAGGTCGGAATTTTCTTCAATCTCCACGCCCAGCTTGTAAAGCTGTTGTATCGGCGCATTGCATGCCATAAAATTAAGAGGTCTTGGACCGAAGGAAATAATCTTCAATTCCGACAGGCCGAGAATGGTTCTCGCAACCGGCAGGAATTCATGGATCATATCCGCACAGTCCTCTGCATCCCCTACCGGATATTCCGGGATATAGGCATTGACGTTTCGAAGCTTCAAATTATAGCTGGCATTTAACATACCGCAATATGCATCACCGCGCCCCTGTACCAGATTATCCTGTGTCTCCTCTGCTGCCGCAACAAACATTTTCGGTCCGTCAAAATGCTTTGCCAGCAATGTCTCCGAGATTTCCGGTCCGAAATTGCCCAGATACACACAAAGCGCGTTACAGCCGGCCGCCTTAATATCCGAAAGTGCCTGCACCATATGGATTTCACTCTCCACAATGCAGACCGGACATTCATAGATGTCCTCTGCGCCATATTTTTTTGTATAAGCTTCCACCAGAGCCTTTCTCCTGTTTACGGACAAAGATTCCGGAAAACAATCACGGCTCACTGCCACAATACCAACTTTTATTTTTGGAATGTTATTCATATTATGTCCCTCCGATATTCTTTTTTATTTTTCGCTCACATCCAGATTTTTGCCTTTTAATCCGATAAAACTTCCCTCCGGAAGTCCTCCGTCTTTGTGCCCGATCAGCCACTTGTTCACCGCCGCCAGCAATGCGTCCTCACCGTCTGCATGCTTCTTCTTAAGCGGATAATTGGTTCCTTCCGGAAGAATGACCGCAACCTGAAATCCTTCCTGATTTACATGACACGGTGCATAGTGCAAAGTCGTGGCATAGATTTCCACCGCCGTTTTCGCCGGTATCCGAAATGCCTCCATTTTGGAAGTATCATATGTAAAATCTTTTTCAACATCCGTCTCCAGTCCAAGAATCAGAATTGCATCCGTGACCGCCACATTAATCTCCGAACTTCTGTGGTACTCCACTGCATTCAAGAGCTGATTATGCCCGTTACAGTATCCTATCTGAATCGGCATCTCGCCGAAGCACACGCTTTTTATCTCCTCTGCCACCGGCAGTGCCATGAGTTTCTCTTCACAAGGCTCGTATACCACACCCTCCGGCACCGGTGTCTCCTTCATCGCCTCTGTCAAACCGGAAAAATCAACCTGATCTATAACTCTTCCATATTTCTGAAAACGAACGTCACTCACATCATAAATTTCCATACGCTCTCCTCTCTTCTCATACAATCTCATCAAACAGCTCTCTGCATGCCGGATAGATTTTTCTGAATTTCTGATAACAAGCCTCGTATTTTTCCACAAGCTCCGGTTCCGGCTCGACGGTCTCCACTACTTTTACAATCTGCTTTGCGGCCGCCTCCACGTTCTCATACGCCTCACATGCCACCGCCGCCAGCATTGCTCCGCCAAGGGAAGGTCCTTCCTCCGTCTCTAATATATCCACCTTCAGATTCAATACATTTGCGATAATTTTTCTCCACAACGGACTTTTTGCACCACCGCCGCAGATTTTTGTCCGCTCAATCCGTATTCCCAAGGATTTCGCCACCTCAAGGGAATCCCTGAGTGCGAATGCCACGCCCTCCAGCACGGCCTGCGTCATATCCGCGCGGGTGGTATCCATTGTCATTCCGATAAACGTTGCCCTCGCATTCGGATTATTATACGGGGAACGCTCTCCCATCAGATACGGCAGATAAAATACATGATTTTCGCCCAGCTTTTGAATGGACTCCTGCTCTTTCCGGTAATCCTTTGTTCCGATAATCTCATCCATCCACCATTTATTGAAGGATGCGGCACTCAGCATGCAGCCCATCAGGTGATATGAATGATTCGCGTCACAAAATGCATGCAATGCATTATTCCTGTCAACTCTGAATTCTGCCGAAGAGATAAAAACCGTTCCGCTTGTTCCCAGCGAAATGTTACAGTTTCCATCTCCGACCGCACCTGCGGCAACTGCCGCCGCCGCATTATCTCCGGCTCCCGCTGCAACCTTCACAGTCTCCGGAATTCCAAGTGTCCTTGCAATGTCCGGGAGAACGGTTCCCACACACTCATCACTTTCATAGAGCTTTGGCAAAAGCTCCTCCGTAATCCCGCAGAGATCACACATCTCCTTCGACCAGCGACGGTTCTTCACATCCAAAAGCAGCATTCCCGACGCATCCGACACATCTGTGCAGTGTACTCCGGTCAACCGGTATGCAAGATAGTCTTTCGGCAGCATAATCTTTCGGATTCTTGCGAAATTCTCCGGCTCATGCTTTTTCACCCAGAGCAGTTTTGGTGCGGTGAATCCGGTAAATGCAATATTTGCCGTATACCCGGAAATCGTTTCTTTGCCGATTTCCCCATTTAAATATTCACACTCCTGCGCCGTCCTGCCGTCGTTCCAGAGAATCGCCGGACGAATCACTTCATCCTTCTCATCCAGTATCACCAGTCCATGCATCTGCCCCCCGAAGCTGATTCCCGCAACTGCTTCTTTGTCTGCGCCCTCCAGCAATTCCCGGAGTCCAAGCATGGTCTCGTTATACCAGTCCTCCGGTCTCTGCTCTGACCAGCCCGGTTTCGGGAAATACAAAGGATACTCCCTTGTCACCACATTTTTTACGGTTCCATCTTCTTCCATCAATAAGAGTTTTACCGAAGATGTTCCCAGATCAATTCCGATATATAACATATGCTCCTCCTGAAGTTTTCCTCTTCGAAAACTACTCTCCAAAGACAGCTCTGTAATCCGCCTGAAACTTCGCAATTCCCTGATCCGTCAGCGGATGCTTTGTCATCTGCTCAATTACATGATACGGCACCGTTGCAATGTCGGCTCCTGCAAGTGCACAATCCGTAACATGAATTGTATTGCGGATGGACGCTGCGATAATCTCTGTCTCATATCCGTAAATGTCAAATATCTGTGCAATAGTCTGAATCAGTTCAATTCCCGGCTGGCTGATGTCATCCAGTCTGCCCAAAAACGGAGAGACATAAGTTGCGCCTGCCTCTGCTGCCAAAAGTGCCTGATTCGCGGAAAAGATTAAGGTAACATTTGTCTTAATGCCTTCCTTTGCCAATACCTTGACCGCCTTTAATCCTTCCACCGTCATCGGAATCTTAACCACCATGTTCGGATGGATTGCTGCAATCTCGCGTCCCTCTTTGATCATTCCCTCTGCATCAACTGTGGTTGCTTTGACCTCTCCACTGATCGGACCGTCCACAATGGAAGTGATTTCCCGGATTACCTCTCCGAAATCCCTGCCCTCTTTTGCAATCAGGGATGGGTTTGTGGTAACTCCGCAGATTACTCCCATATCATTTGCCTTTTTAATGTCTTCAACGTTAGCCGTATCAATAAAAAATTTCATTGTTGTGTCTCCTTCCTTACTCTACAATCAACCGGATATCCCTTGAGGAACTGCCAACCGCCCACACGGTATCCTCCGGCAGTTCTTCCAGCGTAACGGTTACTTCTGCCGCTTCGCCTGCTTTTATAAACACTTTCTCAAAACCTTTCAGTTCCTGTACATACCGGGAATCCTTACTTCTTTCATATACCTGAACCACTTCCGCTCCATCATACTGTCCGACATTTTTTACGGTGCAGATGAGCTTCTTCTGCTCCCTGTCAAGCCATGCATTCTCATAGGAAAAAATCGTATAGGATAATCCGTGCCCGAAGCAAAATGCCGGTGCGACATCATATTTGTCATTATAGCGATAGCCCACGTAAAAGCCCTCGCTATATGCCACACTCTTTCCTCCCGGAAACTCTCCCAGTGCATGCGCTGAACAATCCATATGGTTTTTGTAAAAAGTCTCCGGCAATTTTCCGGACGGGTTTATCTCTCCAAACAGTACTTCCGCCAGTGCGTTTCCGCCCTCCATTCCTGCATACCAGCCCCAGACCAGTGTATATACCTGCTCAATCCATGCCGTCATATCCACCGGACTTCCTCCGATCATAACGACAATCATATCCGGTTTTACCAGAAGCAGCTCCTTGATAAGAAGATCCTGTTCATAAGGAAGCTTCATATTCTCCCTGTCATTTCCTTCGCTGTCATGATCATGATTTAACCCGCCGATATAGATGACCGTGTCATATTCTGCCGCAAGGGAAACCGCCTCTCTGCGAAGCTGATCCCTTTTCTCTTCCAGACTTTGGTTCCCGGCTTCCGCAGTCTTTGTACTTCCGCCGCCGTTCTCCAGACTTCTCTCCTGCCAGTTGGTATCCTGCTCTTCCTGCTTTTCTTCCCGGCAGTATCCCTGCGCATAGGCAACCTCTGCATTGCCGCCCAGATGTGTCTTTATGCCCATCAGCGGCGAAATCTCATACAAGGCCTTGATTTCTGCGCTTCCACCTCCGTTTGAGTGGATACACTCTGCATTTTCTCCAATCAGAAGCACTCTTTTTGTATCCTCTTTTTTAAGAGGCAGCAGTCCCTCTTCATTCTTTAACAGAACTACTGACTCCCTTGCCACATCCAGTGCCTTTGCCCGATGTTCCGGCGTATTGTATGCTCCGCTCTTTCGCTCTTTGTCAAACATATGCAGCTTTATCATCAGCTTTAAAATGCGAAGCACTTTTTCGTCAACGACGCTCTCTTCGATTTCTCCGTCTTCGATTTTTTTCTTCAGCGGCTCTGCCATATAATACTGATCAAAGTCCGGTGTGACGGACATCTCAATATCCAACTGGGACAGCGCGGCCTTCTCTGTATCATGAACCGCTCCCCAGTCCGAAATCACCACGCCGTCATATTCCCACTCTTTCCGCAGAACCTGATTCAAAAGGAAATCGTTCTGGCAGCAGTGCTCACCGTACAGCAGATTGTATGCACCCATAATCGTATAGGAGCCGCCCTTTTTCACTGCATCGTAAAATGCCGGAAGATAGATTTCCCGAAGCACTTCTTCGTCAATCTCCACCTCTACCCACAGGCGCTCCGTCTCCTGATTGTTTGCCGCAAAGTGCTTCACGCATGCTGCCACATCCCAGTTCTGTACTCCCCGGATAAATGGTGCCGCAAGCTCTCCCGTCAGATAAGGATCTTCGCTGAAATACTCAAAATTCCGTCCGCACAGAGGGCTTCTCTTGATATTGACTCCCGGCGCCAGAATTACATCTTTTCCGCGGCCTCTTGCTTCCTCTCCCAGCACACTTCCCATCTCATAGGCAAGGTTTCTGTTCCAGGTTGCCGCAAGTGCACTGTTGCACGGAAGATAGGTCACATAATCATCCGTATGGTCAATCGTCTTCCAGTTGTCCGGCTCAAACTCCTGCCTGACTCCCATGGGACCGTCCGACATCTTGAGGGGCGGAATTCCCAGTCTTTTCACCCCGGCGGTCTGAAAAAGCTGTGCCCCGTGAATCATTCCGATTTTTTCATCCAATGTAAGCTGCTTTAAAATTTCTTCGGCCTGTTTCTGCATTGTCTCACCTCACTACCACTCACAAATCACTTCCGCTGCCGGATCTTTCACTACAACAAGAGTGTTTTTGCCATCTGCAACAATCTCCGCACCTGACACGCTCTTAAGTTCCCGGTTCATAAAGCGGATTTCATATGGTATCTCTGTCTTAGCTTTGCATATGGTCTTTCCGTCTTTCTCTTCCACCACAATCTGCATAATTTCTTTTCCGTCTTCATAAACGGTGGTCTCTGCCCGCTCCTGAAGCTCGTATACTCTCAGCTCCAGACCGTCTGCATAAAAATCATCTGCATGCTTTAACTTCCCGCAGACCGGAAGAATCGTATTCTCCCGTACCCACAGCGGGATGGACATGTATCCATGCTTCTCATTTCTCCAGATTTTTCCCTCTGTCACCTCACCGGTAAAATAGTTGGTCCAGGTGCCCTCCGGCAGATAATAAGAAGCTTCTCCTCTATCGTTAAAAATCGGTGCCACCAGAAGCTTTTCTCCAAGCATATACTGACGGTCCAGATAGAGACAATTCATGTCTTTTTCATACTCCAGAACCATGCTCCGCATCATTGGAATTCCGCTTCTGGATGTTTCATATGCGCTGCTGTACAGATACGGAAGCAAAAAGAGCTTCAGTTTTGTAAAGAATCTCACAACCTCTACCGCTTCGTCATCATAAGCCCACGGCACACGGTAAGAGGTACTTCCGTGCAGACGGCTGTGTGTGGATAACAGTCCGAATGCCGCCCAGCGTTTGTACACATCCGGTGTGGAAGTGCTCTCGAATCCTCCGATATCATGGCTCCAATATCCGAAACCGGACATGGTAAGGGATAATCCTCCCCGGATGCTTTCCGCCATTGCCTCGTAATTCGACCAGCAGTCTCCGCCCCAGTGTACCGGGAATTTCTGTCCTCCGACGGTCGCAGAACGTGCAAACAGAACCGCATCGTCCTTTCCTCTTTTTCTCTGTAAAAGTTCATAGACCGTCTTGTTGTACAGATATGTATAGTAATTGTGCATTTTCATTGGATCCGAGCCATCATAATAGACCACATCTTCCGTCGGAATTCTCTCTCCGAAATCCGTCTTAAAGCAATCCACTCCCATATCCAAAAGCACTTCCAGTTTATCCTGAAACCACTTACATGCATCCGGATTGGTAAAATCCACCAGTGCCATGCCCGGCTGCCACATATCCCACTGCCATACGTCTCCGTTTGTCCGCTTAACGAAATAGCCTTTTTCCATTCCCTCTCTGAACAAAACGGACTCCTGCGCAATGTAAGAGTTAATCCAGACACAGATCTTAAGTCCCTTTGCCTTGATTCTTTGCAGCATCCCCTTCGGATCCGGGAATACTCTGTTGTCCCAGACAAAATCGCTCCAATGAAACTCTTTCATCCAGAAGCAGTCAAAATGAAATACCTGCAGCGGAATGCCGCGCTCTTCCATCCCGTCAATAAAGCTCATAACCGTTTCTTCATCATAATTGGTGGTAAAGGATGTGGAAAGCCACAGACCGAAAGTCCACTGCGGCGGCAGTGACGGTTTTCCGGTCATATCCGTATAGCGCATCAGCACTTCCTTCATTGTCGGTCCGTTGATGACATAGTAATCCAAAGACTCTCCCGGAACGGAAAATTCCACTTTAGATACCTGCTCTGTTCCGATTTCAAACGAGACCTTTTCCGGATGATTGACAAATACACCGTATCCCCTGTTGGTGAGATAAAACGGGATATTCTTATAAGACTGGTAGGTACTGGTTCCTCCGTCTTCATTCCAGATATCCACACTCTGTCCGTTCTTTGCAAAAGCGGTAAACCGTTCTCCCAGACCGTATACGATTTCTCCCACCGATAAAGAGAGCTCCTGTCTCATAAAAGCATCCGCACTTCCCTTATCATAGGCATAGCCTTTCCAATCGGTCTTCATATACGCCAGATCCCTGCCGCTGCTTTTTGTAACAGCCTCTCCGTTTCTCTCATAGGTCATACTCCAGTTTTCTTTTGTGATAACCAGAGATAAGGTGCCGCTTGTCACGCGAATCTGTTCTTCGTTGTCTTCCACTTCCAGATTCACATTCTCTTCCGTCTCCAGCTCAAAATCCGGTCCTTTTTTCTGCACACCAAGATGATGGTATGTCCTGACTCTAAGGATTTCCGGTGCCGGAGAAGTAACCTCTATGGTAAGATTGATTCCGCCTAAAGTATCTCCTCTGTACTGTATTCTTGAAGTCGGAGCCAGAATTGTCACTTTCTTGTCTTCTTTTTTCAGAAAATAAACCTGCTGTGGTGCAAAGCACTCGCATCCTTCTTTCTGTAACCAGCATCCGTTTCCAAATTTCATACACTTTCCCTCCTTATTAGCTATCTTTTGGCTTAGTATACCTCTTCCGTTCCCTCATTCCTACTGGTAAAATTCAAGACAAAACACACAAATAATTAGAGAATTATGTCTTCCACTGGATTTTTTTCTCCCCTCAGCTATAATATACAGACGGATATCACAGATGATTTGGAGATGAGGACAGGCAATGAAACAGGGCAGTCACCGGGGAATCAAAGCCCCAAAGGTCAAATTACAGATTTTACGCATTTTTTTCCTTGCAATACTGATTCCGATTCTGGTACTCGGCATTTTTTCCATTCTCCATGTCCGTAACCAGATGGCGGAACACTATGACTCACAGGTAAAAGCGGACGGACTGCGCGTCAATTCCATCCTGTTCGATATCACCACCTCCATTTATACTTCCTCAGAATCCATCGCCGGCAACAAGAGAAATCTTGCCCTTTTCGGCTCTGAATACACAGATGTCAGCGATAAGCAGGATTATCTCGAATTATGTGAGGAACTTTCTTCCTTTACCAAAAGCACCGCTTCCATTTCCTCATTGCATATATACACCACCAATCCGAATATTCCGGTTAACAGTTTTATTTCCACCATATCGGACAATCCGGATGAGGAATGGTATCAAAAAATCGGAACGCACTGGGCCACTTGGACCACACTTTCCAAAACCGACTCCCTTGGGAAAGAGCATTACGAGCTAGCCCTGATCCGGCGGCTTGGAATTGTCTCCAAGGATTACCGGGCGTATCTGGTCATAAACCTGGACAACAATTATTTAAAAAACCGTATTGAACAGAATCGTTACCCGGTCATCGCCTGTGTGGATAACGGACCTGCTTTTTACGCCTCCAACACTTCCCTGTTGCAGAAAAAAATGCCGTTTCCTGATGATTTTGAAGGTTCTTTTTATAAATACACCGGTTCCCTTTCGGTTGACGGCAAAGAGAGTCTGTCCAACATCATCTCTTTCCGGCCTTATAAGACAGATAATATGTTTTATATCTGTGTGCACGATTCCTCTGCCTACGCAAGTATCAACCGGATGACCGGTCTGTACCTGTTTATCATACTGATTGCAACGCTGGTGCCTTCCTGCATCATATTCGTGTTTTCATCTTATTTCAGTAACCGTATCACAACGCTCAAGACCGCCATGCATCAGGCGCGCATGGGCGATTACAATATCATCGACCATTTTAAGGGAGATGACGAGCTGAGTGAAACCTTTACGGATTTGAAGGCAACCGTTGAAAAAATTCATGAGAAAGAAGCCAGATATTATGAGGCGCAGCTTACCGAGCAACAGTTGATTAACCGGCAGCAGCAGATGGAGTTTGAGATGCTGGCAAGCCAGATTAATCCGCATTTTCTGTATAACACCCTGGAAACCATCCGTATGCAGGCATTGGCAAACGGAAACAGGGATGTGGCAACCTCCATCAAACTGCTTGGAAAATCCATGCATTATGTTCTGGAAAATACCGGCACAAGCTCAACCACCCTTGCCAAAGAACTGGATTACATAAAGACCTATCTGGCCATCCAGAATCTGCGGTTTGGGGATCGCGTAAATGCCACCCTCACCGTACAGGAAGGTCTGGACACCGACAACTTAAAAATGCTTCCTCTCCTGCTGCAGCCCATTGTGGAAAATGCGATTGTGCACGGACTGGAAAGTGTCGAGCAGAACGGGCATATCCTGATTGATGTCAGCACCTCCGGCTCGGATCTGGTTATCACAATAAAGGATAACGGACCGGGAATGGATGAGACCACTCTGGAGAATCTGAAGCAGCATATTGCCAACCACGATCCGCATGACACAAGAAGCATCGGTCTTTATAATATCAACCAGAGAATTCACCTGTTATACGGAGAGAATTACGGTCTTGACATCACCAGTTCCCCGGGTTTGGGAACCACCGTTACGTTGTGCATTCCGCAAACGTATCAGCAGATATAACCGCCGTTAGAAGAAAGGATACCTTATGGAAAACGAACTGATCAATGTATTAATTGCAGATGACGAGCCACTGGTTCGGGATGGACTCAAATATATTATCGATTGGAATGCACTGGGATTCTGCATCTGCGGGGAAGCCGCAAACGGTGATGATGCCCTCGCCATGATTCACAAATATCAGCCGGGACTGGTTCTTTTGGATATCCGCATGCCGGGCATGTACGGAACGGAACTGATGGAGAAAGTCCGTGGGGAAGGCTTCTCCGGCGATTTCATTATTTTATCCGGTTATTCCGATTTCAAGTACGCCCAGACCGCCCTTCATTTTGGTGCCTCTTTTTACCTGACCAAACCCATTGATGAGGATGAATTGGAAAAAGCCGTCATCTCTGTGCGGGAAAAAATAGAAACTACCAAAAACCGGGAAAATTCCCTGAACCAGTATCTGTCCAAAGCAAAAACCACGGTGCTGTATGACCTTATCGCCACAACGGAATTCAACCCGTCTATCAATTATGTGGAGCTTGGACTTTCCTTTCCCATTTATCAGATTATTATCTACGAGGGATATACTCCTTATTATCGTTCCTACAGTTTTGCCGACATTCTGCGCGTAACCAATCACGATAATAATTCTTTTGAGCATATTACCGTCGATGGACATGATGTGATTTTATTAAAGGGAAATTTTGCTCTGGAACGTTTTCAGGCCTGCCTGCGTCATTACGAGGAAGGCACCCAGAAAGGTTCACCGCTGGACACCATTTTCCTTGCCTATGGCCCGACGGTCTCTTCGCTTTCCAATATTCACACCTCGTATGAGATGTGTCTGAACCTGATGAACCGGCGTTTCTTCTGCGAGGAAAACCAGCACGTTCTCTCCTACGAGAACCTGCCTGCCCAATCGGAAAATGCCCTTGTTCTGGACGAAGAGCTGGCTCTCTCTTATGCCACGCTTCTTGTGAACTATTTAAAGACCTGCAACCACAGGCGAATATCGGAAGTCCTGACCAACCTGAAAAACGACCTGTATAACTGCAATGCCGAGACCTCCAATATCAAATATTTTCTGGCGGATATCTTTTTGCAGATTAAGACTTCCATCATGCATACATACAGCGACGCAGACATTCCTTTTGCACACAATGCTGCGATTATCGAGTTGATTGAAAACAAATATTATCTCTACGAAATTCTGCTCTATTTTACGGAACAGTTCGACATGATTATGCGTGCCATCGGAAGTAACTCCAACGAGAGTATTTTGGATGATATCATTGATTATATCCGGCATAATTACGCAATGCCTTTGAAGCTGGAGACAATCGCTCCGCTTTTTGGTTACAACAGTTCTTACCTCGGCAAGCTTTTCACGCAGAAGATGGGACTCAGCTTTAATTCCTATCTGGATCAGGTGCGCATCAGGGAGGCCGTCAATTTATTGGACAATACCGACATGAAGGTGTACGAAATCGCCGCAAAAGTCGGTTACAAAAACGTGGATTATTTTCATCAGAAATTTAAGAAACGCATGAATATGAGTCCTGCGGAGTACCGCAAGCGCTAAAAAAGGTCGGGAAAATTCTCCCGACCTTTTGGTTTATTCCTTTACCAGAATTTTTACATCCCTGCCTGCAAGAAGCATCTCTCCTGCCTCATAACTTTCTCCGCTTATGAGATCCTGCATTGCAGCCTGCAGCATGATACGGCTCTCTTCCTCATTATGATTTAAGATAAATATCACCTGTTCCTTCTCGTTTTCACGGCTGGTTACTTCCACGCCATCCGGAACCTCAAGCACCGGCTTCACGCCGCTCTCTTCGCAGATATCCTTCAAGAAAGTCTGATAGAATGCCTCATTGGAAGCAGTCGCAAGATAATACGCCTTTCCCTCTCCGAAACTGTTTTTGGTAATTACCGGCATTCCCCGGTAAAAGTCCTCCATATAACCTTTTCCATCCACCCGGACAGCGCCTTCCAGATGGATCAGGTCACACAATAACTCAGCCGGATAAATCTCGTCCCGATATAAGAAATGATTCTGTGTTTCTTTTGGCAGAGCATCTTCCTCCTCCACCCAGATTCCCAGAATATCCCTGAGCTTTCCCGGATATCCGCCAAGCGTTACCAGATCGTTCTCCTGTGCAATTCCGCTGAAAAAGGTCGTAAGGAACGTACCGCCCTGCTTTACAAAGCTTCGAATGTTCTCGTCGTGATTTCCCTTCACCATGTAATAAACAGGTGCTATTACCACCTTGTACGGCGTCAGATCCGCATCCTCCGCAACGATGTCCACATTGTAATTCATATTCCGAAGCGCCTCATAAAACCTGCCGAATTCATTCAGATACTTAAGTTCCCGGCTCGGTCCTGCGGAATACTCGATTGCCCACCAGTTATCCCAGTCCATGATCAGGGCAATATCGGATTTGGTACGCATGCCAAGCGTTCTTGTTCCGATTTTTTTCAGCTCTGCGCCAAGCTGCGCCACCTCTTTATAGACGCGCGCCTGTCTGCTTCCCGCATGATCAATCACGGCACCGTGATACTTCTCACAGGCTCCGATACTTCTTCTCATCTGGAAAAACATGACCGTATCCGCTCCGTGAGCCACTGCCTGATAGCTCCAGAGCCGCATCACTCCCGGTCTCTTTAAGGCGTTGTACGGAAGCCAGTTCGTTACACTCGGTGTCTGCTCCATCAAGGCGAACGGTTCTCCGCCTTTTATTCCACGCATCAGGTCGTGTGCCATGGCAATCTTCGCATAGGAATCCTCATTGGAAGGATAATTGTCCCAAGACACAAAATCCATTTTCTTTGCCCATTTAAAATAATCCAGCGGCTTATAAAATCCCATCAGATTGGTGGTCACCACGGCATCCTCTATCACTTCTTTGATTGCCTTTTCTTCCAGCTCATAACACTCCAGCATGGAGTCTGACATGAATCTCCGGTAATCCAGTGATATCCCCTGAAAAGTGGTTCTGTCCGTCTCAAAATGCTCGCTTCGCATATCCGGCACCACAATCTCATCCCAGTCATAAAAGGTATGTCCCCAAAACGCAGTGTCCCATGCCTGATTCAGTGCATCAATGGTCCGGTACTTTTTCTGCAGCCACACCCGAAATTCCTTCTCACAGTTCTCACAATAGCACTCTCCTCCGAATTCATTGGAGACATGCCATGCCACAATGTTATCATAATCCTTGTAATGCTCTGCCAGCTTTCCGGCAAGACGCGCCGCATACTTCCGGTAAGTCGGGCTGTTTGGGCATGAATTATGCCTGTCTCCGAATTTGCGTTTTATCCCTTGAAAATTCACACGCAATATATCCGGATACTTTTTTGCCATCCATGCCGGATGTACCGCTGTGGAAGTTGCAAGGCACACTTTCATTCCGTTTGCCCTCACCAGCTCCATAATCTCATCCAGCAGGCTAAAGTCATAGGTGGTCTCATTCGGCTGCAGTCTTGCCCATGAAAACACATTCAATGTCACAATATCAATCCCTGCATCCTTTAACATCTGCATGTCTTCTTTCCATACCTCTTTCGGCCACTGCTCCGGATTATAATCCCCACCGTATACAATCTGATCCAGTTTCTCATATGGAAGCATTATTTTTCCCTCCTTTTTTATTCTAAAATACACCGGGTGTTACCACCCGGTGTATCGATTCCGAACAGACTACTGTGCTGCCTTTACTGCCTCATCCATTGCTGCAAAATGATCCTTGCAATTCTGCTCATCTACTGCCAATACGTCATTATATCCCAGTCCCTCTACGGTATCCTGCATCTGCGCTAATAAGCTGTTAAATTCATCATCGCTATTTGCAAATACCATCTTCCAGGAGTATTCTACAATTGTCTGCTTGCACTGCTCTTTGGTTGTGCTAATATCTGTGGAATATTCCGGTGCTGCATAGTTTGTTCCCGGAAGTACCATTATGTGATTGGTATCATTCATATAATCGATTGCCGTGCTTGCATTGTTGTTATGTGCTGACCAATCCTCAGAAAGTGGTGTTGCAGTTTTTTCAAGATAATCATCCCATCGCTGGTAATTATAGCACATTCCGTTTTCATCATTCTCATCTATAATTCCAACAGTTTTGAAGTTCAAAGCGGAAATTCCGTCTTTCCATGTTCCACCGCCCCATTCATCCGGAACCGAGAGATCAGCCTTGATATCTACAAATGCCTGAACACCAAAATCAGTAAGAACCGGCTCACCGTCCTTCATTTCCCATGTAAGTCCTTCCGGTCCACAGGTACCACCGGTTTCCGGACAAGATGCCATGATTCCTTCCGGAGAATATAACCAATCAATAAAGTCTACCAGTCTCTGCGGATCCTTTGCCTGACTTCCAACCATAATTGTCGCCTCAAGTTTACCATATGGCATGGAGCCGTGGGACAAACAAGCCATATCATCAATTGTTGCACAAGCAAATCCTTTTCCTTCCGCGGTATGCTCTGTGGTATTATACACACCGGAGCCTAACCATGGCCACAAAGAGTATAAGACTGCTCCATCACGGAATTTATTCTGTGTAGTTGTAAAATCCTGTGTGGTAGATTCCGGATCTACTAATCCCATCTGATTTGCTTCGTACAAGAATTTCAAACTTCTTACATAAATGCCATCTTCATCGATAACACTCTGCATATCCGATCCGTCTACTTTTTCCATACAGAATCCTGATGGCTGATATCCATAAAGAGCAGCTAACGCACCTGCATTCTGCATTACATCGCCATCCCAATCTTTAAACAGGGAAAATGCATATACATCTTTTCCGGAATCGCTTGTTCCTGCTGCATCCTGCATCTCTTTGAGAACCGGCAACAAATCTTCCAGTGTCCCAATTTCCGGATATCCTACCTGTCCATATAAATCCCAACGAATAGATGCTGCATTGGTCGGATCCGATGCCTCACATGGCTCTGTTGGGGACAATGTTGAAATCTCACTCGGAACAGCCCATGTTCCTTCCTGTTCTGCTAAAGCACTGGTTGACTCAATTGCTTCTGAATATTTCTGCAGATAAGTACAGTCAGCCATATAATCGGTAATATCAAGAACCAGTCCTGCTGAAACCATATCCTTTAAACGGCTCTTATCTGCATTTGTAATAATCAGATCACCCAGATTTCCGTTTGCAGAACGTGTCTGATACAGGGTATCTCCACCACCTGCCACATTTGGTGCAATAATATTAAGTTCCATATTAAACTTATCTTTTACGATTTTTGCAAACCAGCCGGTCTGAATTCCCTGAAAGTTTGCCTGACTGTCAAACACATCAATCGTAAGTGGCTCTTCATATTTGGATGAGCTGGCGGATTGCGTACCACCATCTACCTTTTTTGAAGAAGAGTCATCGCCACAACCGGCCATCAGTAATGTAACCATGGTTGCTGCAAGAGTTACCCCAAGTACTCTTTTGATTATTCCTTTTTTCATAGTCATAATCCTCCTAACTTTTTTTATTATATAATTTATTTATAAGAAGCCGCAACCTCTTCTTATCCTTTTACAGAACCAATCATGATTCCCTTTACAAAATATCTCTGGAATATCGGGTAAACAAACAATATCGGTAATACAACGATAACGGAAATCGTCATACGTATGGAAGTCGGTGTCTGCTGTGTCGCAAGATTGGCAATCGCTGCTACACTTCCGCTCGACTTCACCATTGTTGCCAGAGAATTTGCCTGATTCAAATATGTATAAAGCAGATACTGCAGTGAATACAGTTTCTGGTCTGTGATATAAATCAAGGTATCCTGGAACGAGTTCCACTGTCCTACTGCGGACCAGATTGCAACCGTTGCCAGAATCGGCTTACAGGTCGGCAGAATTACCTTGAAAAATCTGGTCAGGATTCCCGCACCGTCTATCATAGCTGCCTCTTCCAATGCCGGTGGAATGGACTCCACATAGGTCTTTACCATGATAATGTTAAATGGCTGTACAATCGCCGGGATGATGTATACCCAGAACGTATTGGTCAGATGCAGTGTCTTCATTGTCATAAACATCGGAATCAGACCTGCATTGAAGTACATGGTAATCACCATCATGCGATACCAGAGTTTTCTGTGCCACATCTTCTGCTGCGAAAACATATATCCCAGAAACGCAGATGCCATAACCGTACATATGGTTCCGATTACGGTTCTTCCGAGAGACACCAGAGCTGCCCGTCCCAGTCCGTTCAGCTTAAACACTTCTATGTAATTCTGGAAGTGTATTTTCTGCGGAAGGAAATTAACCATTCCGTTTGCACTCAGATCATTTGCACTGATTGTGTTGATAATCAGATAATAAAAAGGATATACACAGATAATTGTAAAAATCGTAAATATCAGACCGTTTACCAGACTGAATGCGCGATCCTTGCCGCTTACATGCTTTCTTTTTTTCTTTACCATTGCATCCATTGTCCATGCTCCTTTCTACATAATGCTTTCGCCACGGGTTTTCTTTGATACAAAATTGACGATTGCCAGTAACGTCACACTGACCAGACTCTTCAGGATACCGATTGCCGTTGCCAGCGATAAGCTCCTGCCCGTCATACCAATGTTGTATACATACAAATCCAACACCTGAATGCTCTGCTTATTGAACGAATTCTGGAACACATAATACTGATCCATACCGTTGTTTAAGAAGTTTGCAACTGAAAGCATCAACATTACGAAGTACGTTGGCATCAGGGACGGAATGGTAATGTTCTTGATAATCTGCCATCTTCCGGCACCGTCTACCTTTGCCGCATCATAGAGCTCCTGATCAATTCCAGCGATGGCCGCCAGATACATGATTGCGCCCCATCCAAGACCTTTCCACGTATTCCAGAGAAGCATCTGAAGCCATACATGTTCTCCACTGTCCAGTATCTTGAGCGGTTCGGATATAATGCCAAGATTCTGTAATACGGTATTGAACATACCGCTGCTGGAAAACAGACAGAACGCAACGGAATATACCAGTGTCCAACTGATGAAATTCGGCAATGTCGTAAATGTCTGTACCAGATTCTTGAACCACTTGCACTTAATTTCATTCAGGAATACCGCAAATAACACCGGTAAGAATGAAGTTGCAATTCCGAGAAGGCTCATTGCAAATGTATTCTTCATAACCTGAATCAACTGTGCCACCTGCGTCTTGTTGCTAAACAATGTTTTGAACCATTTCAAACCGACGAATTCACACTGCGACAGTTTGAGTGGTGCACGATAATCATACAGTGAGTAAATCCACCCATGCAGCGGAAAATAGGAAAACAGGAAACACAATATCAAAAACGGTAAAATACAAAGAAACATTTTTTTCCCTTCCCAGTTTTTCTTTTTACTGAGATTTTTCACACCTGTTTTAGCCATATTTCTCAACCTCCTTTTTGAATTGTCTAAATTTTACCATTCTCCCTCTCTCACTCCTACCGAGAAAATTCAAGCTAAGAACTTATAAATTTTAGATTTTTATAATATTTTCATGGCAATCTCGATTTTTTCATGTATTTCACCTCGAATTTTCAGGGTAAAAAAAGAGATGACATTTCTGCCATCTCTTGCGACCTGCTTTTGCCTATTCTTTTCTTTACTTTCTCAATCCCTCGCCTCAATTACCAGCAAATATCCGGAGCGCAGACAAACCTCTGCCTCCTCATCCAGAATCTCATTGCTGATTCCAAGCGAACTGCACTTTTTCATTGTGTAATCCGACAACAGATACTTAAAACCGGTAAGCGTCACGCCTGTCACCTCTTCCGACCACGGAAGCAGAGAAATATAATTTCCGTACTGCTCTGCTTTCTGAAGAGTCACCGGCTTGTCAATCATGCGTATCCGGTTATGCTCATCCATAAGGCAGATCTGCACGTTCTCCTCCAGACCGATTCCAAGCAATGCAACATTGCCAAGCACATGATCCAGTCTGGTTCCCGTACCTGCGATAATGGAGATTTCTTTGGCGCCCCGGCGGATTGCTTCACGGATTGCAAATTCCGTGTCCGTATCATCTTTTTCCGGATTCAGAATGCACATATCAATCTGTTCCTTCTGTCTGAAATAATCCAGTGTCTCCGAGGAAGCAGAATCCAGATCCCCGACTATAATATCCGGCGTAACGCCAATCCGATGCAAAAATTCCATGCCGGAATCCACCGCCATGACCACATCATATCCACCGTTTTTGACTGTTTCCGACACAAACGCATCCGTTGCCATTCCCCCCGATACAATCAGATATCTCATCCCTTCTTTTCCCCCTTCTCATGCAATATTTCCAGAAAACTGCTTACGTTTTCACTGATGTCCCCTTTGAAAACCGCGGAGCCTGCAACCAGAATGTTGGCACCTGCCTCCATCAGTTGTTTTGCATTGTCAAGATTTACGCCGCCGTCCACCTCAATATCCGTCTTAAGCCCCAGCTTTTCCACCAGCCGCTTAAGCTCCCGTACCTTTTCGATGGTATACGGAATCAGCTTCTGTCCTCCAAATCCCGGATTAACCGTCATGACCAGTACCATATCCACCTTCGGCAGGACATGACGAATCGTCTCAATCGGTGTTGCCGGATTCAGGGCAACTCCCACCAAAACGCCCTGCTCACGAACCGCTTCCAGGGTTCTGTCCAGATGTCTGCAGCTTTCTGCGTGTACCGTAATCATATCCGCTCCCGCTTCGGCAAACTCCCGGATATAACGAATCGGTTCTTCAATCATCAGATGCACATCAAAAAGCCGCTCGGTACATGGACGGATGGAACGAATCACCGGACAGCCGAAGGATATGCTCGGCACAAAGCTTCCATCCATAACGTCGATATGTACATACTCCGCTCCGGCCTCATCCAACAGGCGTACCTGTTCTCCCAGTTTTGAAAAATCTGCAGATAAGACAGATGGTGATAAACAGTTCATAAGTTCCTCCTAATATTTGCGCATATTCTTCATTTCCTCATAGAGAAGGACGTAATTGTCATACCGCACCCGGCTGATTTTTCCTTCCTCCAACGCTTCCTTCACTCCGCAGTCCGGCTCTCCGATATGACTGCAACCGATAAATCTGCAGGAAGGTTCATATTCCACAAACTCCGGATAGCATGTCCAAAGCTTCTCCTTCTCAAATCCCGGCAAATCCATGGAACTGAAACCGGGCGTATCCATGATGTAGGTATTCTCCTGCACCGGTATAATCTGGGAATGTCTGGTGGTATGCTTTCCCCTCTCAATTTTATCGCTGATTCCTCCGGTCTGCATCTGAATATCCGTTTGAAGTTCATTGATAAGAGAAGACTTGCCCACTCCCGACGGTCCTGCCACCGTCGTTGTCTTTCCTGTCAGCTTTTCTTTCAATGCCTGCACATTCTCTCCTGTCTTTGCACAGGTAAAAAGGATATCATATCCTGCCGGCTCATAGATGTCTCTAAGCCTCTCCCTCTCCTCGAGAGATATCAGATCACACTTGTTAAAGCAGATTGTCACCGGCACCTTTTGGTATTCCATCATACATAAAAAACGATCCAGAAGATTAAAATTCGGCTCCGGCTTTGCTGCTGCAAAAATAACCAGTGCCATATCCACATTTGCCACTGCCGGACGAATCAATTCATTCTTTCGTTCTAGAATCCGGTCGACATTGCCAAGCTTCTTCTCCTCGTCAAGAACGGATATCTCCACATTGTCTCCCACAAGTGGCTTGACCTTCTGCTTCCGAAAAATTCCTTTTGCTTTACATTCATAAATTCCGGTTCCCGCTATGTGTACATAGTAGAAACCGGAAATTCCCTTAACAATCTTTCCCTGCATATTATTGTCTTGTAAATTCCACCTTATGCTTCTCTGACTTAGTGGTACTATTGGACACTACTCCATCCTCATCTATGATTTCGATGGTCCAGGTGATGTTTACCGTACCTGACGCACACTCAATCTCATCAATGGAAATGGACAGGCTTCCATCCACATCCTTGGTTGCATTATCGTAGGTTGCACCATCGCTTCCCACTACGGAATAAGTGGCGCTGACAGCACCTTCCGGGGCAGTGTATGACTTGTTGAAACTATAAGTCTTATTCTCCGGTCCGAGACTCACCGTAATGGTAACCTTGGTTCCTGCCGGTACAATCTTACCGGACGCCACGCTCTGGGAGATTACTTTACCGGCTTCCACAGAATCACTGTAAGACTCCTTCACCGTAACCTCAAGTCCCTCTTTCTGAAGTGCATCCACTGCTGCCTCTTCATTCTTGCCTACTACGGACGGAACCGTCACAGACTTCTTTCCCTGACTGATTACAATCGTCACCGTACTATTCTTTGGTGCGTTTCCACCGGACGGACTCTGGGAAATAACCTTTCCGGCATCTACACTGTCACTGTACTCATAAGACTTGCTTACTTTAAAGCCAGCATTGGTCAGAGTACTTGCAGCATCTTTTTCCAACTTGCCTACAACAGACGGAACCGAAACCTGGCTCTCATCCTCGCCCTGGGAATAGTCCACATTCTCTTCTCCGGCGATGATTACGTTGACGGTAGCACCTTTCTCCACTGTAGTTCCGCCTGCCGGATCCTGTTCCAATACCGTTCCCGCCGGCTGGTCAGACTTCTGCTGTGCAATGACAAACATATACAATCCCTGTGTCTCCAATGCCTGCTGTGCATCTTCCTGTGTCTTGCCGCATACATTTTCAACCACTACCTGTACGGCAGTCTCTGACTCAGACTCGGTCTGCGTCTCCGTCTCGGTCTGCGTTTCCGTTGCATCCTTGCCCTTGCTGCTGAAACGGAATAAACCGAAAAAGCTTCCGATCAAATAAACGATAACAATCAGAATAATGGCGGCAACAACAATTCCCATAATGGTGACCGCTTTATCCATCTTTGGATTCAGACCTGTCTCTTCCTCGTCTTCATCCTCCTCTTCGAGCTCCGGCTCCGGCTGTCTGTTCTCCTTCTGCACCGGTGCCTCAACACCACGTTCCTTAATCTGCTTTAATTCTTCTCCGCTGATTACTTTTGTCTTTCCATTATCCACAAGCGGAGCAATGGCAACAAAATCTTCATCCGGGCTGACCAGTGACTTGCGAAGATCCGCAAGAAGCTCGCTAATCGTCTGATAACGGCGATCCGGATTCTTCTGTGTACATTTTAAAATAATTTTTTCCATGCTGATTGGGAGATTACTTGCGTAAGTGCTCGGCGGTGTCATCTCCTCCTGAAGATGCTGGATGGCAACTGCCACGGTGGTGTCTCCGTCAAACGGTACACGTCCCGTAACCATCTCATACATAACAATACCCAGCGAATAGATGTCACTTCTGCCGTCCACGAAACCGTTTCTCGCCTGCTCCGGTGAAGAATAATGTACGGAGCCCATCACATCCGAGCTGATGGTATTGGAAGATGCTGCCTTTGCAATACCAAAATCGGTTACTTTGACTTTTCCCTCTGTTGAAATGATAATGTTCTGCGGCTTAATGTCCCTGTGGGTAATCTGCTTATTGTGTGCCGCTTCAATACCACGTGCCACCTGAATGGCAATGCTGACCGCTTCCTTAAAAGTCAGTCTGCCTTTTTTCTCAATGTAAGTCTTAAGGGTAATTCCCTCAATAAACTCCATAACAATATAGTGCATCCCGTTCTCGCTGCCGACATCATAGATATTTACGATATTCGGATGCTCCAAGCCTGCTGCAGACTGAGCCTCCGTGCGGAACTTCGTGACAAAATTCACATCCTCGCTGAATTCCTGTTTTAGTACTTTGATTGCCACAAAGCGTCCTAAAATATGATCCTTTGCCTTATAGACATCGGACATGCCGCCCGCTCCTACTTTTCCTACGATCTCATAACGATCCGCTATATACATTCCCTCTGTTAACATACTTTCACCTCATCCGCAAATGGTTCAATGACTATCACAGTGACATTGTCTCTACCGCCCCGATCATTGGCAGTCTCCACCAGACGTTCTGCAGCCTCTGCCACATCACGCTGTCCCTTCATGATGTTCCGGATGTCCATATCCTCCACCATGTTCGTAAGTCCATCGGTACACATAAGCACCATATCAGACGGCTCTAGCTCAACCTCAAAGAAATCTGCTTCTATCTCATCGGAAGCGCCTACTGCCCGAGTAATGTAATTCTTCTTCGGGTGATTCTTTGCCTTTGCTTTATCCATCTCGCCCATGCGAACCATCTCTTCTACCAGAGAATGATCTTTGGTAATCTGTTTCATTTCTTCATCTACCACATACAGTCTGCTGTCTCCCACATTGGCCACAACCATCTTGTGATTTGCATAGATGGATGCCATCACCACTGTAGTACCCATTCCCCTTAGTTCTGTGTGTGCATTGGACTCTGCAATCACAGCCGCATTGGCCTTTTGGATTGCAGCCTCCATAATCGCTGCAGGCTCTTTCAGATTTGTTTCTTTCACAAACTGCTCAATGGTCTCCACCGTACAGCGGGATGCGTAATCCCCTGCATTGTGTCCGCCCATGCCGTCCGCTACGATAAAAAGGTTCGGCAGGTTGCCAATCGGCTGCTCCATGGAATAAACGTAATCCTGATTCATACTACGCTTTTTTCCGATATCTGTAATGGAAAAAGTCTTCATGACAATCACCTACCTTTCCAAAAATCTCTTTCTCAACTGTCCACAGGCTCCGTCAATATCCCGGCCCATTTCCCTTCTAATAGTAA
>JAQXZD010000092.1 GCA_029227035.1 Lachnospiraceae bacterium
GTTCATGTTCCACATGGAGGCAAAAACCGGTATGTCTTCGCATCGGTTTGTGGTCTTAATCATAAGAAAATATCCTTTTTTATTTAATTCCTTCGACAGTGCATTCAGCGATGCCATGATAAATCCATCCTCCAGCACCCTGCCTTCATATTTTGGATCATCATTGATGACCACTCCTATGATTTTTGAATTATTCTGCGCCAGAAGAATTCCCGCCATATTCGGAATATAATTCATTTCCTCCAATTTCTGCTGCACCTGCTTTACAGTTTCATCCGATATTTTGCTCGTCTTTCCATGTATCACATTGGAAACTGTGGCCGTGCTCACTCCGATTGCCTCTGCAACGTCTGCAATTGTGATTCTCTTTTCCGCCATATTTTCACCACCTGTTCCGTACATTTATGTTCTTTCTTCATATTCAGCATAATACACGCCCCGCATACAGTCAAAGGTTAAACGCATAACCTGTCACAAAAAGAAACAGTGCTATTTGTGTATACTGCACAAATAGCACTGCCTCTTTCTACATTATTATTCTTTTATTATTGTAAAACTGCAGACTAACCGGCCTGCTTCTCACATCTCTGCTTAATCACCGTCGTTTCCTCCGGTTTCCTGCCGGCTTCGGATTTATAGGAAAAGAAAAAAAGTCCTCCCACAACCAGCATTCCTCCTATAATATTTCCTATCGTAACAGGAATCAGATTGCCAAGACTTCCCGTGACCGTCAATTGGTCAAGCTGTGCTTTCGTGATACCATATACTTCCTTGGCTTTTTCCACATATTGCACATTTTTTGTTGCCAATATCCCCAGAGGAATATAGTACATGTTTGCTACGCAATGTTCAAAACCGCAGGTAACAAATGCTGCAATCGGAACAAAAATCGCTCCGATTTTGCCAATGGCATCCTTCGCTGCGGTTGCCATCAAAATTGCCACGCATACCAATATATTACACAACATTCCGGATATCACACCCGTCAACGGTTCTATCGCTGTCTTTCCGACGGCAACTTTTATGGTGTATGCCCCCAGCAGTCCGTCTGAATATCCCAGATTTCCGCTGTAAAAAACCAAAACATCCACCAGCAAAGCTCCGATAAGATTGCTGAAATATACCACTGCCAGATTACGCATCATTTTGCCAAAGGTGACGCGCTTTGCACACACGCTCATTGCAATCAGACAATTTCCGGTGAACAGCTCCCCGCCCAAAAAGACGGTCATAATCAGTCCTGCCGGAAAAATCAATCCTGCCACCGCTCTTGCCAGACCTGTATTTTCTATGCCGTATACTGCGGTGTTGCTTGCAGCTCCACCCAGCGCAATAAACATTCCTGCCATAATGCCCAGCAATATCATTTTCCCCAATGATCGGTTCACTTTCTTCTGACTGCTATGCATATTTAATTCCATAACTTCTTCCGGTGTATAAAATGAACTCATCTTTTGCCTCCTCTCTTCTGCTTAAGCAGCACCCCAAGATACAAGTTAATATGAATTAAAATATCACACTTGAGCGAGGCTGTCAATTCAATACCTGCTATGCCTGCATAATCTTTCTTATGAGACAGCAAATGAAAAAGCCCACCATATCGCAGGCAACAATCGTTGCTCCCACCGGGGTTGATGCCAGAATGGATAGGATAATGCCTGCAAACGCACAGACAACAGAAATTACCGCCGAACAAATCACAACGCTCTTAAAGCTCTGCAGGATACTCATTGCCGACAACGCCGGAAAAATAATCAGCGCCGATATCAAAAGCGAGCCCACCAGATTCATTCCCAGTACAATAACCACTGCGATCATAACCGCCACCAGCAAATTGTACCTGTTCGCCGATTTTCCCGTTGCCGTCACAAAGTTTTCGTCAAAAGTCACTGCAAATATCCGATTATAGAATACGACAAACAGAACCAGGATAACCGCCGATAGCAGTACGCACAACCGCACCTCCGACTCCGTAAGCGTAAGGATGGAGGTTGAGCCGAACAGGGTGCTGCACACATCCCCCGTCACATTCGAGGAGGTGGAGAAAACATTCATCAGAAGATACCCTATGGCAAGTACTCCTACGGAAAGCATTGCAATGGCGGCATCTCCCTTTATCTTTGCGTTCTGTCCGGTTCGAAGAAGCAGAATTGCCGTGATAACCGTTACCGGCAATGTCAGTACAGTTGCATCTGCAAGTTGAAAGACCGATGCCACTGCCATGGCGCCAAACGCCACATGCGACAGGCCGTCCCCGATAAAGGAATATCTTTTCAGAACCAACGTCACGCCCAGAAGTGATGAGCACAATGCGATTAGCATGCCCACCACAATCGCATAGCGTACAAATGGAAATTGTAAATAATATTGTAGATTTTCCAGGATGTCCTGCATTTATTTATCCTCCTCCCAGGAACTCTCATATATGAAATTTTTTGCCATACCGCTTTTCAGATAGTCCGCCGTTTTCCCATAGAAAATTTCTTCCTTTCCTATGTGAAGAATATGACTTGATAAATTGAGTACGGTCTGCAAATCATGCGACACCATAATAACGGTAATCCCCGATTGATTAAGCTCTCTCGTCAGCTCGTAAAAATCTGCCGTCACCTTCGGATCCAGACCGCTTACCGGCTCATCCAAAAATAGTATTTTATCGGATGCACATAAGGCTCTGGCAAGAAGCACCCGCTGCTGCTGTCCGCCGGACAGATTTCTGTAACATTTCCTGCGAAGCTCCCATATGTCCATACGATTCATGCTTTCCCTTGCCCTTTGCTTTTCCTCTGCCGTATAAAAGGGTTTGATACCAAGATGCGGCAAATTGCCCGACAAAACAATTTCCCATACGGATGCCGGAAAATCCTTCTGCACAATCGTCTGCTGGGGAAGATATCCGATTCCGTCTTCCTCAAAGATGATGCTTCCGGATATGGGTTTTTGCAGACGAAGCAGCGTTTTGACCAAGGTACTTTTTCCCGCTCCGTTCTCTCCCACAATACACAGATAATCTCCGGAATTCACTTTAAAATTGATATTTTCCGCTACTGTCTTTCCTTCATATCCAATCGACAAATCTTTGACCTGAAGCATATTCAGATATCTCCCTTCCACTTGTTAATGAACCGCAGTCTTCAGCACTTCAAGATTTTTTTCCATAATTCCCAGATAAGTAGTTCCGTTTGCAATATCCTCTGCTGTCGTTGACTGCATGGAATCCAATACCAGAATGTCCTGCTTCTTGTCCGTCGTATTCTGAATCACTGTTTCCGCTATTTTTTTGTCGGAGCTTTCGATAACGCATATATGATTTAGTCCGAGTTCATCTGCCTTTCCTGCAAGAAAGGTGATGGTCTCAAAACTGGCTTCTGTTTCTGCGCTGCATCCTACAAACGCGGCATAATAATCAAGCCCGTAGTCATCCACCAGATAACGGAACGGAAATCTGTCACCAAATAATACTGTTTTTACCTCTGCATCCTTCACCGTATCTGTATATTGTGCATCAAGTGTTTCTAATTTTCCTACATATTCCTCCGCATTCTTCGTATACACCTGTGCATATTCACTGTCAATTGTGCAAAGAGAATCTTTCACTGTACCTACAAGAATTTCTGCATTTTTCAGAGAAAGCCAGACATGCTCATCATATTCCGGGCCTTCCTCTTCTTCATTCTCCTCTTCCTCGTCCTCGCCTTCCATGCCTTCCACCAGTTCTTCTTCCTTAACCGATTCTCCCAGACTGTCCAACAGATTGACCACCTGCATATCTTTATTGGTTGCCTCTGCAAGCGCATCCTCTACCCATTCATCCGATTCTCCGCCCACATAAATAAACAAATCGCAGGTTGATATCTTCGCCATATCTTCTGTTGTCGGCTGATAATTGTGAAGGTCCACTCCATCATCCAAAAGCAGGGTGATATCATATTCCTCTGCCTTTTCTCCGATAATTTCCCTTACCCAGTCATACTCCGGAAAAATGGTACAGACCACCTTGATCTTGTCATCTGTGCCGCTGCTGTCCGCAGTTGCGTTTTTTCCGCATGCCGACAATGCCCCTATGCACACCAGAAGAGCCATTAAAAAACACCATATTCTATTTTTTCTCATTGATTTAATCTCCCATTCAAATTTTTATTTTACTAAAATGATTTAGAGATTAGGTCAATTCAACATTTTCACTTTTAGTTTTATTGGGGAATTTCCCGCGATATCGTTTGAAACTAACGCCATACATCCCTGTGCAAGAACACACATAAAAATTGTGGCATACACAGCCACTTCTACGGGAACGATTCTCTGTAAAGCGTTAACTGCCATATGTAAGTGTTCGCAGATTGGACAGGCTTCTCCGCTGCAATCATGGTGTGCATTACATGAGATGAAGGCTACGGAAAAAAGCATACAAACTACCATAAGCAATGCCAACAGAAGACTTACGATTTTACCGTTTTTCTTCATTTCACACACCTCTCTTTCCGTATTACTGATTACACTCAGCGCATACCCCTACCAGAACCGATTCCATCGGCTCCAACAAAAAACCATACTTTTGCTGCACTTCCTGAAAGAATATATTCATGCCTGGATTCTCCAGATGAATAATCTTTCCGCATTTTTTACATTGCAAATGCAAATGCTCCTGACAATGACTGTTCTCTCCCACATACTGATAATAACAGTGCTCATCATTGGGCTGCTTGGACTTGATTAAAATTCCTTCTGCACACAACTTTTCCAGATTCCGGTATACTGTTGCCTGATTCATGGAAAGTTCCTTTGCCTCCAGATAATCTATAATATCTTTCGCGCAAAATCTTTTGCCTCCCAATGCTTGAAAAAATGCATATAATATTTCTTTTCCCTTGGTTTTATATTGTTTTGCCATAGAACTCTCCATACAAAATGCGAATCACTCGCATATTAAATTAACATTGTTTAAGCAGAATGTCAACACTTTTGCAAGTAATTCGCATTTTTCTTATATCATCATATTTACATTTGTACCAACAGACACGTCTCCACCTGTAACTGCAGTCATTTGCACACCGGTATCTGCTCCCAGTTGCTCCTTGGCAAGCTGCACGGCATGTTCGCTAAGTTCTACCTGAACAG
Source organism: Lachnospiraceae bacterium (assembly GCA_029227035.1). Classification (GTDB taxonomy): domain Bacteria; phylum Bacillota; class Clostridia; order Lachnospirales; family Lachnospiraceae; genus Roseburia. The sequence continues at coordinate 5,119 of JAQXZD010000092.1, forward strand.
CCTGTGCACTGAATTCCACCATAACTCCGCTTGTATCCACATAGCAGTTATTCCGTTCATCCATTTTATTTTTCAAATATTCCATGTCCGCTTCACTGACCGAATTTCGTTCCGAATCTCTATGTAAACGCCTTTTAGTAAGAATTTCCTGCCGCAGGTTCTTTTCTTTCATCACTTGCTGCATTTCATCTAACTGCGCTTTCATTTTAATGTCTTTTTGTTTCTGGCTTACCCGCCGCTTTATCGCATTCTTCTGCTGTCTTTCTTTGGTGGTATGATCACGCTTCAGACTTTTCTTCATCCGCTCTTCTTCTTTTAAATTGGTCACTTTCATCTGGGCAGCCTTTACCATTTTATTGGCATGTGCCAATGCAATTCTTACTTCGTTATCATTGTATTGGCCTGTACCCAGACATCGCTTGAGGGTACTGACTTTATTTTTTGCTCTGGATACTACCATGGATGCATTTTGAGACTTGCGCGCGCGCAATAATTGCGAAGATATTTCCTTCGAATTATATTTCAGTGTCTTTTTGGTTTTTGATTTCGTGAAGCCTCCGGACAACTTTGTGCCACTATTACCGGTTGTGATACAAATGCCTGCCCCACTTCCATTAATTGATTGCGTCATAACTTGTTCCTCCCTGAACTTACGATAATCTATAGAATCCATTCCATATACTATAGTCGTTTTATCGGCAGAATTTCATCAAATGTAAATAGGACATTGTACACAAAAGGCTTCCGGGAAAACTCCCAAGAGTTGATACGTGCACCTTCACGCTTCGTTGGATATAAAATCCTATTGCTTTTTAGTGTATTTCAGACACTTTTTTATCTATATTATTCCCAATATGCTCTCATATTTGAGGTTTTGAAAATTTCTAGAACCACAACATAGATTTTTCATTTGTATAAAATCAAACGTTATTTTGCAGTTTTGCTCTAATGACATACTCTTAATCGTCTTAGTTTAAACATTTCTATAATCAATAACCGTTATTTTCCCAATTTTAATTTTTTTTGCGGTTCCTATCTTATAAGCAGCAATGTACGCTCTATCAGCCTTCCATTTTTCTAATGCCAGATTCCCTTTACTCTGATTTAGCTTAATAAAAAAATCAAGATACGAAAGAACTTTGTCCTTACTCATGCCACCATAATCTACAATATCCTCAAGTATTGCCTGTCTTTGCCTGTCGCTATATCCTTCCACTTGGCTTACTGTATATCCCCACTTTCTCAAAGGTGAAATTACGTTCCATTTCCATGGTTCAATTTCCGTGTTTCCAGCATTTTGATATTCTCTATACGATAATATTTGACACATAATAACACCTTTTTTCTTTAGTTCCAAATATGTTTCATCAAGAATATAATATACATTACAGTTCCTACAATATACAATAGGGATCAAATATTCCATTATCTGCCCCAAACCATTACGTACTTCAACCACACCAGCCATATCTTCCATATCATGATGTAAATTACAGTAAAAGCTGTTACTTCTTACAATTAAATCTCCCATCCCAAATGTATACCTACTAAGTTTTAGCAAAATACTTTCTGATTTAGGATTAATTTCTTTGCATAAGCTTTCTGCCCACAAAATATTTTCTTGAGACAAATAACTGCTCCAACATTTCTTACTTTTGATCCAATACCACACTATTATGCATATACTATATCGCTCAACACCGCTTCTTCCGCACAATGCCGGATATTATTCATCATGCCAACCCACTGCATTTGATTCTCTGACTTCAACTGCTCCGTCACTCCCTGTTTTACTTTCATCTGCTCTACCAACCATTCTATCGTCTGATAACATACCTCGTCTGTCTGGTGCAGATATTCATTTAATTTTCCACTTAACAGTGCCACCACGTTATACACGATTATTCAAAAAAATGCCAATATCCGCTTTGACTTTGCTCTCCGACTTGCCAATGCTTTAGATATTGATGTGAATGAAATATGCTCTGCAAGTCCTTTCTCTGGAGCTATTACCGAAGAAGAAATATATGCCACTCTCCCAGATGGATTGAATGGAGCCTTGGATGCCAGCAGAGTCAAAACCTACTTAAAAACTCTCTCTATCCACTTATGTACATATTCGGCAAAAATAGTATGCCGGATGTGGATAATCTTTTGACTTCCTTTTATCCGTTGGATGATGAAGCAAGGAAAGAAGTGGTTGAAACGATACAATTCAAACTACAGTATCACAGAGATCCCGAACGGGCAGAGCAAGTAAAACAGATTAAAGATTGGTAAGAAATTAAAAATAGGGATTGATTCTCCATTTATAGCTTGTTATAATCAAGCACAGGAGTGCTACCCTTACGGTAGGCGGTTAGTCCTTCAGCAGAGGGACTGTGACCCTCAGTTTACATAGAAATCCCCAGCTTGTCTGACGGAAATCTTGCTAAAGGAGGGGATGCCAATGTTGACGCTTGAAGGTCTGATTGCTGTTATCAGCTTATGCTTGACAGCTTTTGGACTTGGATACGCAATAGGAAGCAATAATAAGACACAAAAATAGCCGCCCACGTCTGGTAAACTGAAGCGGCATTTTTGTCTATTCATTTATTCGGACTAACCGTCTATCGGTAGCACTCTTTCTATAATTATATTAACACCATACACCGGATATGTCAAAGTTTTTCTTCCGGTAGATATACTTTTGATATTTAATCACTCCGCAGAATTGCAAAATTCTTCGGAGTTTTTGTTTTTGGCACCGTTTTGGCACCGCTGCAGCGTTTTTTATATTCTAAAGTTGTAAAAAGGCTCCCGAAAACTCTCGGAAGCCTTGAATTTACTGAATAATATTTAATTACTCGATAATTGTAGCAACACGTCCAGATCCTACTGTACGTCCACCCTCACGGTATTTGAATAGCGTTTTTTGTGGTATTTTCTATGCTTTATATTGTAAAAAACAGCATAAAATCGTTGTTTTTGTGTGGCGTATTTCTATTTGCGAAATTTTTTGGCACCGTTTTGGCACCACACCGCTTTTTTCATTAACCGATTTATCTACATGGTGCTAGCACCATGTAATTATTACATCAATAAGGAAATATGTAATTACCCCAGTTTCGCAACATAAACCGTATTTGAGTAAAGACGGCTACCTTTTCGTTTCTGCAAAAAATCTGATGAAAGAAATCATTATTTCCCTTTGAAACACCTTTTGCATTTTTTAAAATGGCTCTGATTATCTCGGATTACCTCGTCCTCAGTATCATAAAATTTTAAATTCGAATCATTCTCATTAAAACTTTTAGAACTGGGACAACTTTGTGTATTATAATAATGCAAAGTTCCTCTTCCTGTATTTAGAATATATTTTGTGGTTTTTGAATTAAATTTTCCCATATTAACCCCTTCAAAAATTTACAAGCCTAATAATTGCTTTTTCTTTGCGTCAAATTCTTCTTGCGATATAACACCATCAGCCAATAATTTTTTGAATTTAGCTATTTCATCCGCAGAAGAAATGGGTTGTACCTGATTAATTGTCCGTAAACTGCTTCTTCTTTCTTCAAGATACTGTACAACTTCTTTTGCCTTTGTCAAATTATTATTATCCACAACTATACTATTTTCATCATTAACAGCACCTGTGACCCCATCTTTTCTGTCTATACTTCCAGGATATGAAAATTGTATAAATCCTACGGCAATACCAGATGGTTCCTTAAATTGAATAGATGTTATATCTGCTATATTTATTCTTTTTCCCCCCGTATTACCACCACGAGCAATATTTGCCAATAAACTTCCAACGGGCATAAAATATAAAACAATGTAATCATCATAAACTTCTAATTTTGAACCTGTTTTAGATGTCAACAGATATCTATAATCTTTTTCGATTCCATTTGCCCTATTAATTTTTTCTTGAACAAACTCTACGACTTCATGAGCCTTTTCCTTTTGATTATATGCAAAAGATAATGTCAATGCTTTACCATCATACGAAGCACTGATTACTCCATTTGTTAATGATGTAGTTGGCGTTGTGACCAAATTGAAATAAGCTAAACTTTTATAAGGGATATTCTCACCTTTAAAAACAAGACATTCATCAGTAACCGTCCACTCTTTCATGCCAAAGCCTTTTCCTTTGAAAGTTTCATTCATACAATTCCTTTCCCTCCTACTACAAATTTCTATTTTATTATCCTAAGTATAACATTTTCTCACACGATTTGCTACAAGAAATATAGGCATAGCAACCGCCATGCCCCACATTTCTTATCATTCCAACGACTTCTCAAGCTTTTGTTTCTTTCCTTTCAAATCGTTCTGTTTTTCATAAAGACTATTCCGCTCTTTGCATAGTTCTTTCATGCGTTCCAACTGCGCCCGCACTCCCTCCCGGCAATCCGGCTCTATCTTCTTATATTCCCCGGTCAGATTGCGGATTGTATTATTGTTTTCTTTTATCTGTTCAGACAGGCATACCCAGTCTATTAGATTTTGTACTTCTTTGTCCGTTTCGTAAAGGTCTGTATCTGCTACGATTTTAGCGCACAGCCGTATCATAACTTTCTTTTCCATATCCGTCATATCAAATCAATCCTCACTTTCCTATCGGTTCATTTCAAAGGCACGTTTCAGGCGTTTCTTTGCCCTTTCTGCCTGTTCTAATGCTTTTGACTGCTCTACAATCGACTGTACCTGTTCCCTACCGAAATGACGCTCCAAACGCCCCAAATCAGACGCTTTTTCCTGCAATCGGTCTATGGTGTCACTCTGCTCCATGACCTTGTCCGTCAAGCGGCTAATCTGCTTTTGTTGTCCGTCCATTTTGGCGGTCAGCTTCTTTCCCTGCTCCGTAAGCTGTACGCACTTGATAGTCAGATTTTTAATGACTTCTTTCAATTTCTCCACAAGTGGAAGTGCCTTTTTATCCCGATAATTCTTTGCACTCATCAATGTGCCCGGTTCTGCCAACTGCCATTTCACATCTTCATCATAGGCGTGAATATTGCGCTCCATGACTTCCTTTGACTGTACCATTTTATTAAGTTCCTGCTGTAACTTTTTCTGCTGTTTCTCCAACTTTTCATTTTCGGATAACAGCTTTTCTTTATCCTCTGCCAGCGTTTCCTTCTGCTCTTTCAGCAGATGATTTGTTGCGGTAAGTTCCGATACTTCCTGCCGGATCGCTTCGCCCTCTTTCCGTATCTGTTCCGTTTCCTGTCCTGCCGCTATCTGCTGATGAAGAATATCGGATAATTCCTCTTTACTGCCGGAAATTGTCTGTTCCAGTTCCGCAACCTCTTTCTGCCGCTCCTGCTTCTCAAAATCTAAAACAGATAAATGCTTTTCATGTGTTCCCTTTTTCTCCCACTCAATGCCATGCTGTAACATAATCTCCGCAAGACGTTCTTTCTCTGCCGCCACCCACTGATTGCGTTCCGTTTCGCTCCTTGTGCCGCCCTTAAATCCAAGTTCCGCAAGTGCCTTTTTTAGTGACACCCTTGTTTCAAGCCCCCGCTTGCTTCCAGTCGTATAGGGTATAAAATCTATATGCAGATGAGGCGTGGCTTCGTCCATGTGGAGATGCGCCGAAAACACCCTTAATGTAGGATTGCGCCGCCCGAAGTCCTGCATATATTCATCAAGTATTTTTGCCGCAAGCTGTCCGTCCTCTGTCTTTGCCCCCATATCGTCCTTGTTGCCTATCTGCAAAATAATCTCATGGAATGGCTTCTCCTGTTTGCCGGAACAGATTTTCTCATAGTAATCATCAATTATGCGGTCACTTCTGGTCTGCTTCTCATTGTATCGGGCGAGTGCTTCATCAAATAATTCGTGGTATACATCTTTGATATTTTCATTGCAGTATTCCACATTCAGACAACTCCGCTCCGGGTCAGTGTTCTTTGCGTGGAATTTTCTGCTGTTATGGTTGACAGAGCCTTTCCCTGTCATAACGCTGATAGTCCGCTTCAATCAATTTCCCTTTCTCCCTATCGGGTAATGAGCGCCGGATACGGCGCATAGCCTTTGTTACTTTCTGCGAAAGTAACGCAAAAGCACTTTCGACAGGCTACGCTCTATCAAAAGTGCCTTTGCGCCCTGCCGGGGACAAGCTGTCCGTTGGACAGCATACCGTCCTAACGGACGGGGCGGCTTTTCGCCACCTTTCTGCCGCCGCTCTACACTGTACCGCTTTCTCCCAACAGCGCAACATTGCAATGTCTATAATCTTTGCAACCTTACAATCTTCAAGAACGCAATTCCAAGACTGCAAAATTCTAATACCCTGCATTGTTGCGCTGTTACCTTTCTCCGTCACTGTCTGATTTTATCCAGTTCCCAATACCATGTGTTGTTTATGCGCTTCGCCCGGACACCCAACTCTTTCTTCGCATTTTCCAGTGTCCGCTTCGATATGCCCTGTTCGTCTGCTAGACTGAAAATCTCATTGCTCTGCATAGCGTTGTTTGTTTCTGCCAATTCCCGAAGCAATTGTTTTGCTTGTTCCAATTTATTTGCTTTTGGTGCAATACCGCCAAGCACTTCATCTGCTGTAATTTCATAATCACCAAGCCACTTAAAACCGTTCTCTGACAGTTCAAAAGCTTTCGGGTGTCCGAACTGTGCCAGATTATTTTTTATCTGAACAACAGCTCGTATATTCGGTTCTCCTTCCACTCTGCCGACTAGCAACACGCTCCTTGCTACCGCAAAGAAATCAATGGACCCCATGCCCCTATAAGCCGCCTTATTACCGGATGCCTTATTCATATGACCGATAAGGATAATGGCACATTTGTATTTCTCTGCCAAAGCTCCTAAACGCTTCGTCATATCCCTTGCTTCATTTGCTCTGTTCATATCCATGCCACCACCCAAGTAAGCTTGTATCGGGTCTAAAATCAGCATCCTCGCTCCGGTCTGAATAATAGCTTCTTCCAGCCTTTCATCTGCCATAGAAAGAGACTTGTCCCTTTCATCAATTACCACTATCCGCTCACAATCTGCACCTGCTTTTTCAAGCCTTGGTTTTACAGTATCCGCAAGACCATCCTCGGCAGTCTGATAAATAATGTTCATTGATTCCGTCAGCTTCATAGCATCATCTAATCCCTCTCCTTTGGATAACTTGGCTGCAATATTTAATATCAAGGTTGTCTTCCCATCTCCCGGATCACCTTGTACGATTGTCAGCTTGCCATAAGGGATGAATGGATACCAAAGCCATTCTATCTCCTGCGACTGTACTTCTGACATTTTAATCATTTTCAGTTCTGTTTTCTTTTCTTCCATAAAGTCCTCCGTTTTCTAAAATCTCGTTGTCACACGGAAGAACCTCTGTTATACTTATGCTGTGATTACATAGGTAACAGAGTTTTTCCTGTTATCACAAGTCCTAGCAGTTGCCGCTGTTAGGGCTTTTTTCTTTTTCAAAATCCAGCATATCCGCTACTTTTCTTTGTTGGTTCGGATATAAGTGTCCGTAAGTATTTAATGTGATACGGATATCCTTGTGTCCTACCCTCTCCTTTATCAGAATAGGCTCAATTCCTTTATTGATTAAGTACGCCACATGTGTTTCACGTTCTAAAGGATAATTCTAGGACACACAACAATTTATCAATACAACCGGCTTATCTGTAAAAACGATGAAAGGACAAAAATGCTATGAAACTTATATATGCTACATATAACCAATACTGCAATAGTAT
>JAQXZD010000093.1 GCA_029227035.1 Lachnospiraceae bacterium
GAGTCTGCCGGAACCTTAAAGATGTTTGCATTATATCCGGAATTACAGGACGTGTTGGAGAAGGGTAGTGTATTCTTTATTGATGAATTAAATGCTCGTCTGCATCCGCTGCTTGTAAGGAATTTTCTACTTACATTTTTAAATCCGGAAATTAATACCAATCATGCTCAGATTGTATTTACAACTCACGATACATGGCAGTTGTCTAATCAATTATTGCGCCGTGATGAAATCTGGTTTGTAGAAAAAGATGATCGAGGAGTTTCTACACTTTATTCATTGGCTGATTTTGTGGATGAGGATGGTTCCCATATCCGTAAGGATGAAAACTACGAGAAGAATTACCTGATTGGAAAGTACGGTGCGATTCCTGAATTAAAGAGTATCGACATTTTAAAAAGAAATGATGAACAGCAGCTGAAACGATTGCAAGCATATTCACAGTCAATTAGCGAGGCGAAAAAGTATGGCGAAAAAAGATAGAACAGGTAACAGAAAGACAAGAGAGCAGAGAAAGCAATTCAAGTTGCCGGAATTAGGCTACTACTTGATTGTGACGGATACAGAAGCTACGGAGCGTTGTTTCTTCACCGGGCTTCATCAGGCTTTGCCAGAGGATGTGAGAAATAAGCTTGTAATAAAGGTGGTAGAGACAAAGACTCGCACCATGATTGATAGATGTCTTGAACTCACGGCTTATGATGCACAGTATCGAATTCCGTGGATTGTGTTTGATAGAGATCAAGTGCAGGGATTTGATGAAATTATTGCAGAGGCAGAGAGTAAAGGAATACAGGTGGGCTGGTCCAATCCATGTTTTGAAATATGGATGTATGCTTATTTCGGGTCTATGCCAGTAATCCAAGATTCGTGGACATGCTGCTCAGATTTTGGACGAGTATATGAAACTAAAACCGGACAGAAGTATTCCAAAGCTGATGAGCAGATGTATGGCAAGCTCTGCAAAGTAGGTGACGAGGAGAAGGCAATTCAGATAGCACAGCAGAAGCTGGAGCAGTGTATCAGAGAAGGAAAAATGAAACCATCAGAGATGTGTCCGTGTACAACGGTGCATGAACTGGTGGGAGAGATTAAAGGCAAGACTTCCTAAATTTGAGCAACAGAAAAGCACCTGCAAAATTAGCAGATGTATGACCTTAATTATAGGTGCTTTCCCCTTAAATGACGTGATGTTTTAAGGGAAAAGCATAATCTTTAAGGGAATTATTTTATTCTGAAATAGCAAATGTTTTTTCCTGAACCTTCACGTTTTAGTTCACCTGAAGCAACCAGCTTACGCAGTGCACCTTCTATCGAACTTATGCTGAACGAAGGGCAGAGCTCTCGGATATCTTGCTTTGTGAAGCGGCCTATTTTGTTTAAGGTTGCTCGTCTGACTGTTTCGAGAGCCGGTAGCTTTGTTTCCACAAGCTCAAAACGTTCCTCAAAGTCCTTGTATGCTGCAAGAATGGTGCCAAGTAGATATTTAATAAATGGGACTACATCTTCCGTTCCTTCATGCCAGCCGATTTGTGCCTGCCCAAGTGCGTCGTAGTACAAGTCCTTGTTTTTAGCAATCTTAGCTTCCAGTGAAATATACTTGCCAATGTAAAAGCCGTTTCTGTATAACAAAAGTGTCGTAAGCAAACGACTCATTCGTCCATTCCCATCGTTGAATGGATGGATGCAAAGAAAATCATGAATGAAGATTGGAATTACAATCAGAGGTTCAACTTCCATATTTCCAATAACACGATTATATTCCTCACATATTTTATCCAAAGCCTGTGGAGTATCGTATGGAGCGAGTGGTGTAAACAGAGTTTCTACATGACCATCAGGATAGGTAGCGCTAATATAGTTCTGTACACTTTTTGTTCTGCCGGCCATAGGATTATTCATGTGGCTATACAATATTTTATGAAGTTGCAGGATATAGTTTTGGGTAATTGGAATAGCGTCAAAACTCTCGTGAATAGTGTTAAGCACATCACGATAGCCTGCAATTTCTTGCTCATCACGATTCTTAGGTGTTGTTTTTTCTTCAACAAGCTGTTTGACACGAGTGCTTGTTGTAACAATACCTTCAATGGCATTGGAAGCCTCGGTGCTTTGCACCTTAGCAATTTCAACCAATTTTTCTAATTCTTCCGGACGTTGCTTCAGGGACATTTCCTGCTTACCAGCTTCTTTATAAATTGCAGCAATTAAACTAAGAATGTCTGAATCCCATTTTTGATGCTTGATTTCAGAGTAATTAAAAGTTCGCATTACCTTCACCTCCAATTATTCCCTTAAATAGTAGCATAAAATAAGGGAAAAGCCAATGCGTCAAGTGAAATTTCCCTTAATATTATGTGTGCTTTAAGGGAAAATATGCAAGAATAGGATTTATTTTTAGATACCGCTATAATTACAAGGTTTTACAAGAATTTTTCCTGAAGTTTTCATTAGTATGTTATTCTGTTTTTATGTCAAATGCGAATAGCAGGGTGCGCGGGAGGAAGTTTTTTATGAATTGCATAAACTGTGGAGCAGAGTTAGAGCCGGGCGCTCTGATTTGTCCATATTGTGGGACAGAGAATGAGGCTGTGGCAAAGGCACAGCATGAAAATGAAATACGTGAAATTCATGAAAAAATAGATCAGCTGGATAAGACTATGCAAGAGGACAGAGTCAGGAAAGTCAATCATTCTCTGAGCAGATTGGCGTTGATTGTGGGGGCGCTGGTGTTATTGTTGATTGTTGGTATCTTTGCAGTCACCAGAATTCAGTCAGGGGTTGCACTTTCCAGACAGCAAAAGAATCTTGAAAAGCTGGAAGGTTATTATCAGGATGGAGATTATGATGCTGTAGTGAAATATATGGATAAATATAAGCTTAAAGGAAATACCTTTGGAAAGTATCAGAAGACAAAGGATGCCATGGAATGGATGGATTATGGATTATCCTATGTGGGGGATGAGGAGAATTACTTTAAGTATGTTATGGATTATGAGAAATCACGGGATGGTATTGCATATAGTCTGGAAATAAATATCAACAGTCTTTGCCGCAGTCTGTATCAATTGGATCAAATGGGAGAGAAGGGTTATTTATACGGGGAGCAGGCAGTTGTGGAGTATGCAAAAGAGCAGGTGATGCAGGCATTTGAAACCCATTTTCTTGTTACGGAAGAGGAGGTTGAACCCTGGATCGCGTTGCAGGGTGAAGAGGATGTGGAAGGATCCTGGTATAAGGAGCAGGCACAAATGGTGGCAGACCGTCTGTGGCAGAGTGGACGATTCCAGGAAAGTGAGTAAGGAAGGGGGTAGATAAAATGATATGTAAAAATTGTGGAGGCAATTATCGCACCAGAGAATTAATCTGTCCGTATTGCGGAACAGAAAATCTTGTCGGAAAATTGTGGATGGCGCAGCGTACAGAAGCAGAGCTTGCGTATGAGCGGGCAAGAAAAGAAGCGAAGAGAAAAACGTCCCCGTATGTGCTGAACCGTGCAATAGGGCGTCTGGCACTTATTATGGGGTGTCTCTGCGTGGTGATGCTTATTGGCGTATGGTGTGTGTCTATGGTACTGGAAATCAGCAGGAACGTGCATAGGAGCAGCCGCGCCGGAGAAATCCAGAGTACGAAGGAGATGTTGTATGAGCAAGGGCGTTTTGAAGAGCTTTATGCGTACATGGATAAATATGATTTGTTCAGTCAGGACGATTACGCATACAGTCAGGCGGCACTTATGGTGTATGATTATGATTCTTTTGTCAACCGCAAGTTGGAGTTTGCCGGCATGGATAATGAGGAAAAGCAGGAAGACAGTTATTGTCTGGAGTCGATTCTAAAACGTGGTGCAGATGTCTGTCATTTGGATTTGGGACTGTATGACGAGTTAGATCCGATGAATGAAGATATCTATAACAATTATTGCGCAGAGATTAAAACTTTCTGGCAGTATTATCTGGGTATGACAGAGGAAGAGATAGATACAATTTTAAAAGATGATCATCCGGCAAGCTCTGTGTATGAAGAACTGACAGCTACACTGATGAAACGGAGGGCATGGGAAGAATGAAACAGAAGAATCCAATCATAGGTATTGTGTGGAAATCAGTATTGGTTTTATACTTTGGAATGCTATTTTATACCATGATTAAAATTTCGGTAGAAATGATTGTGGACTATAATCAGGATCATTATAATCAGGCGGAATCTATTGAACGGTGCGATTATGATTATTATAACCGGAATTTTGGAGGCCTAAGGGAAACGCTGACCTTGAACCACCTTCATGATGAGATATTTGATAAATATTGGGAAGTTGTGGATGGTTATGAGGATTATGTGAACTATGTCACATGGCAACGGGCAGCGAATCAGGGAGTGGAAGAGAGTAGTACACAGGTAGAAAATTACAGGACGGCGGTGATAGAGAACAGCAAAAACTGTAAGTTCAGTGATAACCAGGAGATACTGGATGGATTTGTGGAGAACATGGAGCTGTAAAGTGATGATTTAACAGCTCCAATTATTTTGTGGCTTTTTAGCGCATTGTATCGAATCCAATTGGAATCTTTTTGAAAGGTTGACACAATGCGTGTAAAAGGATATACTACCAATATTAACGCAATGCGATACGTGGGGGTATATCATGGATAAGAATATAAATGTTATTACGGATTTAGATGGAAGCAAAGTTGTATTGATAAATGATCTTCGATTTAAATCAAGAAATGATATTAATTGGAATCAGGTTGAGGAATATCTTAAAGAGTATATTGGAGAATATTTTGAAATAGCTGAGACGGCTGAAAAGATTTTTATAGGTACAGATTTTCCTGATGAATTTAGTCATTCTATGGATACAAAAGGATTAAAGGGTGCCAATAAGAAAGCAAAAGCCAATATGGTTTCTTCTATAGGCGATTTAGTTCAGATAGCACGAAATAAGGCAGAATTTCCAGATTATAATGGCAAGCACAAAAGAAAAGCAAAATATGGTTGGTATAGATATGATACAAGGTTTGGTTTGCCGGTTTATGATGAACGAGGAAAGCTTGAGAAATATAATATTTTTACCACTCGTATGTTGGTTCGGTGTGATGAAGATGGAAAGTTATATCTTTATGATTTTGTGAGAACAAAAAAAGAAACGAGCAGGCCGCTTGAACAATAAATGTTGTACGGTAGTAAACTTCGTTTCTTCTGCAATAAGAATATAGTATTATAGGTAAAATGTCAAGAGGTAATATATGGATGCGCAAAAAGAAATCAAAGAATTAAGAGAAGCAACGGGCATGAATCGCAGAGAATTTAGCGAGTATTATGGGATCCCTTATCGTACAGTGCAGGATTGGGAGGCAGGAAAGCGAACCATGCCTGAGTATGTGCTCAGACTTATGAAGTATAAGGCTGAGATGGAGAACTTGTGCAAGAAACGGTAAATATAAAAATTTTTGCAAATATTTGTAACGAAACTTAGGATTCTCCGACTAACCTATGAAGAAGGAGGTGAGCAGTTCTGGATTATGAGAAATTATACCATACATATTATCTGCAGGTATATTCGTATGTGATGACAATCATAAAGAATCAATCATTGGCTGAAGAGGTAACGCAAAATACGTTTTTTAAAGCAATGACTTCAAAGAAAAAATTTGAAGGAAGATCCAGTGAGATGTCATGGTTGTGCGGAATAGCAAAGCATCTGGCAATGGATGAATTTCGCAAGAATAAAAAACTACAGGGATTTGATGAAAATATAGAAGAGACAGAGGCATCTGTTGATATTGAAGCAAAGGTGGCGGATGAGGACAGTGCCCTTCAAATACATCGGATTCTACATGAACTGCAGGAACCCTACAAAGAAGTATTTCAGTTAAGAGTGTTTGGCGAACTGTCATTTGCACAGATCGGATGCATTTTTGGAAAAACTGAAAACTGGGCAAGGGTTACTTATCATAGGGCCAGAATAAAAATTCAGGAAAGGATGGAGAAAAATGGATAAGAATAATTATGACGAATGTGATATTGTACAGGATTTACTTCCGCTGTATTATGATGACGCATGTAATTCTGCCAGCAAACAGTTGGTTGAAGAACATTTGAAATCATGCGCAAAATGCCAGAAAACATATAAAGAATTGCAGGACACTACAATCGATACAATGATTCAAAAGGAATCTACCGGTGTGCTGGAGCGGCATGTAAAAAAAGAAAAGAATGCTGCTTATAAAGCGGGAGTGATAATTGCACTGTTATTGATGGTTCCCATCATTATTACCTTTTTGGTTTCAGCAGGCAGTGGCGGTGGATTTGGAGCATTTTGGGTTTTGGCAGCTTCCATGCTGTTGGTAGGAGCATTGACGGTCGTTCCGTTGACATCAAGTCACAATAAACTGGTGCGAAGTATTATCATTGGGATTGCAGCCCTGTTACTGATCATGTTTTTTGTTGATCGCATGAATGGAGGCGGAGAATTTATTTTATGGTCTGTTCCGACTGTTTTTGGGTTATCCGTAGTATTTTTCCCAATTGTGATCAGACAGCTAAAGCTTCCGGTAATACTGGCAGATAAAAAGGCGCTTGTTACAATGCTGTGGGATACGGCATGGTTGTATCTTACAATATTTGAAGTCTGTAATCATTCCGGAGATGTGGAAGGAATGCGGGGGGGCTTGCTTACTGCATCCGTTATGATGAGCGGAGTATGGTTGGTGTTTTTGATAATCCGATATTTAAAAGTGAACGGATGGATGAAAGCCGGATTTGCATTAATCATTACAAGTATCTGGATTGCTTTTTCCAATGATGTATGTGCATTATTTGTTGAAAATAAGAGACAGTTGACGATTGCGTCAGCTAATTTTTCGGACTGGGCCGGCACGACTTGCGTAAATGCCAACGTATTTGTTCTGACATTGATTATCGGTGGCATTATAAGCGGTATTTTACTGATAATCGGATTTGGGAAAATGTTAAAGGAAAAATAACGATACAAAGTTTCATGACAATATGAAATGGCTCTGGGGTGTAAACCTCAGAGCTGTTTTTTTGATAGAATTTGGGTGTCAAAAGGTACTCTTGAGGAAGAGGATGGGAGTATCAAGAAAAAACATTGGAATAAATTGTCATATTATGGTATAATGAAGCCATTTAGGACAGACCAAACTATTTGCGGCAGAGACCGTAAGAATATGATTCTGACCTCGTAACTGTGAATGGATGGAACCGTAAAAACTAAATGTAGTGATTGGAAGATACTCACCAGGAAAAGGAGGATGTTACTATGAATGAAAAAAAGAAAAGTATTGCGAGAAAACTAATTTTTATCATGGCGATAATGGGATGCATTACCCTGATTATGTGCATATTAAATGTTGCGGCCTTATCGACAATTGACTCTTATAACAAAACTTTATCTTCCTGTGTGGCGGAATATGAAGAAGCTGTAGAAGGCGGTCAAATTGATACGGAGCTTACAGAGAAGATTGAATATATTTTTAACAAGAGTGAAGTTAAGATTGAAGGAACTTACATATTTAATATTGTTTTAGTAATATTGGCTATCGTCAGCACAATCATAACGATGCTGATTGCGGTTCGAATGATTGTTAAACCGGCTAAGAAAGCCAGTGTTGAATTAGAGGATATTGTGACCGGAATTGAAAATGATAAAGGAGATCTTACAGCCAGAATCAGCGTACATACCGATGATGAAATAGGACAGATGGCAACAGGAATCAATCATTTTATTACCGTACTTCAAGATTATATGAATAAAATGAAAAAAGATGCTGATGTGATGGTGGATTCTATTGAACATGTTACAAGCCGGATTGATCTTTCCAACCAGAATGTATCCAATGTATCTTCGGCCACAGAAGAATTATCTGCAAGCATGGAAGAGATTTCGGCGACTCTTCAGCAACTTGCCGATGGCAGTACCTCCATTCTTTCAAAATTGCAGGCGATGAGCGATGAAGCAAATTCGGAGGTGGAATCAGCCAATGAGATTAACAAGCGTGCCGGAAGTATGAGTGAATCCATTATTGAAGGCAAGAATGAAACAATCAATATTTTTCAGGAAATCAGCAGTGTTTTACAGGAGTCTGTCAAAGAAAGCCGGAATGTGGAACAAATCAATCGGTTAACGGAGGACATTTTAAATATTGCAGGTCAGACCAATTTGCTGGCACTGAATGCTTCGATTGAAGCAGCGCGGGCCGGTGAAGCAGGAAAGGGATTTGCTGTTGTGGCAGATGAAATTCGGGTGTTGGCGGATAACAGTCGGGAAACTGCCAATAATATTCAGACAATTAGCGGTTCTGTGATTAGTGCGGTAGAAAAACTTGCCCAAAATGCAGATGAAATGTTGGGATTTATCGACAGCAATGTAATGAAGGATTATGATGCGGCCGTTAATCTGGCAAAACAATATCAGCAGGATTCAGGACGGATGAATGAAATTTTATCCGATTTTGCACAGGCTTCCGGTCAAATCACCGGCACTATGCAGACAATGGATTCTGGTATTCATGATATTACAACTGCTGTTGAGGAAAGTACAAAGGCTGTTACCAGTGTTGCAGTGGATGCATCTGAATTAGTTTCTGCAATGACAGATATTCAGGAAGCTACGGACAAAAACAAGCGTATTTCCACCGATATGGAGATGCAGGTAGGTCGATTTAAAAATCTTTAGAAATGAAAATCTTACAGAAAAATAGAAATGGCGTCAGTTATCTTGGCGCTTTTTCTATGTCAAAAAACAATAAATCAATAAATTAAATATCCAGTAATTCCCTGTCTGTTATTTTAAATATGTGATTGACTTTTACCCAACGGTTAGTGTACTCTAACGAAAGTAAGCCATAAATTACATCGAAGGGAGATTTATATGAACAAACATAAGATTTTTTCATGGATAGCAACCATTTGCATGGTAGTTACATTTATTTCAGGGTTTCTGACAGACCATATGCTGTTTTTGCATCTGCACAAACTCTGTGGCTGTATTGCATTTGTGCTGCTAATTGCAGCGATGGGAACCGGCTATAAAAGAAAAAAGTAATCGGGAGGCAATATGAAACTGATTTGGATTATTTTTGGCTTTTTAAGTCTGGGGATAGGAGCAGCAGGAGCGGTACTTCCGTTTCTGCCTACATTTCCGTTTTTGATGCTGACACTGTTTTGTTTTGCGAAAAGCTCCAGGCGTTTGCATCAGTGGTTTTTGGGAACCAAATTGTATCAGAACAATCTGGAATCTTACGTGAGAAATCGTTCCATGACAGTGCGGACGAAGGTGAGAATCATGGTAATGGTTACAATTCTTATGGGATTCGGATTTTGCATGATGAGCCGTGTGCCGGTTGCGAGGGTTGTGCTGGTGTTGGTCTGGCTGTGTCATGTTTTATATTTTCTGTTTGGCGTCAGAACTTTAAAAACGGAAAAAGTAATGGAAGAATAGGAACAGGGGAGATGATAAAAAAACGTTTAGTGGGACTTCTGTCTCATGCAAAAAAATATATTGTTTACAATGTGCTGTGGCAGTGGATTGCTTTGCTGGCGCAGATTACAGTGATTTTTACGGTGGCAGGGCTTTTGGAAGAAACTCTCCGGGGAACAGCAGGAAGCAAAGAGATTTACGGTGCTGCATTTATACTGGCAGGTGCAATGCTGCTTCGATACTTTTGCGACCGGATGGCAGTGCGGGCATCCTATGCAGCCGGCGTAGATGTAAAACGGATTCTTCGGGAAAAGATATATGAGAAGCTGTTGAAGCTTGGGACATCTTACAGAGAACAGACATCCACTTCTGAGATTGTGCAGCTTGCCACGGAAGGAGTGGAACAGTTGGAAACTTATTTTGGACGGTATCTTCCGCAGCTTTTTTACAGTTTGCTTGCTCCGGTTACGTTATTCATGATTTTATCTTTTGTAAACCGGAGAGCAAGCGTGATTCTGTTAATCTGCGTACCGCTGATTCCGGTTTCTATCGTGGCAGTTCAGAAATTTGCAAAGAAATTGCTGAATAAATACTGGGGGATCTATACCAATCTGGGAGACAGTTTCCTGGAAAATCTGCAAGGTCTGACCACTCTTAAAATTTATCAGGCAGATGAACAGAAGGCAAAGGAAATGGATGAGGAATCCGCACGTTTTCGAAGCATTACCATGAAGGTTCTGATCATGCAGTTGAACTCAACCAGTGTCATGGATGTAATTGCCTATGGTGGTGCAGCGGTTGGAATGATTGTTGCCATGACAGAATACGGAAGAGGAAATGTAGGATTTGCAGGTACGCTTACGATTGTGCTTCTGGCATCGGAATTTTTTATTCCACTGCGTTTACTGGGCTCTTTTTTTCATATTGCAATGAATGGAATGGCGGCAAGTGACAAGATTTTTGCTTTGCTGGATATTCCGGAGCAGGAAGAAAAGTCCGGTGAAATCATAGGAGAACAGACAGCGGCACAATTGGAAAATATACATTTTTCTTACGAGGAAAATCGTGAAATTCTTAAAGGGATAAGTATGGAATTCCCGGCAGGAAGCTTCACAGCGCTGGTGGGCACTTCCGGGTGTGGAAAAAGTACAATAGCGGGAATCCTGATGGGAAGAAACAGAGGATACCGGGGAATGGTCACCATCAATGGAGTGTCACTTGATGAAATCAGAGAGCAGAGCCTCACGTCACATGTGACACTGGTAACTCATAACAGCTATCTTTTTCAGGGGACGGTGGAAGAAAATCTGCGCATGGCAAAATCCGATGCCACAGTAGAAGAATTATGGAACGTGCTTCGGAAAGTAAATCTGGAGGGATTTTTAAAGACACAGGAAGGACTAAATACAAAGATACAGGAGAAGGGGAGCAATTTTTCCGGTGGACAGTGTCAGAGACTTGCCATTGCAAGAGCACTTTTGCATGATACACCCATGTATATCTTTGATGAGGCAACTTCAAATATCGATGTGGAAAGTGAAGAATTGATTATGAAGGTGATTCACGAATTGGCAGAGAAGAAAACGGTAATTTTAATTTCCCACCGGCTTGCAAATGTTATGAAAGCGGATCAGATTTATCTGTTACAAGATGGACAGATTGAGGAACAGGGAAATCATGAATCCCTGATGGAGCGGGAAGGCGTTTATCATAAATTATATAGTTATCAGAGTCGGCTGGAACAGTATGGTTTCACAGGAAAAGATACGAAATGGAAGGGAGTGAGCGCATGCGGGAACAGATAAATACTATGGAAAAACGCGAAAGACGCAGTGGATTTTTGATCATGAAGCAGTTGATTGTTCTTGTGAAACCATTGCTTCCGGTTATGTGTGCAGCTATTTTCTTTGGGGTGATCGGTTATCTTTGTGCCATTTTCCTGACCATACTTACCGGATATGGAATCCTTGGATTGCGCCCTGTATTTGTTGTGCTTTTATTGTTAGCGGTCAGTCGGGGAATTTTCCATTATATCGAGCAGTACTGCAATCATTTTATTGCGTTTAAGTTGTTGGCAATCATTCGTCATAAAGTATTTGCAGCACTGCGCAGGCTTTGTCCGGCAAAATTGGAAGGACGTCAAAAGGGAAACCTGATTTCCATTATCACTTCCGATATTGAACTGTTGGAAGTATTTTATGCACACACGATTTCTCCGATTGCGATTGCATTTTTTACGTCGTTGATTATGGTTCTTTTTATTGGGCATTTTGATGCCGGAGCGGGGTTGATTGCAATGTGCGGTTATCTTGTGGTTGGTGTTGTGATTCCGCTTCTCAAAGGCAGGGCAGGCGCAGAAACGGGCATGAAGTTTCGGAATGCATTTGGCAATCTGAATAGTTTTGTGCTGGATTCCCTGCGGGGGCTGGAAGGACTCAGTAAGCTGGAGGGGGAGCAGAGAGGACTGACCAATCTGATGGTGCTTTTGTTTTCTTTTCTTGTATTGTTTTATATGATTTTCCGGATGCAGAGTGGAAATGCAACTTTTGAGGAGTTGCTGCTGGTTGTGATTTCCATGATGGGTTCCTTTGGACCGGTCATTGCGCTTTCAAACCTCTCCAACAATCTGAACCAGACACTTGCCAGTGGAGAACGTGTGTTACGGCTTTTGGAGGAACAGCCGGCAGTAGAAGAAATTGCGGATGACGGAAATTCTGCCACATCGGATTTTACCGGAGCGGAGACGGAGCAGGTTACTTTTGCTTATGAGAGCGAGACGATTTTAGCGGATTTTTCCATGAAACTGGAGGCGGGAAAGATTGTCGGTATCCATGGCGCCAGCGGCTCCGGCAAATCAACGCTTCTTAAACTTCTGATGCGCTTCTGGGATCCGAATAAGGGAACCGTGCGTATTTCGGGAGAAAATATAAAGACAATCCAAACAAAGAAGCTTCGCAATATGGAGAGTTATGTAACGCAGGAAACACACTTGTTTCATGATTCCATTGCAAATAATATTGCCATTGGAAAACCGGGAGCAGGGAGGGATGAGATTATAGAAGCAGCGAAGAAAGCTTCCATCCATGATTTTATCATGAGCCTGCCGAAGGGATATGATACCGAAGTCGGAGAACTGGGCGACACTTTATCCGGTGGTGAAAAACAGCGAATCGGAATTGCCCGTGCGTTTTTACATGATGCGCCGTTTCTGCTTTTGGATGAGCCTACCAGCAATCTGGATGCTCTGAATGAAGGAATTATTTTGAAGTCTTTGCATGATGAATGCAATTATAAGACGGTCGTACTTGTGTCGCATAGAAAATCTACGATGAATATAGCGGAACAGGTTTTTGAGATGAAGAGTGGAAGAATATCATAAATGAATTTATTATAACCGATGAATTTTAAATAACTCCTACATAGTATTTACTCAACTACGATTTAGTCATTTTTACTTGACTAAAATGTAAAGAGGAATTATAGTTATTATGGGGAAACGGAGGAATCATTATGTTTGTAGGAAGAGATAGAGAATTAAATTCATTGGAAAAGCTATACAAGTCAGACAAGTTTGAGTTCGCAGTAATATATGGCAGGCGCCGTGTTGGTAAAACGGAGTTGATTAAGAAATTTATTGAGGGGAAGAAATCCATTTACTATATGGGTATTGAGAGTAATGAGAAGCAGAACCTTGAGAACCTCAGCAAAGAAATTATTGAATGTAGCAGTGGAATTTCGACGGAAACATCCTTCCCTACATTCCAGGCTGCTTTGGAGTATACATTTCAGTTAGCGGAAAATGAAAGAATTATTCTTGCGATTGACGAATATCCGTATGTGGCGCGGGCCTCGAAAAGCCTAGCATCTACATTACAGCTCCTGATAGATAAATATAAAGACACCTCAAAATTGATGCTTATCTTGTGTGGATCCTCGATGTCATATATGGAAGACCACGTACTTGCATACAAAGCACCTCTTTATGGAAGACGAACAGCGCAGATGAAGATTTTGCCGTTCGATTTTGAAGAAAGCTGCAGATGCATGAAGAATTTATTAGATGAAGATAAAGCATTGATATACGGCATTGCGGGAGGTACACCGCAGTATCTTTTTCAGATGAATGATAAGCTTAGTGTGGAGGAAAATATAAAAAATACGTATTTGAATCCGACATCATTCTTGTATGAAGAACCAGTGAATCTTTTGAAGCAAGAGGTTCGTGAGCCTTCCATTTACAATGCAATTATCGAAGCAATCGCTACCGGACATTCGCGAATGTCTGAGATTTCTTCAAAGGTAGGAGAAGTCACAAATGTGTGTTCCAATTATCTTAAAAATCTGATAAATCTTGGTATTGTAAAAAGGGAGACTCCATATGGAGAGAAAGAATCAAAAAAAACAATATATTCCATAGAAGATCATATGTTTTGCTTCTGGTATCGTTTTGTAATGGATAATAATTCTTTGATTGTCAGAGGGGCAGCGGATTTAGTATATAAGCGTATAGAATCGGAGTTATCGAATTACATGGGAAGTATCTTTGAAGAAATTTGCAAACAGTATCTGTGGAAACAACTGCTTGCAGGAAATGTACCTATAGAATTTGTTTCTCTTGGCCGTTGGTGGGGGAATGATCCGATACAGAAATGTCAAGCGGAAATAGACATTATGGGAGAACAGGATAATCAATCGGCTTTATTTGCAGAATGTAAGTGGAAAAATGAAAAGCTGGATTTAAATGTTCTTGAAATACTGATAGGACGAAGCAGATTGTTTCGATACACGAAGGTACACTATTATCTGTTTTCAAAATCCGGTTTTACAACAGGCTGTATTGAGAAAGCAGAAGAAATGGGAAATGTAACGTTGGTTAGTTATGCAGATATCCTGAGTTCAATGAAATGAATATACAGATTTTCAAAAACAAGCCAATCAATATGTTGACAGGGCATTGTTTGTTTACCGTTTTTATGGTAAAAGTAAAGTAGGTATAAGGTGCAACAATCGCACCTTGGATTATTCAGGCGAAGAAGGTGAAAACATGGCAATGATGACAGTATATCATGGGGGTTATCAACCGGTACAATACCCGGAGATTCGACAGGGAAGAAATACAGCACAGAGCGTGCACTCACATGTTTGACTTTTAGGGGATACGAAAAGGTGGAAGGATGAATATGATTGGACGAGAATCACAGGAAGATAATAATTTGTTTTACACATGCAGCTTGATCGAATATATTTCAAGAAAAACAAAGAATACGCGTGTGACGGTTGTGAATAAGCTTGGGGAGAAACGGATCGGAAAAATATTGGATCTGGCGGATGTTTATCATTGTGATAATATAGAACGGGTCAGTGAAGATTTTATTGAGGATGCGTGTATTGAAGAAGGAATGTTTGACAATGTTGCTGAGTGTCGTTATGCGATTCCGTCTTATTGGGATATAGGAAAAGTGTATAAAAGATTGATTAAGCGAGTGGCAGAAGAAGAGGAAAATCCAAGCTATATATTTGAGTGTTTTAAAGAGCAGAAGATGCTTTAAACCAAATTGTTCACAACCACCACAGACAGATGTCGCTGTTTTGCAGCTTATGTCTGTGGCTCGGCTAATCCCAATAACATCATAATTAAAGCCATGCGAATATAGACACCGTTTTGCACCTGGTCAAAGTAGGCGGCTCTGCTATCCTGGTCCACATCCATAGCAATTTCATCAACGCGTGGAAGAGGATGCAGTACCGGCATATCAGCAGATGCAAGCTGCAATTTATCAGCCGTCAACGTATAGATCCCTTTTAGACGAAGATAATCATCTTCGTTAAAGAATCGTTCTTTTTGAACCCGTGTCATATAAAGGACATTCAGTTTCGGAAGCGTATCTTCCAGACAGGTTACTTCCATGTAGCGTGAGCCGGCAGGAATTAAAGTGTCCTCAATCAGATAGTCCGGAATGCGCAGTTCTTCCGGGGAAATAAAATAGAACCGGTTGTCCGGATAACGTACAAGGCTGTTTACAAGGGAATGAACTGTTCGTCCGAACTTCAGATCGCCACAGAACCCGATGGTAAGATGATCCAGCCGCTTTTTTCGTTGACGAATGGTCATTAAATCAATCAGGGTCTGGGTAGGATGGCTATGTCCGCCATCCCCTGCATTGATAACCGGGACACGGGAAAACATGGAAGCACAAAGAGGTGCGCCTTCCTTTGGATGCCGCATGGCAATAATATCAGCATAACAACTGACAACTCTTGCAGTATCTGCAACGGTTTCTCCTTTGGTGGCACTGGACTGGTCAGCGCCTGAAAATCCAAGTGTTGTGCCTCCAAGACTCAGCATTGCTGACTCAAAGGAAAGACGTGTTCTGGTACTTGGTTCATAGAATAGTGTGGCAAGTTTCTTCCCCTCTGCCACATGGGAATACTTCGCTGGATTTGCTGCTATTCGTTCTGCCAAATCCAGAACCATTTGTGTCTCTTTATCTGTAAAATCCGTGGGAGTTATAAAATGTCTCATAGCCATGCTCCTCTCCTTTTAGACTTTTTTGCCAGAAGAGATTATACTAATAGCATTGCAATATGTAAAAACTATTATTGATATAGCAGACATAATAATATGATATTTCATTCTGCTGTTACCTGGCTGATGATGGAAGCATTTTCCAAAATAAACATCTTTAATTGCCTTGCTGCAGCATTTAGTGGGCGGTGGGAATCATATACCATACAGATATTCCGGTTTGGAATTTCTTCGCGTAATGATATTTGGACAATTTCCTGTCTCTGAATGGCTTCCGCGGCCATCGGTTCGGGTATGAAGGCAAGACCAAGTTCGCATTTTACCAGTGGCAATATCTGATCGGAGGTTGCAGCTTCCGTATCCGGTTTCAATTCGAGACCATGGGAGAGAAAGAGTCGGTTATAAAACCGGAAAGTCATTGTTTCCTGTCCCAGACAGATAAGAGGATAGTCTTTGAGTTCTTCAAGAGAAAGCTGCTGACTTCCAAGAGCAGTAAAAGTCTTTCCGCCTATAAGGATTTCCTGAAACGGAAGAAGAACGACCTGTTTTAATGGAGGTTCTGTTTTCGCAGGGGTTGTTACAATTGCAAAATCTGTTGTTCCGTTTTTAACGGCGTCGATTGCCTGAGGCGTAGAGTGATTATATATCTTCAGCCGAATTCCGGGATAACGCATATGAAAGGCTCGCAATTTATCCAGAAGATAGATATTTAATGCGGTTTCACTGGCACCGATTGAAATACTTCCGTGAGAAAGATTGGAACTGTCGGATAGTTCTTCTTCTGCTGCAAAAAGTTGGGACATAGCGGCTGAAACATGGAGATTAAGTTTTTCTCCTTCCGGGGTGAGTTGAATTCCACGGTTGGTACGCACAAACAAGGTACAATGCAGTTGCTGTTCCAGACAATTCATGGCTCTTGTCACATTAGGCTGGCTATTCCCAAGGGCATGTGCTGCTTTCGTAAAATTGCAATATTTTGCCACATAATAAAAAATTTTATAGTATTCAAAATTTACATTCATAAATCACAACTCCTTTTTGACATATCAATTGCTTATGGCAGCTATATCAAAAATAGCTTTTACATATTTCGTCAGGCTCAGTATAATATCTTTCGGTTTAAATTACAAGAAAAAGGAATAACTCGATGGAGAAAGCAGTTATGAAAACATGCAATACCAACAGACAAATGTCAGAGTCTTTTTTGACGGCTGCTTTACTGTCTGTATCCGGCGGACTTCAGGATTCTTATAGCTATATTGTCCGGGGAGAGGTATTCGCCAATGCACAGACAGGAAATATTGTCTTATTAAGCCGGTATGTTTTTGAAGGCAAATTTTATGCAGCTCTGCATTATCTGGTGCCGCTTATATTTTTTTCTCTGGGTGTTGCTACGGCAGAACTGATTCGGCAAAAGTACAAAAACGCTAGAAAAGTCCACTGGCGTCAACTTGTTTTGATCATAGAAATGGGGTTACTTGTGCTGGTTGGCTTTTTCTCTGAAAAGTGGAATCTTCTGGCCAATTCTCTGGTTTCTTTCTCCTGTGCCATGCAGGTTCAGGCATTCCGGAAAGTAAAAGGATATGCTTTCGCAAGCACGATGTGTATCGGTAATATTCGAAGTGGTGTGGAAGACTTATGCACTTATGGACGGACAAAAAATAAGAAAATATTATATAAATCTTTCCATTACTTCAGCATTATCTTTCTGTTTGCTCTCGGAGCAGGCTTGGGAAGCCGTCTGATTCAAATGGGTGGAATACATACAATCTGGGCATCTGTTGCGCTCCTGTCAATTGGCTTTTTCCTGATGTTTATCCGGGAAGAAGAGAAGAAAGTTGAAAATCTGTGATTGAGTAAATTGTAGAAATATGTTATATTTAGTTGAATTGAATATGTAGTAATCAGGTGTCGGAGCAATCATGCATGATGATTGGCTCCGGTGAAAAGGGAAACAGGTGCAAATCCTGTACGAACTCGTCACCGTAATTAGGGAGCTGAAGCCAATATGTCACTGGGAAACCGGGAAGGCGGCGGATGCAACGATCTATAAGCCGGGAGACCTGCCTGAGAACTGTACGGAAACGATTGTTTCAAACCACGAGTAACTGGTTGTACGTAAAAACTGTAGGATACAGTTTTATTTTGCGTGGAAACCCTTTACCTGTCACAAGGAAAAGGGTTTTATTTGTTTTGGTTTTAAACTCGTTTTTGCAGTGATACATATTTCAAAAATAACACAGCAGGAAACTGCAGAAATGAGGGAAAAATGAAAAAGAAAGTAGTAGCATTATTCATGGCAACAGTAATGGCAGCAGCTTGTATGACAGCATGTGGAGACAAAGCAGACACAAAGACAGACACTGTGGAAACAAGCAGCGAATCAGAAGCTGCCGATGTGACAGAAGATGCAGATCAGAAGGCTGCCGATGAAGTGGCAGCAATGATTGATGCAATTTATGTACAGGAGAGAACCGATGAGACAGACAAGCAGTGTGCGGATGCAAAAGCAGCCTGGGATGCCCTGACAGATGCACAGAAAGAACTGGTAGCGGGAGAGAATGCGGATCCGGATTATTTTGGAAGAGATACCGGTGATGCTTCAAAAGATGATGCAAGAAATCAGGATGAAATTGGCGAGAATGAAATTCTTGTAGTAAGCTTTGGTACCTCTTTTAATGACAGCCGTGTTGCTGACGTGAAAGGAATTGAGGATGCACTGCAGGAAGCTTATCCTGACTGGTCTGTAAGAAGAGCTTTTACAGCGCAGATTATTATCAATCACGTGCAGGCAAGAGATGGCGAGTGTATTGATAATATGGATCAGGCAATGGAGAGAGCTGTTGAAAACGGAGTAAAGAATCTGGTTATCCAGCCGACTCATTTGATGCATGGAGCCGAATATGATGAAATGTTTGAAACCGTTGAGGCATATAAGGATAAGTTTGAATCCGTAAAGGTTGCAGAGCCATTGCTTGGAGAAGTTGGTGAAGATGCAACAGTTATTAACGAAGATAAGAAAGCAGTTGCTGAAATTCTTACAGGTGAGGCAGTAAAAAAGGCCGGATATGAGAGCCTTGATGCAGCCAAAGAAGATGGAACGGCATTTGTATTCATGGGACACGGAACATCCCATGCCGCAAAGGTGACTTACAGTCAGATGCAGACACAGATGGGTGATCTTGGATATGATAATGTCTTTATCGGAACGGTAGAAGGTGAGCCGGAGGAAACATCCTGCGAAGCAGTGATTGATGCTGTAGAAAAAGCAGGTTATAAAAAGGTCATTCTTCGCCCATTAATGGTAGTGGCCGGAGATCATGCCAACAATGATATGGCCGGAGCGGATGAGGATTCCTGGATTAGTCAGTTCCAGGCATCCGGCAAATTTGAAAGTGTGGATACACAGATTTACGGTCTTGGATGCATTGGGGACATTCAGCAGATTTATGTAAACCATACTGCAGATGCAATGAAATAAGCGACCGGATCCAGGGATAATAGGAAAGGTATGGCAGATATATGAAAAAGAAAATAATGGTGATGATCAGCACATTGATGCTGACATGCAGTCTGTTAGGCGGATGTTCTAATGGAACAGATCAGGAGCCTGTTAAGGATACACAAATACCGGAGACGGAAAGTGCTGCAGAAGCAGCACTTCCGGATGGTGTGTATACAGCAGAGTTTGATACGGATAACTCGATGTTTCATGTAAGTGAGGCATGTGACGGAAAAGGAACACTGACTGTAGAAAACGGAAAGATGACCATTCATGTTTCGCTCGGCTCGAAAAATATTGTAAATCTGTATCCGGGCCTTGCAGAAGATGCACAAAAAGAAGGCGCAGAGCTTTTGGAACCAACTGTTGATTCTGTTACATACAGTGATGGAATGACAGAGGAGGTTTATGGGTTTGATATACCGGTTCCGGCATTGGATAAAGAATTTGAACTTGCATTAATCGGAAAGAAAGGAACATGGTATGACCACAAGGTGGTTGTCTCCAATCCGCAGCCTTTGACAGATTCGGAAAAACCGGAAGATGGAAGTTATACGGTTGAATTTACTTTTGAAGGTGGAAGCGGAAAAGCAGAAATTATATCTCCTGCGAAACTTACGGTAGAAGGCGGAAAAGCGACGGCAACGTTGCAATGGAACAGCCCTAATTACGATTATATGATAGTGGATGAGGAGAAATATCTTCCGGTAAATACGGAGGGCGATTCAGTATTTGAAATTCCTGTTTCCGTATTTGATGAGCCGATAGATGTGGTTGGTGATACGGTGGCAATGAGTAAACCACATGAAATAGAATATACTCTTACTTTCCATTCTGATACCATTCAGGCTGTAGAAGAGGATAAGTAAAATGAGAGGAAGAAAAAAGATAACAATTTTATGCTGCTTATTTTTTGCAGGACTGCTGGGGCTGTGTAGCTGTGGCAGTCCTTCTTCTGCTTCTGTAGAAAATAATACTGCACAGGTGGAGAGCGGAAGTGAACTTGGATATGAAAGCAGTATGGAGCTTAAATATGCCAAAAACTTTTCGGTAGATTGTTATGAGGGCGGATACAAGATGCTGTCAATTAAGGATGGAACGCAGATCCTTGTGATACCGGAAGGAAAAGCGGTGCCGGACCATCTGGATGAAGACGTGATTATTATGAAACAGCCGATTAAAAATCTTTATCTGGTGGCATCTTCTGTGATGGATATGTTCGATAAACTGGATGCACTGGATACAATTCGTCTTTCCGGGCAGAAGGAAGATGGCTGGTATATTGAATCGGCCAAAAAGGCAATGGAAGATGGCAATATTTTGTATGCAGGAAAATATAATAAGCCGGATTACGAACTGATTGTATCTGAAAATTGTTCCCTTGCCATTGAAAACATGATGATTTCCCATTCGCCGGAAGTGATTGAAATGTTAAATGATTTTGGAATTCCGGTGATGACAGAGTATTCCAGCTATGAATCCCATCCTCTTGGCAGAGTGGAATGGATTAAGTTCTTTGGAGCATTGGTAGGGAAGGAAGAAGAAGCAGAGAAAGCATTTAATGAGCAGGTGGCTATTCTGGATAAAGTAACAGCAGACGAGAAAACAGATAAGACAGTGGCTTTCTTTTTCGTAACATCCAATGGACTCATACAGGTGCGTCAGAGTTCTGATTATATTCCAAAGATGATAGAACTGGCCGGCGGAAAATACATATTTGAAAATATCGGGGATCCGGAATCGGCTCGCTCGACCTTGAACATGCAGATAGAAGAATTTTATGATGGAGCGAAAGATGCAGATTATATCATCTACAACAGTTCCATAGATGGTGGTGTCAGCTCTGTGGATGAATTGGTGGATAAATGTGAAGTCTTACAGGATTTTAAAGCCGTGAAGGAAGGAAACGTCTGGTGCACCACCAATGATATGTACCAGCAGTCCATGTCTGTCGGATACCTGACCAAAGACATTCATGCTATGCTTCAGGGAAAAGATGAAGAGGAAATGACTTATCTCTTCCGATTACGATAAAGGCTGGGTGATTGATATGCATCATAGAAAAATCAGATATATAGCAGTGTTTCTTCTGTTGGGAATTGGTGTGCTGGTATTTGTGATATTAAATGTCTGTATCGGAACCGTATCCATATCCCCGCAGGATATCCTGGCGTCTCTCGGCGGACGTGAAATCAGCAATGACAGAATTGTGCGGGATATCAGAATGCCGAGAGCGATGGCTGCAATGATTCTGGGAGGAGCACTGGCACTGGCAGGTTATCTCCTGCAGACCTTTTTTCACAATCCGATTGCCGGCCCTTTTGTACTTGGGATTTCTTCCGGGGCAAAAATGGTTGTCGCGCTAGTTATGGTTTTTTTGATGGAACAGTCCGTAAGGGTCAGTTCCGCGGCTTTGATTATCGCAGCGTTTACAGGGGCAATGATTTCCATGGGATTTGTGCTTCTGATGTCCCGCAAAGTAAATAATATGTCCATGCTGGTGGTCAGCGGAGTTATGATTGGCTATATATGTTCGGCAATAACCGAACTGGTCATCACTTTTGCCAATGATGCGGATATTGTGAATCTGCATAACTGGTCAAGAGGAAGTTTTTCGGGTATTACATGGGATCATGTGGCTGTCATGGCAGAAGTTGTGGCAGTTACTTTTGCAGCAGTATTTTTTATGGCCAAGCCCTTAAGCGCATACCAGATGGGAGAGTCATATGCACAGAATATGGGGGTGAATATTCGCCTGCTGAGAGTCTCTCTGGTGGTGTTGTCCAGTATTTTGTCTGCCTGTATTGTTGCATTTGCAGGTCCCATTTCTTTTGTGGGTATTGCAGTTCCGCACTTGGTAAAAGGTTTTCTGGGAACCACAAAACCGATTCTTATGATACCGGCCTGTTTTCTTGGCGGAAGTGTATTTTGTCTGTTCTGCGATTTACTGGCAAGAACCATGTTTGCCCCTACGGAGCTTAGTATCAGTACTGTTACCGCAATATTCGGTGCGCCGGTAGTGTTATGGGTTATGATAAGGCGAAATAAGGAGAAAATGGTGCAATGACATATTATTTCAGGACAGAAAAAATGAGCGTTGGCTATCATAAAGTTCCTTTGATTGAAAACGTGGAAATTGGTCTGAAGCAGGGAGAAATATTAACCCTGATAGGTCCAAACGGTGCCGGTAAATCTACAATTTTAAAGAGTATAGCAAAGCAGCTTTCCCTGATTGCCGGAACAGTCTGGCTGGATGATAAGAATATGGAAAGTATGTCCGGTAAGGAAGTATCACAGAATATGGCTGTTGTTCTGACAGAGAAGCTTCACACAGAACTGATGACCTGTGAAGATGTGGTAGCTACAGGAAGGTATCCGTATACCGGACGTTTTGGCATTCTCTCGGAAGCGGATTATGAAAAAGTGCAGGAAGCAATGGAACTTGTTCATGTGAATGAACTGCGGGATCAGGATTTTACAAAAATCAGTGATGGTCAAAGGCAGCGAGTCATGCTTGCCCGCGCAATCTGTCAGGAACCGCAGATTATTCTTCTCGACGAGCCTACTTCGTATCTGGATGTAAAATATAAACTGGAGTTTTTGTCGGTATTACAGGATTTGCGCAGGAAAAAGAAACTCACGGTAATTATGTCTCTTCATGAACTGGATCTGGCAGGAAAAGTATCGGATAAGATTCTGTGCATCAATGGAAAGTATATGGAGAGATTTGGAAGACCGGAGGAAGTGTTGGAGCCGGGATATATTTCAAAATTATTTTCCATCACAACAGGCAGTTACGATGAAGAGAATGGAAGCATGGAGCTTCCGGCGGCAAAGGGCGAAGCAAAAGTATTTGTGATAGCAGGGGGCGGAACCGGAAGAAAGTTGTACCACAGATTGCAGCGACAGGGAATCCCCTTTGCGACAGGCATTCTTTTTGACAATGATCTGGATTATCCGACAGCCGGGGCATTGGCAACAGAGGTGATCGCGGCAAAGGGATTTGAGCCGATTCCGGAAGAGAAGCTTGAGATGGCAAAGCAAAGAATCGATACTTGTGAAAAAGTATTTTGTTGCAGGAAAAATTTTGGAACATTCGAACAGGCTAATGGTAAATTATTGGAATATGCAAAGCAATTGCATAAAGAGATTAAGTTTATATAGGAAGAATTTTATGGCGAAAGTGATTATGATACAGGGAACCATGTCCGGTGCAGGCAAAAGTCTTCTGGTGGCAGGTTTATGCAGAGTGTTTAAACAGGATGGTTATCGGGTTGCGCCATTTAAATCCCAGAATATGGCACTGAATTCTTTTATCACAACAGAAGGACTGGAGATGGGACGGGCGCAGGTTATGCAGGCAGAGGCGGCGGGAATAATGCCGATGGTATGCATGAATCCGATTCTGTTAAAGCCAACCAACAATGTTGGCTCCCAGGTGATTGTAAATGGGGAAGTTCTCGGAAACATGAGCGCCAGAGATTATTTTGAATATAAAGTGAAACTGATTCCCGATATCAAAAAGGCGTTTCGCAAGCTGGAAGAATTCGCGGATATTATTGTAATAGAAGGAGCGGGAAGCCCTGCGGAAATTAATTTAAAACAGAATGATATTGTCAATATGGGAATGGCAGAAATGGTAGATGCATCGGTTCTTCTGGTAGGAGATATTGACAGAGGCGGTGTATTTGCCCAGCTTTTGGGAACGTTGATGCTTCTTACGGACAGTGAGAAGGACAGAGTGAAAGGAATGATCATCAATAAATTCCGTGGAGATCAGTCAATCCTGGATCCCGGAATCGAAATGTTAGAGGAGAGAGGAAAGGTTCCGGTAACCGGTATTGTTCCTTATATGGAGTTGTTGTTGGAGGATGAAGACAGTTTAACAGAGCGGTTTGATCATAAAGCAAAGGGGCTTATTGATATTGCGGTTATTCATTATCCAAGGATTTCCAATTTTACGGATTTTAATGTTTTTGAACAAATTCCTGAAGTATCTGTGCGTTATGTGAGCAGTGTAAAGGAATTGCAGCATCCGGATATGATAATTCTGCCGGGAAGTAAAAATACCATGGGTGATTTGAAGTGGATGAGACAGAATGGCCTGGAAGCGGCCATAAAGAAGCTGGCTGAGGAGATTCCTGTGTTTGGAATCTGTGGCGGATATCAGATGCTTGGTATGAAAATTGAAGATCCGGATGTGGTGGAAGAGGGCAGCAGTATCCGGGGAATGGAATTATTACCGGTTACCACTGTTTTAAGGAAAGAGAAAAAGCGCTGTCAGACAGAAGGCATGATTAATCAGATAGAAGGCATTTTCAGCAGGCTTTCAGGGAAAGGTTTTATGGGTTATGAAATTCACATGGGGGAAACAACCGGTTTGGGAGCCACGCGGAAAAATAAAGAAGCGATGCCTGTGGTAATCTCTGACAATCGGAATGTATATGGTTCTTATGTGCATGGATTGTTTGACGGGGAAGATATCGTGAATGGAATTGTACATATTCTGGCAGAGAGAAAAGGAATTACCATAACAGAAGGAGTGCTTGAAGATTATCCGTCATATAAAGAGAAGCAGTATGACAAACTGGCAGATACGCTAAGAGAATATCTGAATATGGAGGACATATATGGAATGCTTAGAGAAGCCCGCCTGGAATAGATTTACAAGAAAAAAATTGGAGCAGATAGTAATCGGTGAACCGGATGCGGATGTGCGAAACAGGATATTGCAAACCTGGGATACAGTGGCAAAACCGCTGGATGGAATGGGAAAATTTGAGACGCTGACAGCACAGATTGGAGCGGTTCTTGGTACAGAGAATATCGACATTTCCAGGAAAGCGGTCATCATTATGTGTGCAGATAACGGTATTGTTGAAGAAAATGTGACCCAGACCGGACAGGAGATTACAGCCCGTGTTGCCGCAGCAATGGGAAAAAGAACTTCCTGCGTAGGAAGGATGGCAAAGATAGTCGGGGCAGAAACCATTCCTGTGGATATCGGCATTAACAGTATGGAAAAGATAGATGGTGTTCTCGACAGAAAAGTAAGATGTGGAACAAGAAATTTCAGCAAAGAACCGGCTATGACAGAAGAGGAAGCAATTGCTGCAATTGCAGTCGGCATAGACATGGTAAAAGAGTGTAAAAAGGACGGATACACCATCCTTGCAACCGGGGAAATGGGGATTGGCAATACGACAACCAGCAGTGCAATTACAGCAGCTCTTCTTCATTGTGAAGTGAGTCAGGTGACAGGCAGGGGTGCAGGATTAAGCGGTGAGGGGCTGATACATAAACAGCAGGTGATTTTGGAGGCAATACAAAAATATGATTTATATCACAAAGACGCTTTGACGGTGCTTAAGACAGTAGGAGGTTTTGATATTGCGGGACTTGCAGGCGTGTGTATGGGCGGTGCCATATATCATGTACCAATTGTTCTGGACGGAGTAATCAGTATGGTTTCGGCACTTCTGGCGGAACGGATACTTCCGGGAACAAAGGCTTATTTACTTCCTTCCCATAAAGGAAAAGAACCGGCAGTAGAACTGTTAATGAAAGAACTGGGGCTGGAACCGGTTATTGATGCAAATCTTGCATTGGGAGAAGGTAGCGGCGCAGTGATGATGTTTTCCCTGCTGGACATTGCACTGGGAGCTTATGGGAACCGAACAACATTTTCC
Source organism: Lachnospiraceae bacterium (assembly GCA_029227035.1). GTDB lineage: Bacteria > Bacillota > Clostridia > Lachnospirales > Lachnospiraceae > Roseburia. Next base: position 26,160 of record JAQXZD010000093.1, read on the forward strand.
GAGCTTCAGATGAAACCATATCGGAGGTTTGAAACATGATGACATTAATTATCGGAGGTAGCGGCAGCGGAAAATCAGCTTATGCAGAAGACTATCTGTCCGACATCTCGAAAAACAGCAGAAAATATTATCTTGCAACCATGCAGGCTTTTGATATGGAAGGCAGAATGAAAATTGAGAAACACCGAAAAATGAGAAACGGAAAAGGATTTCACACCATAGAACAGCCGATGGATATCGATACTGCATTAAATGAAATGGAAGAACCAAAAGAAAGCGCAGCACTTTTGGAATGCATTTCCAATCTGACTGCAAATGAAATGTTTTCGGGAGAGCAGGCAAAAGACAGCAGGGAAGTAACCGAAAAAATTGTAAATGGGGTAAAGCAGCTAAAGGAGAAATTAAATCATCTGGTAATTGTCAGCAATAATGTATTTGAAGACGGAATCCGGTATGATGAGACCACCATGGAGTACATAAAGGCTATGGGAATGATTAATGAAAGGCTGGCAGCCATGGCAGATCAGGTGATCGAGGTAGTTGTAGGGATTCCGGTTGCTGTAAAGAAAGGAAATTAGTATGCGGATTATAAAATCTTTTATTATCGCATTTTCCATGTATTCCACAATTCCCATGCCACAGTTTGAGTGGAAGGACGAGGATATGAAATATATGCTTTGCTTTTTCCCCTGGGTAGGTGCAGTGATTGGCATTTGTGTTTATTTATGGAAAATGGTTTGTGCCAGATTTGGAATCGGCTCCCTGTGCTATGCATGCATAGGAACTGCCATTCCGCTTCTTATCACAGGGGGCTTTCATGTGGATGGATTTATGGATACGATGGATGCATTCCATTCCTATCGGCCAAAAGAAAAGAAACTGGAGATATTGAAGGACTCCCATATCGGAGCTTTTGCAGTAATCATGCTGGGAACCTATGGGCTCATATATCTGGGGGCGTTTTTGCAAATTCAAAACAAGGATATATTACAAATTGTCTGTGCGGGATTTTGTCTGGCCAGAGTCTTAAGCGGAATCAGTGTGGTTTCCTTTCCAGCTGCCAAAAAGGAAGGCATGCTTTATCATTTTGCAGACAGTGCACAAAAAAACATTGTAAAAATCTTTCTGTATTTACAGGGCATATTGTGCATCGGCTTTATGTTATGGAGATCTTTTTACGTAGGTCTTATTGTGTGTGCAGCAGCTTTAGGAGCATTTGTCTACTATTACAGGCGGTGTAAAAAGGAACTTGGTGGAATTACGGGAGACACTGCGGGTTATTTTGTATTAATCTGTGAAGGTTGTATGATGGTGAGCGCAGCAGTTTTTAATGTACTTGGAGGATGAAAAAATGAAACTGGTAATTGGCGGATATTCACAGGGAAAACTGGGAGTTGTATTATCAAATTATAAAGAAGAGGAAGTGGAAGTTTTTGATGGTTTACTTCCTCCGGATGAAGAGCAACTGACAAAAACCGTAATCATCAATCATTTCCATAACTGGGTAAGAAACCGGTTGCTGCAGGAAAAGAAACCGGAAGCAGAAATAGAATCCTATTTAAAAAAACATCCACAGACAATCATTATCAGTGATGAGATTGGAAATGGAATTGTGCCCGTAGATGCTTTTGAAAGAGAGTACAGGGAGCGAACAGGGAGAATTCTTGTAAATCTGGCAAAACAGGCAGATGAGGTGGTGCGTGTGATATGCGGAATTGGTCAGAAAATAAAATAGAGCTGGTACTTATCCGGCATGGAGCCACGAAAGCCAATCAAGAACACAGATATCTGGGAAAGACAGATGAAAGCTTAAGTCCGGAAGGTATAGAAGAGCTTAAGAAGGCAAGACAGAAAGGCTTTTATCCTGCTGTTGACAGCCTGTTTGTAAGTCCGATGAAAAGATGTATGGAAACAGCAGAGATTTTATATCCAGACAAAGCAGTGATTCCCATACAGGAATTTGAAGAAATGGATTTTGGAATCTTTGAAGGAAAGAATTATCTGGATTTGCAGAATGATAAAAGATATCAGGCGTGGATTGACAGTAATGGCACATTACCGTTTCCGGAAGGAGAAAGCCGGGAAGATTTTATCAGAAGATGTGAACAGGGATTCCGGAAGATGATAGATTCTATTAGGGATAATCATGCACAGGGAACGATAAAGGCAGGGGCAATTGTACATGGAGGCACCATCATGTCGGTTCTAAGCAGTTTTTACGGTGGAGATTATTTTGATTATCAGATTCAAAACGGAAAAGGATACATCTGTAAGCTGAAAGGAAATACTTATGAAATATCACATATCGGCATTCTTTCTGGGGTTTCTTCTTGATTTGATTTTGGGCGATCCCCATTGCTTTCCACATCCAATCCGTCTGATTGGATACTTGATAGAGAAGTTGGAAAAATGGTTACGAAAGAAGCCTGATTCGCGAGATGAAAAGAAAGAAATAAAAAAAGGAATCCTACTTGTGCTTATCGTGCTTGTGATTACGGCTGCAGTGACATCCATAGCAGCAATTGGAGCATATTACATAAATCCTTATCTGGGAGTTGCAGTGGAAACCATTATGACGTATCAGATTCTTGCCACAAAGAGTCTTAGGACAGAAAGCATGAAGGTATATAAAAGTCTGAAAGAAGAAGGCCTCGAAGAAGCAAGAAAGGCTGTTTCCATGATTGTGGGAAGAGATACAACAGTTCTGGATGAAGAGGGTGTGACAAAAGCTGCAATAGAGACCGTAGCGGAAAATACTTCTGATGGAGTGATTGCTCCCATGCTGTATACGGCACTTGGAGGGCCGGTTCTGGGATTTTTATATAAGGCAGTCAATACCATGGATTCCATGGTTGGTTATAAGAATGATAAGTATCTGTATTTTGGAAGGGCTGCAGCAAAACTGGATGACGTGGTGAATTTCGTACCGGCCAGAATCAGCGCGTATCTGATGATTTTAGCGTCTTTTCTTGGCGGTAAGAATTACAATGGAAAGCAGGCATATGGTATATACAAAAGGGACAACCGGAAGCATGCAAGTCCAAATTCCGCCCAGACAGAATCGGTATGTGCCGGGGCTTTGGGACTTCAGTTAGCCGGAGATGCCAGTTATTTTGGAAAGGTGGTAAAGAAGCCATATATTGGGGATGCCTTAAGGAAGGTGGAATACGAGGATATTAAACGGGTAAATCATCTGATGTATTTAACGGCAGGAATCAGTGAAATACTCTGTCTTATTTTGATGATAGTTTTTACATATCTGATAGAAGGGATGTGACCGGTAAGTGGGTGGAATACATGGCGGAGACATTTACAGAAATAAAGTAAATATGGATTTTTCCGTAAATATCAATCCTCTGGGGATACCGGATGAGGTGAAAAAGGTACTGAAGGGCGCAGCGGACCGATGCCTGGAATACCCGGATATGGAGGCATCTGAATTAAAATCTGCGGTTAGTAATATGCTGGGCATTCCGGGAGAGTATCTGACATTCGGAAATGGGGCATCCGAGATTTTTATGGGAATTGTGCATGCACTGAAACCGGAGAAAACGCTGATTCCGGTTCCTTCATTTTATGGTTATGAATATACCACAGAGGCGGCTTCAAGTGATATTGTTTATTTTCCATTGAAAGAAGAGAATGAATTTTTGCCGGATGAAGATTTACTGGAAGCCCTGACAGAAGATATCGATATGCTCTGGTTTGCAAATCCCAACAATCCCACGGGAAAGAGGGTAGAGACAGAGTACCTGAAAAAACTGTTTCAGGTGTGCAGAGAGAAAAACATCTATGTGGTACTGGACGAGTGCTTTATCGAGTTCTGCGGCAGTGAATATTCCATGCTGCCGGATATGGAAGATTATGCGCATGTATTGATTGTCCGTGCATTTACAAAGATTTATGCAATTCCCGGAGTGAGATTAGGGTATCTGGTGTGCAGTAATAAGACTTTGTCAGACAGAATCAGAAAGCAGCTTCCGGAGTGGAACCTGTCCGTTTTTGCACAGGCGGCAGGTGTTGCATGCACAGGGCAGAGGACCTATGTAGAAAAAACAGTAGAGTATGTAAAAAAAGAAAGAAAATATTTAACCGATGGATTAAAAAGGTTCGGTTTTCATGTGTATAACAGTGATACAAATTTTATTCTGATTTACAGCGAAAGACCATTGTATGAAATGCTGTTGCAAAGGGGAATTTTGATTCGTGACTGTGCAAATTTTAAAGGTTTGTCAAAGGGATTTTACAGAATTGCGGTAAAGCAGAGAAAGGATAACGAAAAGCTGTTGGAAGCGATAGGTGATTGTATTGGATAGGATAGAACATTTATTACCGGAAGAAATTGAAAAGAGAAGTTTTGAGATTATTTCACAGGAACTGGAACAAAAGGGAATTGTCCTGCCACAAGAACAGGAAATGATTACCAAACGGGTCATCCACACCAGTGCAGATTTTGATTATGTTAAGACTCTTTGCTATTCAAAGAACGCAGTGAGAATTGCAAAAGACTTAATTTTAAATGGCGCAGACATTGTGACGGATACCAATATGGCCAGGGCAGGAATCAATAAGAAAATGCTGGCTCGTTTCGGCGGAGAAGTACATTGCTTTATGGCAGATGAGGAAGTGTCACAGACAGCAAAGGAAAGAGGAACCACACGGGCAGCAGTCAGCATGGAAAAGGCATCTAAGCTGACGAAACCGGTTATTTTTGCCATAGGAAATGCGCCGACAGCTTTAATTCAATTGTATGAAATGATGCAGAGCAAAGCCTTTCGACCGGCCTTTGTGATTGGGGTTCCGGTAGGGTTTGTGAATGTGGAAGTCGCAAAAGAACTGATTATGGAAATGGATGTGCCGTATATTGTAAACAGAGGAAGAAAAGGCGGAAGTAACGTGGCAGCAGCAATCTGTAATGCATTGCTTTATGAGCTTGGCAGGAGGTGAGCAGATGCGATATGGTTTTACCACAGGCAGTTGTGCGGCAGCGGCGGCAAAAGCAGCGGCATATATGCTGTTGGCCGGAAAAGTGAAGACGGAGATAACCATAGAAACGCCAAAGGGGATTCACTATACGGCGCAAATTCTTAAGATTAGGCGGGGGGAAAAGGAAGTAAGCTGTGCGGTAGAAAAGGATGGCGGGGATGATCCGGATATCACCACCGGAGCATTGAGTTGTGCAAAGGTTTCCTATATTGATACAGAGGAAGAGGCTAAGGTTCTGGTTGATGGCGGCATCGGAGTAGGGCGTGTGACAAAGCCCGGTCTGGATCAGCCGGTGGGAAATGCGGCAATCAATCATGTCCCAAGGGAGATGATTGAGAGAGAGGTACTACAGGTATGCAGGTTGTTGGATTATCAAGGTTCTTTAAAAGTAGAAATCTCCGTTCCGGAAGGGGAGCGGATTGCAGAATAGACCTTTAATCCGAGACTGGGAATCGAAGGGGGGATTTCTATTCTTGGAACCAGTGGAATTGTAGAGCCCATGAGCAATCAGGCAATATTGGATACAATTCGGGTAGAGCTGAATCAGAGAAAAGCATTGGGGTATGATTACGTGGCAGTTTCTCCGGGAAATTATGGCTTGGAGTTTATGAAGAAAGTCTATGGCTACGATTTGGATCAGAGCGTGAAATGCAGTAACTTTATCGGAGATACCATTGACATGGCCGTAGAGCTTGGTTTTAAAAAGATGCTTCTCACCGGACATATCGGAAAGTTAATCAAGGTGGCAGGAGGCATTATGAATACTCATTCCAAGGAAGGCGATTGCAGGATGGAACTGTTGACTGCTTTTTCCGTAAAATCCGGAGTGGAATCAAAGCAGGCAAGTGAAATTTTAGAGTGTGTTACAACCGAAGAGGCTGTGCGTATTCTTAAGGAAACCGGTAAGCAGCAGGAGGTAATGGATTATGCCATGGAGCGTATCTGTTATTATCTAAATAAACGTGCAAAAGGAAAGATGCAGGTTGATTGCATCATGTATTCCAATGAGTTTGGCGAGTTGGCAAAAAGTAAGGAGGCGAAGGAATGGTTTACTTTGTTGGAGCGGGAACAGGAGCAGCAGATTTAATTACGGTCAGGGGAATGCATCTTTTGGAGCAGGCAGACGTCATTATTTATGCCGGTTCTCTGGTAAATCCCAAACTGCTTGATTATGCAAAAAAAGAATGTGAAATTCATAACAGTGCAAAGCTGACGTTGAATGAAGTGATAGACATTATGAAGAAAGCGGAAGAAGAAGGAAAAGTGACGGTCAGACTTCATACAGGGGATCCAAGTATTTACGGTGCAATCAGAGAGCAGATGGATGAGCTGGACAGACTGGGAATTGAATATGAAAGTTGTCCTGGTGTCAGTGCCTGTTTTGGAGCGGCGGCTTCTCTGAATCTGGAATACACCCTGCCGGATATTTCCCAGTCTTTGATCATTACAAGAATGGAAGGAAAGACAACGGTTCCGCCGAGAGAAAGCATAGAAAGTTTTGCGGCACATCAGGCTTCCATGGCAATCTATTTAAGTACCGGTATGCTGGAGGAATTAAGCAGGAGACTGCTTGCAGGCGGCTACAGAAAAGACACGCCTGCAGCGCTTGTGTATAAGGCGACCTGGCCGGAAGAACAGGCATACATCTGCACGGTAGAAACCCTGCAAAAGACAGCCGAAGAACATGGAATTACAAAGACGGCATTAGTTCTGGTAGGGGATGCCATTATGCATCGGAAATATAAAAAATCCAGATTATATGCATCGGATTTTTCAACAGAATTCAGGCAGGCAAAGGAAATATAAGAATGGGTTTAAGTGTGATCAGTTTTACAGAAAATGGAATGCACCTTTCGGAAAAAATAGCAGGACAATGGAAACTTGCAGAGGTCAGTGTGTTTACGAAATGTTCTTATGTAAAAGAGTTTGCAAACTGTTTCCATATTTCGTATGTGGAACAGTCCATTGGGGACTGGGCAAAAGAACAGATGAAAGAAAAAAATGCGCTGCTTTTTATCGGAGCCTGTGGAATTGCGGTAAGAGCAATTGCAGGCTGCATCACGGATAAGCTAAATGACAGCCCGGTATTGGTTATGGATGAACAGGGAAACTATGTGATTTCGATTTTGTCCGGACATGTGGGAGCTGCCAATGAACTGGCAGTGAAGATTGGAGAATTGACAGGCGCAATACCGGTTATTACAACGGCAACAGATCTTAACCGGCGTTTTGCCGTGGATTTATTCGCAAAGCATAATGGGTTACAGATTGTGAATAAAGATGGCATTGCAAAAGTATCATCGAAGGTGTTATCCGGGAAAGAGATCACCATATCCATAGAATCCGGTCATGTGAAGGATTCTGCAAAATTGCCGGAAGGCGTAAGGCTTGTCTCCTATCCGCCAAAGCAGTCGGTTGATGTAGTGATAACAACAGAAAAATCGAAATTTGATGCACTTCTTTATCTGAGGCCAGAAGAATATGTGATTGGAATGGGATGCAAAAAGGGAAAAGAAGCAGAAAAAATATCGGGTTTGATTGCAAAAAGAATCCGGGAGGCAGGTATTGAGAAAAGCGAGATTTTTGCACTCACTTCCATAGACCGCAAGAAGGAAGAAGCGGGATTCCTAAGTTGGAGCAGAAAAGAGAAGATTTCCTTTCTTACCTTTTCGGCAGAACAGTTGCAGGAAACAGAAGGGGAATTTCATGCGTCTGCTTTTGTCAGAGAACAGGTTGGGGTGGATAATGTGTGCGAGAGAGCAGCCTTAGCTGCATGTGGAAAAAATGGAAGGTTAATTTGTGGAAAGCATGCAGAGGATGGAATGACCATAGCAATTGCAAAAAGAGATTGGAGAGTATCATTTGATGAAGAATAGCATTTATATCATAGGAATGGGACCGGGCAAAGAAGAAATGATGACCGGAGAAGCCTTGCAGGCTCTGGAAGAGTCGGATGTGATTATCGGGTACACGGTTTATGTGAAATTGCTTGGGGAGCGTTTTGCAGGAAAGGAAATGCTTACAACTCCCATGCGGCAGGAAGAGGAGCGTTGCAGGCTTTGCTTTGAGGAGGCTGACAAAGGAAAACAGGTGGCCTTAATCTGCAGTGGGGATGCGGGAATTTACGGGCTGGCATCCCTGATGTATGAAATCGGGAAAGAATACCCGGATACAGAGCTTGCGGTGATTCCCGGGGTTACAGCGGCAAACAGCGGGGCGGCTGTTCTAGGCGCACCTTTAAATCATGATTTTTGTGTGATAAGTCTGAGCGATTTGCTGACACCGTGGGAAAAAATAGAAAAACGTCTTCTTGCCGCAGCGGAAGGTGATTTTGCCATAGCTATTTACAATCCTTCCAGTCATAAGAGAAAAGATTATCTGATGCGGGCATGTGATATCTTACTCAGAATTATAGAAGAAGACAGACCGTGCGGTTATGTGGAGAACATCGGAAGAGAAGGTACAAGGGCAGTGACCTGCACCTTAAAGGAGTTGAGGGAAGCACAGGTAAATATGTTTACAACTGTGTTTGTAGGAAATTCCGGCTCTGAAATTATCAACGGAAAGCTGATTACGAAGCGAGGGTATCAAATTGAAGAAAATACTGATATTTGCAGGAACAACTGAAGGAAGAAAACTGTCTGAATGTCTGGCGGCGGCCGGGATTTCCCATACAATCTGTGTGGCTACGGAGTACGGAGAAGTGGTTTTAAAGGAGCATCCCCTTGCAAAGATTCACTGCGGACGAATGAATCAAAGTGAGATACGGGAATATATCAGAAACGGTCAATTCGCAGCGGTGGTAGATGCAACACATCCATATGCGGAAGTAATTACGGAAAATATACAAAAAGCAATGGAAGGACTGGACATTCCGTATTTGCGGTTAAAGAGAGACACAGAGGATGAGAGCACTTATCAGAAAATCACTTATTTTGAAAGCAATGAGGATTGCGCGAAAGCTCTGGAACAGATAGAAGGGAATATTCTTCTGACCACCGGGAGTAAAGAACTGGCGGTATATTGCTCAAATGAGAAAGTAAAACAAAGACTCTATGTCAGAATACTTCCCGGAATGGACAGCCTGAAACTGTGTATGGAACAGGATATAATGGGAAAACAGATTCTGGCTTTGCAGGGACCGTTTACTACAGAGATGAATGAAGCTATGTTATGTCAGTATCAGATAAAATGTCTTGTGACCAAGAAAAGCGGCAGGACAGGCGGGTATCAGGAAAAAATTGATGCGGCAAAAAACCAGGATATACCGGTGTTTGTGGTTGGACAGGCGAAGCCGCAGAAAGGAGATTCTTTTGCGGAAGTCTGCCATAAACTGGAGGCGATTTGCGGACAGACGATAAGAATAACGGATGGAATGGAAATTATACTGGCTGGTGTCGGTATGGGAAGCAGGGATTGCCTCACCATAGAAGTTCGCAAAGAAATTGAAAATGCGGACATTTTATTGGGGGCTAAGCGCATGATTGCGCCATATCAGCCCAAAGTGGAAAAACAACCATTTTATACGGCAAGCCGGATTATTCCGTATTTAAAAACTTTACAGGAAGATGGCAGGGTTGTCATTCTTTTCTCCGGCGATAGCGGCTTTTACAGCGGATGTCAGAGTCTGTATCAGGCATTGCGGGAAGAAATACAAGAGGGCAGGCTAAATGCAACAGTTCGCATTATGCCGGGAATTTCTTCGGTGGCATATCTTGCAGCAGGGATCGGGGAGTGTTATCAGGATGCAGACATATGCAGTATGCATGGAAAAAGCCTTATCAATCTGACCGAAAGAATCAGAAGCCATAAGAAGACGTTTCTTATCATGTCAGGGGTTCAGGATGTCAACAGACTGGGAAACTTGTTAGCAGATGCCGGATTACAGGACTGTGAAATCTTTGTCGGCTATCAGCTATCCTATCCTGAACAGAAAATCAGGAACATGACTCCGAAAGAATGTATGGAATTGGAGGAAGAAGGCTTATATTGTTGTTGCATTAAGAATCCTTGTGCTGTAAAAAAGAAATTAACCCATGGAAAAGCAGATGCAGACTTTATCAGGGATAAAGTGCCCATGACAAAAGAAGAAGTACGGGAAGTCAGTATATGCAAGATGAACCTGCATCAGGGCGCTGTGGTATATGATATCGGAAGCGGGACAGGCTCTATCGCCGTTGAAACAGCGGCACTTTCGGATGATATTCAGGTGTTTGCAATCGAACAGAAGAAAGAAGCGGTTTCGCTTATAAAACAAAACAGAGAGAAGTTTGGGCTTGAAAACATCGAAGTGGTAGAAGCATCAGCACCGGAAGGATTGACGGGACTGCCGGCACCTACCCATGCCTTTATAGGGGGAAGCGGCGGACACTTGAAAGAAATATTGTCGGCTCTGTATCAAAGGAATCCCGGGATGCGGGTTGTCATCAATGCAATCAGCATGGAAACCATCTGTGAAATAAGAGAGATATTGTCCGGATATCCGATAGAGGGGGAAGAAATCGTACAGATGCAGGTCAGCAGAGCGAAGACTGCAGGAAATTATCATCTGATGCAGGCAGAAAATCCGGTATGGATATGCGCTTTTAACTTTTTTAAGTCTGAACAGGCAGAAAGGGGAACACAATGAAGCTGAATCGAATCATGATTGCGGCACCGAAAAGCGGAAGTGGAAAAACGACAATTACCTGTGCACTGTTACAGGCACTTAAGGATGCCGGAAAAAGTGTTGTTTCCTATAAATGTGGTCCTGACTATATTGATCCGATGTTTCACCGGAAGGTAATTGATATTCCTGCTAAAAACCTGGATACTTTTTTTTCAGGGGAGGAAGAAACGAAAAGACTTTTTCTAAAAAATCGAACGGAAGCAGATTTTGTGGTGATAGAGGGAGTTATGGGCTTGTATGACGGGCTTGGTGGAGTCCGGGAGGAAGGTTCTTCCTATCATCTGGCAAAGGTGACAGGAACCCCTATTATTCTGGTGGTGGATGCCAAAGGGATGGGGCGGTCAGTCATTCCGCTGATTGCGGGATTTCTGGCATATGATAAGGAACATCTGATTCAGGGAGTGATTTTAAACCGGATGTCCGGATCCTGTTATGAAACAATCAGACCTTTGGCGGAAGAGGAACTGGGAATTTGTGTGCTTGGATATTTTTCGGAGAATCGGAAACTTCATATAGAAAGCAGGCATCTGGGACTTATGATGCCGAGTGAACTGGATGATATAAAAGCGCAGATACAGATGGCATCCGGGGAATTGCAAAAGAATGTTTCGATAGAACGAATCGCACAGATTGCAGAAAATGCCGGAGAATTGGAATGCCATGCATCAAATTTATCGGAAGTGGATTATTTCAGGGAGGGGGAAGCTCTTGTGATTGCTGTTGCAAAAGACGAAGCGTTTTGTTTTTATTATGAGGATAACCTTACACTCCTACAGGACTATGGTGCCGAAATTGTGTATTTTTCTCCGCTTCATGACCAGAAAATTCCAAAGAATTGTCAGGGGATTTTATTGGGAGGAGGTTATCCGGAATTATATCTGGAGAAACTTTCCCGCAATGAAAGCATGAAAGAATCCATCCGAAAAGCAATCTCTGATCATATGCCGGTAATTGCGGAGTGTGGCGGTTTTATGTATCTTCATAAAGAAATCACAGATGCGAAGGGGATAACTTATGAAATGGTTGGAGCATTGGATGGAAGCTGTGTCTATACAGGAAAGCTGGTAAGATTTGGGTATATTGAATTAAATGAGAGGCGAAGTAACTTTTTACCGGAAGGGACAAAAATAAGAGGGCATGAATTTCATTATTTTGACAGCAATTGTAATGGAGAAGATGTGGTTGCCAAAAAGCCGGTAACCGGAAGAGAGTATGCTTGTGTCATCGACAGAGAGAATTGCTGGCTGGGATTTCCTCATCTGTATTATCCGTCGAATCCGGAGTTTGTTCGGAACTATGTGGGGAAAGCGTATGAGTATATGAGAAGGAAGAGAGGATAAGTATATGGAAAATTCACATCGATTTTTTGAAAATAGAGAGTGCAAATATTTTCCCTGTCATGAGGGGGTGGAAGAGTTAAATTGCCTGTTTTGTTATTGCCCGATGTACCTGATAGAAACTTGCCCGGGAAATCCATATTTTATTGAAAAGGAAGGAAAGAGAATCAAAGTATGTAAGGACTGTACCTTTCCGCATCAATCGCAGAATTATGACACCGTAATACGGATATTGAAAGAGGGGATCAAATGACATTACAGTGTATTGTTCATAACGTGTGAAAACTTCGACATTCGGATTGTGAAATTGTTGCTTTTATGCTATGCTTGGACTACAAAAGTTAACTATAAACCATTGTAGGACGGATGATATCGTAGAAATTGAAAAAGACAATGGGGGATTGTAAAAATGGGAAAACTGATTTTGTATCATGGAACGCCTGATGAAGTTATACGACCGGTTTTCGGGCGTGGAAATGAAAAGCATGACTATGGAAGAGGATTTTATTTGACCGAAAATGTTGAACTGGCAAAGGAATGGGCAGTTTGTAGGCCAAATGATACAAATGGTTGGGTGCATAAGTTTGAACTAGATACAGAAGGTTTGAAAATATTAGATTTTCAAGAACATAATGTACTTGTTTGGCTGGCCGAGCTGATGAAACATAGGGACGCTGCCGACTCAAAACGTTACCGTATGTTGGCAGGTAAGTTTATTGAACGGTATGGCATTGATACCTCTGCGTTTGATGTTATCAAAGGTTGGGGAGCCAATGCTTCCTATTTTTACATCGCAAAGGAATTTGTGCGCGATAACATTGATGTGGATATATTGGAGGAGCTTCTGGCTTTGGGAGGTCTTGGAATCCAATATTGTATTAAGTCCGAAAAGGCATATGAACAGCTCATTGAGGTTCAGGACAGCCTGCTTACTGTTGAATATGTCGAGTTCAACAATAAGTTCAATCAGCGTGATATATCAGCAAGAAAGAAAATGAGAGAGCTTGTTGATTCCGATAAAAATAAAGTAACTAAGGTGTTCAGCACGCTTGTGGAGAGGTGATGATTATGAGAGCTTATCCGGAAGAATATTTGAATGATGTAGTGGAAAATCAAGGAAAGCTGTTTGATTTTGTGGCTCAAACATTTCCTGATAAGGATACAGAGGATTTTATTATCACATATATGTCGGGTAAAACAAGAAAAAGTATTGACGAAGCAAAAGCCTATGTCAATACAATGACAGCAAAGGAATTATGGGATTATTTCTGCAAAACGGAAAAATATACGTTAAAGTCCGGCAAGGCTCTTGCCGGATTTATGCCGGATTGGTTAGGAGAATTTTATGCTTATTATCAATGGTATTATAATATTTCGAGCATGGAAGTAATCAAAAGAGTTCCAATTGATTTCCTGAAAAAGGCCTACTACGGACTCCATGATCTTGAACTTGAACTGGCGGTAAAAAAAGTGGGTGAGGAATAACGAAAGTCGCGGCTCGGATACACATAGATGAGTTACATTGAAAGAAGGGGCTAGATGACATTACAACAGTTGAAATATGTGATAACAGTAGCGGAGGCAGGAACCATTACAGAGGCGGCGGAAAAGCTGTACATTTCCCAACCGAGCCTGACCAATGCGATTCACGAACTGGAAAAAGAAATGAATATACAGATTTTCAACAGAACCAATAAGGGAATCAGTATATCCAAAGAGGGGGAAGTTTTTCTGGGATATGCCAGACAGGTATTGGAACAGGTGGTAATTCTGGAAGATAAATACAAAGGCAGTGGCGGTGGAAAGAAGCAGTTTTGTGTATCCACGCAGCACTATTCCTTTGCCGTGAATGCGTTTGTGGATCTGATTAAGAAATACGGGCAGGACGAATATGATTTCAGTCTGAGAGAGACACAGACCTATGAAATTATAGAAGATGTGGCAAAAATGAAAAGTGAAATAGGTATCCTGTTTCTGAACAGCTTCAATGAAGCAGTAATCAATAAAATTTTGAAGTCTCATGAGCTGGAGTTCCATCAGCTTTTTGTTGCAAAACCTCATGTGTTTATCAGCAGAAATCATCCTCTTGCAGGAAAAACCATGATAACCAACGAGGAACTGGAACCGTATCCGTATCTGTCGTTTGAACAGGGAGAGCATAATTCTTTTTATTTTTCAGAAGAAATTTTTTCACCTTCGGAGCGAAAGAAAAATATCCGGGTACGGGACAGGGCAACTCTGTTTAACCTTTTAATCGGGCTGAACGGATACACGGTGTGCAGTGGCATCATTGACCGAAAATTGAATGGGAAAGATATTATTGCCGTGCCACTGGCAGAGGAAAGTGATATGCGCATTGGCTATATTACTCACAGGAAAGGGCTGATCAGCAGGCTGGGGAATACGTATCTGGAATTCTTAAAGAAGTACACATATAGTGATTTGTAATAGGGAACTTTATTATTGTAAAATATAAAAAAGTTCCCTATTAGTAATTCGATTTATGGGGATTTGAGCGGAAAAAGCGTTTACATGAATGGGGATTTGCGCTATACTGTCATCTGAGAGGTGATTTTATTATGGAAAATGGCGTATTTAGAAGAAAAATATATAATGAAATACGAGAGTGGAAAGACAGGTACAGTGATAAATACGCGCTTTTGATAAAGGGGGCACGGCGTGTTGGAAAGTCTACTATAGCAGAGGAATTTGCAAAGAATGAATTCAAATCTTATATTCTTATTGATTTTGCTCATACCAGCAAAGAAATCATAGAATTGTTTGATGACACATACAATTTGGATTTTTTCTTTTTGCAATTACAACAGTTGACGGGAACCAGATTATACGAGAAAGATTCTGTTATTATATTTGATGAAGTCCAGCTCCTTCCAAAGGCTAGGCAGGCAATTAAGTACCTTGTAGCGGATGGAAGATATAAATATATTGAAACAGGATCACTTTTATCAATAAGAAAGAATACAAAGGATATTTTGATTCCAAGTGAAGAACATAAAATATCAATGTATCCCATGGATTTTGAAGAGTTTTTGTGGGCGGTTGGCGATGAAGTAACTGCTGACACAATAAAGATGCTTTATAAAAATAAAAAATCTGCCGGGAATACAATGCATAGAAATTTGATGCGTATTTTCAGATTGTATATGCTTGTTGGCGGAATGCCGCAGGCAATAGAAACCTATGTGGAACAAAATAATCTTCAGGCGGTGGATGAAACCAAAAGAGAAATCATTGATTTGTATGAGGAGGATTTTGTCAAGATTGATGGGACTGGATTAGCTGCTGATATATATGATGCGATACCGGCAAATCTTAGTGGTAATGCATCAAGATATGTTTTAGCAAATGCCAGAGAAGGAACAAGGTCGGAGCAGGTACGTGAATTAATCCCGGATATGCTTAGCTCTTTTACCGTAAATATTGCTAATCGCGCAAATGATCCGGGAGTGGGAATGTCATTAACAAAAGATTTAGGGCGATATAAATTATTTGCATCTGATACAGGATTGTTTGTGACACTGGTATTTAAGGATAAAAACTATACTGAAAATGTGATATACAACAAACTTCTCTCAGATAAACTTGATGCCAATTTAGGATATCTATATGAAAATGTCGTGGCACAGATGTTAATAGCAAAAGGTAATAACTTGTTTTATTATACGATGGAAAGTGATACGTCGCATCATTTATATGAAATCGATTTTTTGCTTTCAAAAGGAGATAAGATTAGTCCCATTGAGGTAAAGTCCGGCAATTATAGAAGCCATAAATCATTAGATGTTTTTTGCGATAAATTTGGTGGTCGTATAAAGGAAAAATATGTAGTTCATACAAAAGACTATAAATGGGAAAAAGGTATTCATTATATTCCGGTATACATGGTGCCGTTTTTAGAGCAATGAATGGTAGAAAAGAGTGAGAGGTGATATATATGGAAGAACTCATAAAAGAAGCATCAGTCATTTTAGAAGCATATAGAAGAAAACGGGATCAAGACGGACTCGATTATAATATTTTTTCACTAATGGATATGGAGCGGAATGAGGTAGAGACACATGAAAACATGATTTTTTCCATTTTGAATTATAGAACCAATTCAGAATTAAGTGCTGAATTTAAAAAGCAGTTCCTAAAAAGCATGGGCTTGCCTGAAAGTTATTTGAATGAGACATGGGTTGTAGAAAAAGAATACTATTTAGGCGAAAGAGAGCGAATTGATATATTTTTTCAAACAAAGGGAAGCAATCGAAAGTGTGTTGTAGTGGAATTAAAAGTGGATGCTTCAGATCAAAAGCGACAGTTAAAACGTTATGAGGACTGCGCGCGGACTAGATTTAAGGATTTTAGAATCATTTATTTGACAATAGATGGTAGAGAACCATCTGAGCAAAGTTATGAAGGCATCATGTATCCGGAAAAATTGTTCCGAAGCAGAAGTTTTGGAGAACATATAAAAGAATGGCTGGAATCCTGTATCAAAATTTGTTGGGAACGAGGGGTAGAAGCAAGTTTCATACAACAGTATTGGATATTGATTAAAAAGTTAACGGAGGAAGAAAGTGTGGAAGATAATATAGCCGGAATAATAAAAAGTAGTAACGATTTGAAAGCATGTTTGAGATTGGTTGATGCATTGTCTATCGTAAAGGGACAAATTTTATTTGATTTTATGGATGCAATTTACAAAGAATTGAAAAGGAAGAAGTGTAAATTTTTATATGATTATTATGAATGTGCATTGGATTATTGTGGTAGTGGAAGTGAATGTCCGGAGTTTATTTGTAAAATTGCAGATTTTATTTCGAGAAATAAAACAATAACTTTAGCATTAGGTGTTACGGTGGACGTGTATGGATTATATTTTTATGTTGGATATTTCAATGAAAAAATTGAATTAATAAATAACGAGCAATTCAAAAAGAAAAATCAAGGAATTAATCAACGGGTAGAGACTGCAATATCAACCACAATTGGAAAAGATATAAAATCTCATAGTTATGATTCTATCATCTATAAGTACATTTTAGATACTTCAAATCAGAGATATGACTTTAAACATTTCAATGATACATGTGCAGAATTAAAGGATACAGACGTATTGGAAAAAGAAGCAAAGCGTATAGCTGGGGAATTAGCATATTACATAAAAGAAATCAAAACAATGTTATAGAACCGTGAGAAAAACATGATTTCAATTAAGAAATTAACAAAGTACAGAAAACGTCCCGGTTATAAAATACAACAACAGAAACATTTTCTATAAAAGCAGGAAGAAAATAAAGTAATTTATGCAGGGCATCCATAGTTTCAAACTATGGGTGCCCTGTATTTTTATGTATTATACAAGAAATTTAGAACAAATTATAATAAAAAAACAAAAAACTATGATTTATTATTTGGAGGACGCTATGAAGACATCAGTAATCGGTTTTCCCAGAATCGGAGCTTTACGGGAATTAAAGTTTGCTTCTGAGAAATATTTTAGAAAAGAAATTACGGCTAAGGAGCTTAGCGAGACGGCAAAGGCTTTGCGTAAGACACATTGGCTTGCACAAAAGAATGCAGAAACAGATTATATATCCGGCAATGATTTTTCGTATTATGATTTAATGCTGGATACAGCGGCAATGTTTAATATAGTGCCGAAGCGTTATAAGGAGCTTAATCTGTCAGAACTGGATACCTACTTTGCAATGGCACGCGGTTATCAGGGAGCGTCAGGAGACGTAAAGGCTCTTGCTATGAAGAAATGGTTCAACACGAATTATCATTATATTGTTCCTGAGATAGAGGATGACACAAAGATTCAGCTTTCAGGCAATAAATTGTGGGATGAGTATACGGAGGCAAAAGAGCTTGGAATTGAGACGAAGCCTGTTGTAATCGGGGCATATACCTTGTTAAAGTTATGCCGGTATACCGGAGAAAAGACAGCGAAGGATTTTGAAGCTGCCGTAATTCTTGCTTATCAGGAACTGGTGAAAAAGTGCGAGGCGCACGAAATTGCATGGATTCAGATTGATGAACCGGCGCTTGCCCGGGATATGGATCGGGAGGATTTGGAGCTGTTCCATAGAATTTATGACGCGGTTCTTCCGGCAAAAAACAATTGCAAAATTTTGCTGCAGACCTATTTCGGGGATGTGCGTGATGTATATGGCGATTTGATAAAACTGCCGTTTGATGGAATCGGGCTTGATTTTATCGAGGGAAAGGAAACCTGTAATCTTATCGAAAAATACGGTTTTCCAAAGGATAAGCTGCTGTTTGCAGGTCTGGTCAACGGTAAAAATATCTGGAAAAATCATTATAAAAATACCTTACAGACATTGGAGGCGTTAAAGCAAAAAGGAATTCAGACGGTATTGTCAACCTCATGCTCTCTGCTGCATGTTCCGTATACTCTGAAAAATGAAACCGCATTGTCGGATGAGTATTTGTCCCATTTTGCTTTTGCAGAGGAAAAACTGATCGAATTAAAGGAGTTAAAAAAGCTTGCAGAGTGCAGTGATTATCGTGCGGAGGCAGCGTACAAGAGCAACGAGGAACTTTTTGCCCAAAAGAGAGATTGCGAAAATGAAGGTGTGAAGGAGAGACTTTCGCAGGTGACCGAGCAGGATTATATAAGACTTCCAAAGCGAAGCGAGCGCCAGAAGTTGCAGAAAAAGGCACTGAATATTCCAAAGCTTCCGACTACCACAATCGGTTCTTTTCCACAGACAAGGGATGTAAAGGCAAACCGCTCTGCTTACCGTAAGGGAGAAATCTCAAAGGAAGAGTATGTGGAATTCAATAAGAAAAAAATAGCAGAGTGTATCCGGTGGCAGGAAGAAATCGGACTGGATTTTCTGGTACATGGCGAATACGAGAGAAATGACATGGTGGAGTATTTCGGAGAAGCATTAGGAGGTTTTCTGTTCACGGAAAAGGCATGGGTGCAATCCTACGGTACAAGATGTGTGAAACCGCCGATTATCTGGGGCGATGTGTACAGAGAGAAGCCGATTACGGTAGAATGGTCCGTCTATGCGCAGTCACAGACAGACAAGATTGTGAAGGGAATGCTTACGGGACCGGTTACCATTTTAAACTGGTCATTCCCGAGAGAAGACATTTCCATCAAGGAGTCCATCTCCCAGATTGCACTGGCCATCCGGGATGAGGTTCTTGATTTGGAGAAAAACGGAATCCGCATGATTCAGATTGACGAAGCGGCATTAAGAGAAAAGCTGCCGCTCAGAAAATCGGACTGGTACAGTGAGTATCTGGATTTTGCCATTCCTGCATTCCGCCTGACACACAGCGGGGTAAAACCGGAAACCCAGATTCATACCCATATGTGTTACAGCGAGTTTACGGATATCATTCCGGCAATTGATGATATGGATGCAGATGTGATTACCTTCGAGGCATCCCGTTCGGATTTGCAGATATTGGATTCATTGAAGGAAAATCATTTTGAAACGGAAGTTGGTCCGGGTGTGTATGATATTCATTCGCCGAGAGTACCGTCGGTGGAGGAAATTGTGGATGCATTAAATACAATGCTTACCAAAATCGACAGGGATAAGCTGTGGGTAAATCCGGACTGCGGATTAAAGACGAGAGGTGTACCGGAAACGGAAGCAAGTCTGAAAAACATGGTGGAGGCTGCAAAACGGGTAAAATCCGAAAAAAATGTTTGACAACCACTCTCAAAGATGGTATTTTTTTAATAAATTTGTGGTATCTTAGATAAGAGGCATTAACTGTACATAACATTTTGGATGTTTATGTGGGCTAGTGCCTTTTTTCGATATAAACATATGCGTCCGATATGTAATTTTTTTAGGAGAGAAGAGAGGAATGAAAGATAAAATATTTGGGGTTTTACAACGTGTCGGACGCAGTTTTATGCTGCCGATTGCCATTCTTCCGGTTGCCGGACTTTTGCTTGGAATCGGAAGTTCGTTTACGAATGAAACGACGATTTCGACATACGGGCTCGGCTGGCTGTTGGGGGACGGAACGGTTCTTCATGCGCTGCTGGTTATCATGAGTAAAGTCGGAAGCATAATATTCGACAATCTGCCGTTAATCTTTGCGGTAGGAGTGGCAATCGGGATGGCAAAGAAAGAAAAAGAAGTGTCCGCGTTGTCCGCCGTGATTGCGTATTTTGTCATGAATATTGCAATTAACGCCATGCTGTCGATTAATGGAAAGATATTGGAGAATGGAGAGCTTGCAAACGAGGTATTGGACGGAACCATTGCTTCGGCATGTGGAATTCAGACTCTGCAGATGGGCGTATTTGGCGGTATTATTGTAGGATTGGGAGTTGCGGCACTTCACAATAAGTTTTACAGGATACAGCTTCCGAATGCATTATCATTTTTCGGAGGAACCAGATTTGTTCCGATTGTTTCAACCGTGGTTTATATGCTTGTGGGAATCGGAATGTATTATATCTGGCCGGCCGTGCAAAATGGAATTTATGCGCTGGGCGGCCTGGTGACAGGAACCGGATATGTGGGGACATTGGTTTTCGGCATCATAAAGAGAGCCCTGATTCCGTTCGGGTTGCATCATGTGTTCTATATGCCGTTTTGGCAGACGGCAGTTGGAGGAACGATGGAGGTTGCCGGACAGATGGTGCAGGGCGGACAGAATATTTTCTTTGCACAGTTGGCGGATTCTGCCAATGTAGCACATTTTAGTGCGGATGCAACGAGGTATTTTTCCGGAGAATTTATTTTTATGATGTTTGGTCTGCCGGGGGCAGCGCTGGCAATGTATCACTGTGCGAAACCTGAGAAAAAGAAAACGGCGGGAAGTTTATTGCTTTCTGCGACGCTGGCCTGTGTTTTGACCGGTATTACAGAGCCGCTTGAATTTTCCTTCTTGTTTGTAGCGCCTGCATTATTTGTGGTTCAGGTAATTTTGGCAGGTTCTGCCTATATGGTGGCGCATATGCTGAATATCGCAGTGGGACTTACTTTTTCCGGTGGTTTTTTGGACTTTTTCCTGTTTGGAATCCTGCAGGGGAATGAGAGGACAGGATGGATGCTTGTGATTCCGGTTGGAATTGTTTATTTCTTCCTATACTATTTTATCTTTAAATTCCTGATTAAGAAATTTAACTTTAAGACGCCGGGCAGGGAAGAAGATGGAGAAGAGACAAAGCTGTATACCAAGGCTGATGTCAATGCGCAAAAAGAAAACCCAAAAACCGGGAACGAAGATACTGGAGAAGAAGATGAGTTGAGTGCTATAATAACAAGAGGACTTGGAGGCAGGAGCAACATCAGTGATGTGGATTGTTGCGCAACCAGACTCCGCTGCAGCGTATATGATGCAAAACTGGTGGATGATAGTGTGCTTAAGTCTACCGGGGCATCCGGTGTTGTGCACAAGGGCAATGGAGTACAGGTGATTTACGGACCAAATGTAACCGTGATTAAATCAAACCTTGAAGATTATCTGGAAAAAGAGACTCTGTCCATTACCATCTCCAGTCCGATCAAAGGAATTGCCGCAGATTTATCCACTGCGCCGGATGAAGCGTTTGCAGAACGAATGATGGGGGATGGTGTAGTGGTGACGCCGGTTGATTCGTTGGTAAGGGCTCCTGAGGATGGCGAAGTATGCTTTGTATTTGACACTAAGCATGCCGTGGGATTTATGACCGATTCCGGTATCAGTCTTTTGATTCATGTGGGAATCGATACGGTGAAACTGAACGGAGAAGGCTTTGAAGTTCTGGTAGAAAGCGGGCAAAAGGTAAAAAAGGGCGAGCCAATGTTAAAATTGGATTTGGATTATATAAAAGAAAATGCACCATCGATTGTCACACCGATTTTATGCACGGAGCTGGAAGACAATCAGAAGATTCGCCTTTTGAAAGAGGGAGAAATAGAAGCAGGGGAAGCCTTGTTCGCTGTGGAACGTTATGAATAAAAGCAGGAGAGGGAAGAGAAATATATAAGAGCAGAAAGGGCAGACAGATATTATGAAAGAATTTAACTATGTAATTACGGATGAGGTGGGAATTCATGCGAGACCGGCAGGAATGCTGGTAAAGGAAGCAAAAAAGTATGAAAGCAAAATTGTAATTTCCAAGGATGGAAAGAGTGCGGAGGCAACAAAGCTGATGGCGCTCATGGGGCTTGGCGTAAAATGCGGACAGACGGTAACGGTAGAGATAACCGGAGCAGATGAAGAGGCTGCATGTGAAGGGGTAATGGCATTTTTTAAGGAGAACCTGTAAAAATTCTGGAGGTGAAAACATATGCAAAGCTTTTTAGGAAAACCGGTGTATAAGGGAATTGCCATGGGTCCGGTTGTCGTTTTGAAACATGATGATTTTCAGGTGAAACGCAAAAAAGCAGAAGATACGGAAGCAGAAATCATAAGGCTGGAACAGGCGAAAGAGCAGGCAGAGAAACAGCTTCAGGTGTTGCATGACAAAGCGGTAAAAGAAGTGGGAGAAGACAGTGCCGCAATTTTTGAGGTGCACCAAATGATGCTGGAAGACGAAGATTATCTGGATGCGATTCACAATATGATTCAAACGGAAGGCGTGAACGCTGAATATGCGGTGGCTGTGACCGGTGACAATTTTGCCGAAATGTTTGCCAGCATGGAGGATGATTATATGAAAGCGAGAGCGGCGGATGTGAAAGATATTTCGAACCGTTTGCTGAAGAACCTCGTTGGCGAAGGAGAAATTGATTTTCGTTCCATGGAGCCATCCATTATTGTGGCAGAGGATTTAAGCCCAAGTGAAACCGTGCAGATGGACAAAGAAAAGATTCTTGCCTTTGTGACAGTACATGGTTCGACAAACTCTCATACGGCGATTCTTGCGCGTATGATGAATATACCGGCGTTGATTGGCGTGCCACTGAATCTGGAAGAAATTCATACGGGAATGAAAGCGGTTGTAGATGGATTTCAGGGGAAAATGATTTTGGAGCCGACCGGAGAAATTTGCAGGCAGACGTCAGACAGGATAGGGGAAGAAACAGAAAAACTGCAGCTTTTACAGACCTTAAAAGGAAAAGAAAATATCACTTTGGATGGAAAAAAAATAAATATCTACGCCAACATCGGAAGTGTGGGAGACATCGGGTATGTGCTTGAAAATGATGCCGGAGGCATAGGTCTGTTTCGGAGTGAGTTTTTATATCTGGGAAAGAAGGATTTCCCTTCGGAAGAAGAACAGTTTCAGGCATATAAAAAAGTGCTGCAGATGATGGCCGGAAAAAAGGTGATTATCCGGACTCTGGATATTGGTGCAGACAAGCAGGTGGATTATTTTACTCTGGAAAAAGAGGATAATCCGGCAATGGGTTATCGTGCAATCCGCATTTGCCTGAAGCAGCCGGAAATTTTTAAGACGCAGCTTCGCGCGTTGCTTCGTGCAGCAGTATTTGGGAATCTTTCCATTATGTATCCAATGATTATTTCCACAGAGGAAGTAACACAGATCTATGAAATTGTGGATCAGGTGCAAAGGGAGCTGGAAGAGGAGCAGATTCCTTATAAGCTGCCGGAACAGGGAATTATGATTGAAACCCCGGCAGCAGTCATGATAAGTGATGAATTGGCAGAGATGGTTGATTTTTTCAGCATTGGAACGAATGATTTAACGCAGTATACTCTGGCAATAGACAGGCAGAATGCGAAACTGGATGACTTTTACAATCCGCAGCACAAGGCAATTATGAAAATGATTCAGATGGTTGTCGATAATGCGCACAAACACGGAAAGTGGGTTGGAATATGCGGAGAGCTTGGCGCGAATCCGGAACTCACGGAGAGTTTTGTCCGCATGGGTGTGGATGAATTGTCGGTTGCCCCTTCCATGATACTTAAAATAAGAAAAGCTGTGAGGGAAATGAAGGTTTTACCGAAGGGATGAGGCCGGTAAAAAACGGAAGGAAAAGATAAGTGTAAATATGAAAAAAGTACGAAAGAAGATATGGTATATTTTGGGCAGTCTGATATGTCTGGTACTTATATATAAATGCTTCATATCAGGACATTCCGTTCCGATTTTGGGAGACGCAGCGATATCGGAATATCGAACAGTTGAATTAGGAGATGCAGAGCAAAGCATATTAATCAGGGGAGAAGACAAATCGAATCCTGTTTTGCTGTATATTCATGGAGGTCCCGGAGATCCGGAAACTCCTTATATCGTACCCTATCAAAAAGAATGGGAAAAATATTTTACCGTTGTGAATTGGGATCAAAGAGGAAGTGGGCGTTCCTATCATGCAGAAATAGGCAGGGACAGTCTGAACACAGAGCAAATATGTGCGGATGCAGTGGAACTGACGGAGTATTTAAGAGAAGAGTTTTGTGTGGATAAAATATATCTGGTTGGTCATTCCTATGGCACTTATGTTGGAATGAAATGTATTCGAATGAAGCCGGAATATTATCATGCCTATGTTGGAATGGGGCAGGTAGCAGACCAGCAGGAAAATGAGAAGATCCTGATTTCGTATGCAACGGAAATGGCAGAAAAAGAGTCCAATAAAAAGGCAATTGCGGAACTTGCTTCATTGGGAGACCTGCCCTATGATCAAACTGATTTTGGCAGTAAGATTTCGCTTTCAAGGAAATGGACCACTTATTATGGCGGAGCCATATTCGACAGAAAAAATGTGAATTTCCTGTTTGCAGAGGCAGTAATCAGGCCGGAGTACAGCCTGATGAATTTAATGGATTATCTTAAAGGAGAAGAGTTGTATTATTCCAACACAGAGAAGGATACGGCACGTTGGGAATTATTTCATGCAAATTTGCATGAAGAGGCACCGAGTGTAGAGGTACCTGTTTATTTCATTCAGGGTAAAAATGATTATATTACGTCATATGAAGCATGCGAACGGTATTTTGATGAGATGCAGGCGCCGTTTAAAGAATTGATTCCTTTATCGGAATGTGCGCATAATCCCATCATTGAAAAGACAGATGAAGTGAGCAGAGTGCTGATTGATAAGGTGCTGTTGGAGAAATAAAAGGATTTGCATGACAGTCGGGGCGTAAAACTTATTGTGCCAGAAAAGAAGAATTTTGTGAAAAATAGGAATGGACAATATCTCAGATTGTGCTAAAATTATGAAAAGATTTATATAATAATATTTGCATAAGTGAGTAAGGAGAAAAAGATGCCGCCAAAAGTACAAATTCAAAAAGAAAAGATATTGGAAACTGCATTGCAATTGCTGATTCGGGATGGGTATGAAGCAATTACGATTAAAACAGTAGCAAAGGAGCTTGGATCGTCTACGCAGCCAATTTCATGGACGTTTGGAAATATGGAGAATTTCAGGGAGGCGCTGGCGGAGTATGCGTTGGAGTATGCAAATCGGAAAATGCATTCTGATTCGGATGATCCGATGGAGGCATATGGAAAAGTTGGTACAGGTTATATAGATATGGCTTTTGATGAGCCGAATCTGATTCGGTTTCTTCGCTCGGACGAAAAGCGGCTTCAGGGAAGCGGCGGTCTGGGAGGCAGCTTTGATGACAGGGCAAAAGCGGACAGGCAAAAGAAACTGGCTGAACAGTATTGCTGTACGGAAGAAGAAGCCGGGAAGTTTATGCAGAATATCGTCATTTATACACAGGGGCTTGTGTCCATGATTTTGTCAGGCGGACTCCATATTGGGCGGGAAGAGGCATATCAGTTAGTACATGAAATGGCAGAAATTTTGATGCAATCTATTATGAAGAAATGAATAAATTGGAATATATAAAAGATATATCTGCGGGTATTGAGGTAATCAGTTATGAGAAGGTCGATATTTCATATCCGGAACATACACATATAGGACATTCCGTATTGGGAATTGTAACAGAGGGAAGGATTGGGATAAGAATCAACGGGGAAGAATACCGTTGTCAGGAAGGTGAGTATTTTTCGGTGGCGCTCAATGTGCCTCATTCCATCTATCCGATATCGGATACCTATTCCATGATAAGTGTCTGCATACCGGCAGAGGATGACGCAAATAGGGAACTTGATATTATCAGAAATGAAATCATAGGAAACCCGGATTTGAAAATAAGTATAGCGGATATGGCAGAGAAGGTTCATGTCAGTTCTTATCATATGATTAGAAAATTCACGGATGAAAATGGATTAACACCGCATAAGTTTCAACTTCAATGTCGCATCAGAAAAGCACAGGAATTGCTTGCAAGCGGTATGAAAGTAGTTGATGTAGCGCTGGCTGTGGGTTTTTGCGACCAAAGCCATCTGGACAGGGTTTTTAAGAAACAGGTGGGAATCTCTCCGGAAGAATATGTAAAGTCCGCAATTTTATCCAAGGCGGGAGAATAAGAATTTAGTAAAGTTGTCTTATCAAAAGAAAGAGAGGACAACAATATGAGCAGAGAAGTTTTTGAAGCATTTAATGACGGCCGTTTGACAATTCCGGGAAAGGAAATTCGTTTCAATCAGATTGAATGGTCGAAGCATCCAACCTTTGAAGGAGTAGAATTAAAACATATTGTTACCGGGAAAGATACGGATGGAAAGTTCAGTTATCATCTTGTAAGAATTGCACCCGGAAAGGCGATAAAAAATCATATTCACGAAACACAGCTTGAGACACATGAAGTGATTGAAGGAACCGGTACATGCATCAATGATGGTTTTGAATTAAAATATGAAGTGGGTGTAATTTCTATTATGCCGGCAGGTATTCCTCATGAAGTAGTGGCAGGAGAAGAAGGATTGTATCTGTTTGCAAAATTTATGCCTGCATTGTGCTAGAAAAGGGGCGAGTTATCGCGGGTAATCAAAGTTTTTGAGGGGCAACCTTTTTGAGGGTATCGTTTGAGGGTTTTATTTGAGGGGATTTCGTGAGGGGCTGGTTTGAGGGTTCTTTGTGAGGGTGAATGCATAATAGAAAACAGGATTAATCAGTTTTGATGACTGGTCAATCCTGTTTTCTTTTTATCCATCTTTCTTTATGATTATTTTGCGGAAATAACTACATTGAAAGGAGGATACATGAATAGTATCACAGATTTACTCGACCTTGAAGACTCTGACATTATTATCTCGGATATTCAGATTCATGGTCAGACCAAAACGCTTACTCTTGAGACTCCACCAACCGCTCATTTCTGCCCTTCCTGCGGATTTCGCATGCACTCAAGGGGTATCAAGAAGAGAACTATCAACCATCCCATCTTACAGGATAATTACTCTTTAGTTCTTATCCTCAAACAGCGACGTTGGCGCTGCACGAATCCGGAATGCCGTTATGACATAAGCGAATCATTCCGATTTGTTAACAAACAACGGCGAACCACCAATGCAACAGATATGTTAATTGTAGACGCTTATCGAAATCTTTTAGAAACATCCGCATCTATCGCTAAAAGATTTCATGTTTCTGACTCCCATGCACATGAGGTGTTTGACCGCTACGTTAAGTTGGACAGGCTTCCTCTCACGGATGCCATCTCTGTCGATGAAGTCCATTTAGATATGGATGACGATTGCAGATATGCATTAGTTATACAGGATTTCCACACTGGTGATCCCATTGATTTATTGCGCAGTCGAAGAACTTCTGTCACAGAACCGTACTTTGTTTCCATCCCGACAGAAGAACGAAACCAGGTAAAATATCTCATCTCTGACATGTATAATCCCTACATTGCCTATGTTGAAAAATATTTTCCCAATGCTGTTCCTGTCGTGGATTCATTTCATGTCATTCAATGGATCACCCGTTCTATTGATAACTATATCCGACAGCTTCTGAAAAAATATCGGCAACGTGACAGAGAATATCAGGAAAAACTTTCTTATGAGCAACAGCGTCCGGTCTCACTTCCACCATCGGACGAAGTCTATCTGCTTCAAAAATACCGATGGCTGATACTTGCTAACCAGTCAAACATACGCTATCACAGCGAACCACGTATGGATTCGCATTTTCATGCATTAATGAATACTTACGACTATGAAGATGCACTTTTTAGAATTGACCCAAATCTTAAAGACTTCCGGGATCTGAAGGAAATGTATATTCAGTTTAATTCCCGCAATGGCGGAAATCCCCTTATTGCAAGGAATGAACTTAAAGAACTGATTCAGGAATACCGGAAATCCCGCTTTGAAATGTTCCGGGATTTTGCCTCTCTCCTGGAAAAATTTGAAGACCCCATTATTAACTCTTTCATAATGGTGGAAAAAATCGGCAACGGAAAAATATATGATGCCCGTCTGTCAAACGGTCCCATTGAATCCATTAACCGGAAGGTAAAAGATCTGAAACGGCTTGGAAGAGG
Organism: Lachnospiraceae bacterium; assembly: GCA_029227035.1. Classification (GTDB taxonomy): domain Bacteria; phylum Bacillota; class Clostridia; order Lachnospirales; family Lachnospiraceae; genus Roseburia. The sequence goes on from JAQXZD010000093.1 coordinate 54,480, forward strand.
TTTTCGCAACTTTGAACACTTTCGCAACAGATTTCTTTATGCAACCAGACAGACTCCTGTATTAAATGGAGTCCCTGATTATAACCCTGTAACTTATCTTGAAGAAGATGATTTTTAGGAGGAACCACTATGGAAAACTACTGTGCATTCAGCAAAGACCACATTTGCATGAAATGGCTCGATTACATGCTGACGCTCCAGGAACTGGAAGAAGCTGACACGCTCTGTCATGGAAACTGGATAGAAATACAACGCAAAACGGAATACATACAGACTCTGCAAGCGATTCTGGACAGGCATCAGATATCTTATCCACCGGAAATGTAACTTATTTTAATAAAGGGTCTGGCGCTTCCGCCAGACCCTCCAGACTGTAGACAAAGTCCCGCACTTTTGTGCGGGATTTTTCTGTATCAGGTGTCGAAAGTTTGGTATTTATGCGGACTTTCGGCTACTTTTTTGGTATAATAGAAGTATCAAATTAAGGCAGGTGCTTCTACTTATGATGACTCAGAATGCTGATAAAAAAAGAGAACAGGTACAGTTCCTTTGCATGGATGACATGGTTCCCCAGGATCATCTTCTCAGAATCATAGATAAAGC
>JAQXZD010000094.1 GCA_029227035.1 Lachnospiraceae bacterium
TGAAAGGGCTACGTTTGAAGCCCTGAATGATGCAAAGACGGAGAATAGCCGAATGTTTCAGCGGAAGCAGAGCATGAGCCAATTTTGAGTTAAGACCATCATACGGATCCCAACCCTTGAAATTTTCAGATTCACAATAAGCTTTTAACGATAAAAAACTATTTAAGACGAGTTCATCCATCATATATTTTTCTTTTTATAGGGAATCTCGTATTTAAATCCAAAAAGCACTCTCACTGTTTTTGTGTTTCCATTTGTGGGCACTGAAATCATAGGAGAAACATGCAAGTTTTTCACCTTTATGCTTAATCCTATTTTCACCCGGTCTTCCGACTGTCTGTATTCCGGTATTGTATTGAATTGAGCAAGCACTGAAAACTCATTAGTAACTCTAAATAAAGTTCCTATCATATAGCAAGTTTTGTAATCATACCCTTCATCATAATGAGGATTAATCACGGCATTTATCCCAAACCATTTCAGAGGCAAATAATAACCATATATTTTTGCTCCCATATCGTAAAAGCTATTGCAATAAGTAATTCCACCATAAACATTTGCAGATAAACCTATTTGTCCCTTGGTATAATTATATCCACCGGAAATACGAATATATTGATACTTGAAATGCTCAGAGAAAACGCTATGGTCAAATTGTAACTGCCATTTATTATCAATAGTGTATCCTAAAATAGCATACTTGCTATCACGAAACCCAATATAATACTGAGCTTTGGACGAACAAATTGAAAATATTGCAACTATCAAAGCATAAACTATCCTTTTCATATAAATCTCTTTACTTTCTTGGTCAAAATTTCATATCCATATTGATTTAAATGTACACCGTCAAAACTTAAATTCATATTCATTATGCCATTTAGCAAAAAGTCTTCAAACACGTCACAATACACAATAAAATCCATTCTCGAAACATTTGACTCAATACGTTTATTAAATGCTCGTATTAAACCATTGATATCATTTGATTTATCAGAATCCAGATTTTTAGGAAGAACGGATATAAGTATTATTCTCTTTGCTTTTAGCTGAACTATTGCATTCACATACCTATTTACATAATCATCCAATTCTGAATCACCTACTATAAGTTTTATGTCATTCGTTCCTGTAAGGATTACTACCGTTTGGCCTGTGAAATTACCTTTATTTTGCTCTATTAGTTTTATTCCACTTCCTCCTACCCCATAATTATACGTTGTGTATGAAGTGAAATAATAATCCGTATCCCACCTTGAGACAAGAGAATCACCTATGAAAGTAACAGCATTTTCGGCATACTCATCTTCACAACCTACCGCACATATCAGGACAACTACGGTAAAGAACCACGTTTTCAATCTTGCAAGTAACATTATTAAATAATACTTAATGTTTGGATTCCAACCTTTTAATAAACCGAGCCGGACTTCCTGCCCATACTTCATAAGGCGGAATATCTTTTGTCACTATGGAGCCTGCACCTATCACCGAATATTCACCTATTGTTACCGGCTTTACGACCAATACATTCATCCCAAGATACGCACCTTTGCAAATATGAACCTCTCCTCTCTCGTATTTTCTGATAACAGGGTTCATAAAATGTGTCACTATTTTTACACCGGAGGTCAAACGTACTCCTTCTTCAATAATTATATCTTCAGGATAATTTGTATCAAAGAGGACATCTTCGCCTATAAACGTTTTCTTGGGATTTAATATTTTCACCCCCCCCCATTTGCAAATAGTTGGTCTCCAGCCACTTGACTTCATTGGAAGGTGTGAAAATTTCAAAAATACCAATTTTATAAGTCTTGATAACTTCATAATGGCAAGTCATTTATGAAATAAATAATTAATAGCTTTATTATAATTATCCACCATCAGTGAAATCGTGGCTTTGTTCTTAATTATCTTTATACTATTTATAGACATTTCTAATTTTTCTTCTTGAGATAAAGAGTAAAATTCCGATAGAACATTTTGTATCTCAGATATATTACCAAACCGCTTTATCATATATCCATTACGTTCTATCAAATCTTTTACAGTGCCATCTCCGATTGTTGAGATAATTGGCAAACCATACGCCATAGCTTCATTTATAGCTAATCCACCACTTCCTGTCAATAGAAACACATCACTATTCAAAAAATATGTTTTCAAATCTTCTCCATACTTAGCCCCCAAAAGATGTATTTGTTCTTTGTTTTTTAATGTCTCCCTGTGTCGTTTAAGTTCTTCAAAAATAATCCCCTGCCCAATAATATTAAATGTTATTTTGTATTTCTGCGAAATTAGATTATCTATAGCAGTCATTGCTTCATTTAAAAATTTTCCTTTTATTAAAGCTCCTACAAATAACACGTTCAATTCTTTTCCAAACCTATTCTTATTGATTTCTTCAAGACTATAAGATGACATTATTCTCTCTGTATCTATAGTGTTTTGAGCCACAAAAATCCTTTCTGGATTAATACCTTTTTTTACCAGATATTCTTTTCTATTTGTATGATATGCAATATGAGCTGTTGCCCTTTTATCAAAGTAATTCAAGAAATATTCTCTAATTTTTACAAAAATACCATTTAAATCCGGCCTTATATAACCACAACTCCAAATTGCATAAGGAATTCGAAGTTTCAAACATAGAAATAAAACTCTTACAAATGTGATTATTGCAGGATTAAACAACATTACAATTCCATCAGGATTTTCTTGAATTATTCTTTGCTTCAAACCTTTCAAAATGGTAAAGGTTATACCAAGAAAAGATATTTCTTTCGTTTCAAATGCTTCTGAAATGAATTCTTTATCTTCTATTTTTTTTATTTCTTTCTTATTTGTAAAGCCATGAAAAATTTTTAATTCAATATTTTGTTCTCTTAATTTCCAGGAAAGACCATTAAGAAAATCCTTACGATAATTTGGCAATGTTGGAAGTATAATTATTATCTTTTTCATACTTTTTTATAAATTCTATTTCAATATTAGCCTCTAAAAATGATTTATGGAATTATAACTACCTTAGTATTTTAACAATAACTTGTTAATGATTTATTCAATGGATTTTTATCAATAGAAAAAAGCAAAGCGAAAAAATAAATATTTTCAGTAAGGTCACCACTAGCATTCACACGGATGAAAACAGCAAGGAGAAAAAGCAAGGCAAAAGTACCATTGGCATTAAGAGCTTTCAAAGAAAAACGATTACACCACATCGCATAAAAAGAAAGAAATAGCACCATAAATAATCCCACAAAACCAAGTTCATCTATAATTTCCAAAAATATATTGTGCGGATATGTTACTTTTCCGTCAAGGCTGTATCCACCCAAACCAACCCCGAAAAAAGGATATTCATACATAATGCTAAGTCCTCTATCGTAAGACCGGTTTACAGCTTGCTCAAAATTGCTTGAATCCGCTATAGATTGCCCGGCAGCCGTTTTAACACCTGTTAAGGCAAACGAAAGAATTGCAGCAATAGCTATAAATACTAAAAGTTTATAGACCAATCCCTTTCTTTTAATCAACAAACCATATCTAACAAACATCAAAACAATAATACCGAGAATGCCTTGACGCATTTGAGATATCAATGCTATATAAATTAAGAGTATTAGTAATATTATTGAACTGCTATTTAAAACTTGCTTATCCTCTTTGGGAGAAAGCAAAAAAACCGTTCCGTACAGTGCAGCCAGACCTACAGAATGATACGATATAGCAAATGAATCTGCAAATTTTTGAACGTGTCGTCCAAAATATGTGAAATCAAAAAATGAAGACGGTTTTCCAAAATTATACACCGTAACACCCATTACAATGTAAGTAACTCCAACTATTGCAAAAATAAATGCAATTTTTTGAGGATCTATATTTTTTTCCCTATTATAAATCAAAAACGTCCAAAAACACAGCAGTCCATAAAGCAAGATTCTTGCAAGTTTTATCTTGCTATATGCGTGTTGAGGGCCATATATAAAAGCTATTGCAAATAAACTAAGCAACAAAATAAATAAAACACTTGATGCTATGCTCTTTCTGAATAGAGAAGCTATTTGTGGCAAGAGAATTACTAATACTACAACATATACGACAAATTGTGGCACCACTGTGAAACCCATAAACATCCTGGCTATAGTACCAAAATATTCAGCACCAGCAAGAAGCATTACCAAAACAAATTCATTTCGGTTCAGATTAATCAGACACATCAAGAATGTAGCTACGCATAGCCACACATTGGCGTACCCAAGGTAAACGCCACCCAATAGGAACAAAATAACAATAATCTGAAAATAAGATTTTACTCTTTCTGTCAGCATAACGCTTGTTGGATAAATGTTATAGATTTACTCCTAAGAGAATCTAGTTTTTCCCTTACCTCCGAAAAACTAATTGAATTATCAACGATATTTTCAAAGGGTGTGTCTTCTTTGCAAATTCTATCCAAAAGTTCTGTTTGTTCAAGAAGAGAATAGAATCTTGACGACGTTTTCATTTTGTCGTTCACAACTGTGAAAAAGCGTTTTCCAAGGTTTACTGCAAATGCTGTCCCATGAAAAGAATTTGTTATTACAAAGGCAGCATTCGCAAAAAGAGAGACAAATTCCGATGCACTTACATCAAACCTACAATTCACATCTTTATCATTGAAAACATATTTCACCTCTGTGCTGATATATATAATGCTTTTTATTCCATAGCGACGAGCAATTTCTTTTGCCAGTTCAATAGCATAAGGGCGATAAGATCTTAAATATATTACTATGCTATTATTCGGATTATCCTTAATGCTAAATATCTCTTTCCACTCTTCCGGTGTAATTAGTATTGTTGGGTCCAACATTGTTTCCACAGGTTTTCCAAGCAATTCAGACACAATATTGCTTCCCTGTAACTCTCTCATAGAAATAGCATCAAACGTCTGTAAATGCTTTCTATAATAGTCTTTCTGTGATTCAGGAAGTTTTGAATGTCCTATACTCGCAGCGTATGCAATTTTTTTTCCATTCTTTACAAACGATAAAAAATATGGGTCAAGAGGAAATGGATAGTCAAAATTCCATACTTGGTCACTTCCCGTTATATAATGTGTGTATTCCATGTCAGAGGAATACAACTCATCAAAATTTAGGTATCGCCTCTGAGTAAAATTATTATATTCTAAGTGAAATTCACGCGAAAGACTTAATTTCTTTTTTGTTCGGCTATGGTGTAACGCCCATATCAGTCGTTGCTTCAAAAAACGCAACTTGCCAAGTAATTTTGCTTTACAAGTATTATTGTAATTCAGTTTCAGAAATTTACTCGGCTTAGCATCTACATCCATACCCGGTCGTGCTAAATCCAGTACTTCTGCGTCATATCCAAGCATCCTCAGCTTTTTACACAAAGAAAACACTTGCAATTCCGCACCATAATTGAACGGATTCTTAAATGATAATATTAATATCTTTTTTAACATATATAAATTCTTCGTTTCATCCTTTTTTCGTGCTCAGCCTTCACTATTGGCAATATTTCATCTGTATATTCCCCAAAAGTGGGCTGTCCCTGTTCTAATTGAAAAATATTGCAGAAATTTGTATTATACTCAATTAAAACAGGTTGCTCATCTTCTCCAATAGCAACATCCCAACCTAACAGCAAAAAATGAGGCATTGACAAATGTGCCTTTTTAACAAAATTCTTTACATTTTCAAAACCGGGTATTTGAAAATCTTTCAGAATCACACCTGTTTCTGTTATATTCTTTCTTTTAGAATACATTTTCGTATAAGCATATTCAGATAAAAAACCATTTTCTTTTACGGCACAGCCCATACCTCCTGCAGCAAAATTATCTACTACATTACCTGGTTTCCCTATTCGGCACATCACCTTACATATCAAAATTTTATTTCCTTTCCTAAAAGAAATTACGCGCAACGTGTTGATAGAAGACGGATTAAGAGAAGCCATCTTTGGGTGCTGCTTAACAACTTCTTCAATCACAAAGTTCTGTCCATACTTATTAAAAACTTCTTCTATCGTTGCTGATCCAAGATTAGTAATTCCATCTTTTACAATAATCTTTTCAACATTTCTTCCACTATTTGAGAACAATGTCGGTTTAATAATAGCCGAATCTATATTCTTGCACAAATCCAATGCTTCTTGTTTTGTCATTGCACCGTCTGAATTATAAAACAATCCGTTGGAACATTGCACAATTTTGTGCGGGATATTGGCAAATGGGAGTAGTCGCGGAAATAGGTTTTTATCATCGTATGCAATTTTTATTCTATAGTCTATCAATGCTTGCTGAATGTAACCTACATAAAGGTCATTTGGTAAAATTCGTTTATCATATATCCCGGTTAGTGAATATGCTAATTCATGCCACTTAGTAGTTACACTTACTCCAAGCATAGATTTAAAATAATCTTTGATTTCTTGTTTCTGTGCTTTTGTTAAATGCTTGATTTCTATGTCTTTTGACAATTTGTTAAATTGCTTATTTGTACTGATTTTCACCCCCCCCATTTTTAACAAATGGTAAGATGATTTAATAAACCTTGTTATTACCTTAATCATATTATTAATTTAAGTTAATATATTATTCTGTAATTTGTTATTCCTTCCCTATTTAGAAGGATATAAAACATTCTTGAAAAATTTATTGCTGTTTATAAATTTTGCCATAATCTCTGCAAAAAATAAAGTCATACAATACACTACTAATCCCCAAATAACAGTAGGTGTGAAATGGAATTGCTTAACAAATAAAAGCAACGCATTAAAAATAATTACGTGGTACAAATAAATTTGTAATGAATTTCTTCCAAGTCGTATCAACAACACGCTTTTAGATAAAAAATCACATATTTGTAACAAAAATAGAAACGCGGCAATAGGCATCACAAAATAAAAAATCATTTTCCATAATTGTGCATTACACGTCTGAGCTACACATAAAAGGAATGATAGAAAAAGAAAACCGATTGCTGTCAAACAGCATGATATAAAACTAAACGATATCCTTTCCGCTAACCAAACGGTAAGTAAACAAATTGGGAAAACTCTGAATGCTGAAACAATAGATAGTGGCATAAATGTACCCAGTGTGCTAAACTTCATATCACCATGTAAGACTATAAACCACAACACTATACCTATTCCTACTAATATTACTCTGACAATTTTTCCGTTAGAATAGTAAACATCTTTAAGCAACAAAAGTGAAAACATAGCAGGAAGAAACCACGGGAAATTAAAACCTATTGTATTATCAAGCAATAACTCACTGCCGTATAACACAGCTCTTAACAATTCGTACCACCCTGCAAACGGATTTCTCAAAACATATACGTTAATTATGGCACATAGAGCACATATCCATAAGTATGGATATAAAAGCCGAACCGCATACTTTATTATATTACCTTTTGTGTAAGGTTTTCTATTGTATATAAACGGAAGAATGAAAAAACAATACACATGAAATGTATATAACCAACGCCAATAAAAATATCTTTCTACAGGGACGCTACCATTCCACTCATTACATAATAAACTATTATGCCCAAGAACTACCAATAATATCAGAACTCCCTTTATGGCAGAGGAAGCCTCTTTAGATATTGACAATGTTTCAGAACCGCTTTTAATAGCCTGTTTCATTTTTTGCAGGAACGGATTTTTTTTAATAAAAACATCTTCACTTTGCTCCTCATCTCTTTTCCCATTCCGAAAAAATATGTGGCTAAGGACATAGAAAAAATATATGCCGCACTAACTGAAATTAACCTATACCACCCTTCACTCATATATAAATATATAGATAAAGGTAAAATAGAACCAACACATGCAGTAATTACAGACAAGAGTATTACATTTTTTATATACCTCAAAATCGAAATTTGTGGTATAAGCTTTTTTACTATTAAAAGTCTCGCTGTAATAATAAAGGCATACATGGAAATAGCTATCACCATTGGGATATAAACTTGCTTCGCTCCCTGTTTTAAAATTAAGTATGATATCACCGGAATTGACAAAAACAGTGTGCCGATGATAATACTCGCTAATCTTATATTATTTGTGGCATGAGTAGCATGCTTTAAATTAATCCAAAACACATTTAACATCATCATAACTAAAGACAATTGACAAAACAATCCTGAAAACTCAGGAGGATTTTTCAGCCAAACTGAAAGCAAAAAATCAGTTTCCAAAATTACAGGCATAGCTAAGGCAAACAACATAAGAAAGGAATACCTTGTTGAAGAATTCATTAATGATTCCATTTCTCTCACTTGCCCTATTGAATAATATTTAATTATTTGAGGTTTTACAGCCATCGTAAAATTTGATATAAAAGAATAAACTGCTCTACTCAACTGTAATCCAATACCGTATGCTGCATTTACTATGGTTCCAAAAAATAAGTTTAATATCACATTTATCCCATTTCCTTGTGCTTGAAATGCTAAATCTGAGTACAAATTCCATCCGGAAAAACTCAGCATGGGATTTATAATAGATTTATCTGTATGAAACTTATACTTACATTCTTGAAAACGATTGATGCAATACCACCTATATAAAAGTGTTGTTATCAAAGAAACGCTTACCATAAGTACTGCATATAAAATCAATCTGTCAGAATCTCCGAGCAGAAGTAGAAAAACTATTCCTAACTGCAATAATGTCTTTATAATCTCAATATACGCATATACATCCATCTTCTCGTGTGCGATTATTGATGCTGAATATGGTACTTGTGTTATTGTAATCACGGCACTCAAAAGAGAAAGGTGATAAACCCAGCGAGCAGCAAATAGTCTTCCATCTGGAATAACCAATTTTGTTTCTAAATACCACAAACCGATAGTTTCACCAATTATTACGACTATTAATGCAATAAAAATATGTATTGTTAATGCAGCAGAAAAGGTCTTTTTTAGTCTTTCATAGTCTTTTCTTCCTAGTTCAAACGTCAAAAACCTTGATGTCGCTCCAGACATTGAATTATTCAAAAAATAAAACATCACAACAATACTGCCTACAACACTATAGAGTCCAAAATCCTCTTGTCCCAACGCACTCAAAATTATTCTGGATGTATAAATTCCAACACCCATCGCAAGTAGCAATCGGATATATAGAAAAATAGTATTTTTGGCAATTCTTTTATTATTTTCTGAGATATCTGACATTATAGATATATTATAAATGATGTGTAGATTATGTCCATTAACTTTTAACTGATATTATTCCATTGACACCAAGAATTCTTGTGGGAGATGCGGGGTGGCTACGGCACAAACGCCGGTGATGGTGACTACGAGGCGGCGGTCTTTTTTGATGCGGACTATGGTTCCTTCCGCTCCTTCAAAGTCACCGGCGATGACGCGGACTCGCTCGCCTTCACGGAATTTGGGAAGGTCGTCCGGGAAATATTCTATGCCGGGGGCAGTTGTGGAGGTGATGATGCGAAACATCTTCATCTCGTGCTCCGGTATGATTGCGGGCTGCTTTCCG
>JAQXZD010000095.1 GCA_029227035.1 Lachnospiraceae bacterium
CTGGTGAAGGAGGGATTAAAGAGGATCCATCACACAAAAAATATCGGCATGCAGGCACTGATTGCGGCCTGTGGAATGCATCCGGCTGATATTAGTGCCTATCATTTCGGCTTTGTACTGGGCCCCTGTGTCAATGCGACCGGTCGGTTGGATACGGCAAGGAATGCCCTTAAGCTCTTTCAGACAGAGGACGAGGGGGGAGCGAGGGATACGGCAGAGATGCTGGTTGCATTGAACGAGGAGCGCAAAGCAATGACGGTTGCGGGTGTGGAGCAGGCGCAGAAGATGATAGCAGCGGGAAATTACGAAAAAGATCCGATCCTGGTTGTTTTCCTGCCGGATGTACATGAGAGCATTGCGGGGCTGATTGCGGGGCGTCTGCGGGAAAGCTATGGCCGTCCGGTTTTTGTTCTGACAAGAGGGGAGGAAGGGGTCAAGGGCAGCGGCCGCTCCACGGAGGAATACTCCATGTACGAAGAGATGTGTAAATGCAGTGATCTTTTCACCCGTTTTGGAGGACACCCTATGGCGGCAGGACTCTCTCTTCCCGAGGAAAATGTGACAGCTTTCCGGAAAAGAATCAATCAGATCTGTTCCTACACCGTGGAGGAACTGGAACCCAGACTTCACATTGATATGCAGATGCCGGTGGGCTATGTGACAACGGAGCTGGTTACGGAATTTTCCTGTCTTGCCCCTTTCGGAAAGGATAATACCAAACCGCTGTTTGCAGACAAAAACCTTCGTGTACGCAGGATGTGGGTGGTGGGGAAAAACAGAAATGTTCTCCGACTGCAAATGGTTTCTGCATATGGAGAATGTATTTCGGTTGTCTACTTTGGAGATATATCCAGATTGCAGAGCTATCTTACCGAAAAATTTGGAAAGAGTGAAGTGGATGCTGCAATGCTGGGGAGAGAGAATGGAATTCTTCTTTCGATGGTTTATGAGCCAAAAATAGATACCTATCGAGACAATGAAAGTCTGCAGTTTGAGATGAAAGATTATCGTTGAAAAAAGTGCTGTTGCATTGTAAAATGGAACTTATGGAGGGCGGAATATGTTCGGCAAAAATAAAATCAGTCAGGATGAGATAGAAAAACTCAAAAAAACCGTGGAGCTGGATGAACGCTTCTTTGAAAAAATGCAGGATGGAAAGGATATGTTCGAGGCAACCTTGTCGGAGAGCGAAGAGTCTTATCGTCAGATGGCGTCGGATGTCAGTCAGGTGCAGGAGAACATCCGCTCTGCCACGGAGCTTGCGGGAGACAATACGGAGATTGAGGCGGCACTGTGCGGAAGTATCACCGCCTGCAGGGAAGCGGCTGCCAAAGCAGACGAGAAGCATGCGGCAGTGGCAGAGGATATGCATAAGGTCTATGATGCTTTGGAAGAGATGGTGGACAGCAACAAGCATTTTACAGCACCGTCCAAGTATCTGACTGAGTTTCCGGCAGGGCTTAAGACGCAGAACGAGGAGTTATCCGCGGAACTTGCACAGATGGAAGAGTACGGAAAGCAGATGGGAGTGCTGGCTTTGAATGCGGCGATTGAGGCGGGACGACTCGGCGAGCCTGGAAAGCAGTTTGTTGCTGCGGCAGAGAGTATTCGAACCTATGCTGCCAATTATGATGAAGCGGTTAAGGCAGTGCAGGAGAAGCTTGAGAAATCCGAGGAGAAAATCTCGGAGCTGGAGGAGCAGGTACATCGCATGGTTACCCTGTTGAAGGATAATAACGTATCGGCGGCCAAACTGATGAAATCCGGCAGGGAAATGACGGAGCGTGCGGATCTTGCAGCTTCCGAGAGCCTGTCAGAGCAGCTTGTGGAGATTGGAAACCGGCTTACCGTAATCCGTAATTCGGATGAGGAGATTTTAAAGACAGAAGAGAGAAATCGTATGCAATTGGAGGATCTGGCGGCAGAGTTTGATGCACAGCGTGCCAACCAGAAAGAAATCTTAAAGGGCATAGATCCGTTATACCGTCATATCGTAGAACGCAAGGCATGATCCTTTTTATAGATGATGCGATACATGATAAAACCAAGCAGCAGTCCGGTGCAGACATCAAAGATGGAGTGCTGCTTGATGAACATGGTCGCAAGGATAATGCAGGTCATCAACAGGAAGGACAGCATCTGAATGGTCTTATTTTTCTGAAGCTCGCGGTTATTCATCACCGCAAAATGTACCCCAAGGGAGTTGTACACATGGATACTCGGAAAGAGGTTGGTCGGCGTATCGCTGGAATAGAGAAGTTCGACCAGTCTGGTACAGATATTATGGTGCGAAAAATACACCGGACGCAGGTACTGCCCGTTTGGATACAGGGTTGATATCACAAGAAAGATGGTCATGCCCGTAAACAAAAAGAAGCAGAGCCGGTAATAGTCCGGAATATTGTGGAGCGCCATATAGGTGATTCCCCATGCGACATAGGCAAACCACAGAAGGTAAGGAATAACAAAGTATTCACAGAATGGTATGTAATCATCAAGCGGTACATGAATGACATGAAAGCGCGTTGTGATGGTGGTTTCAATATAGCGGAACCATGCCAGATAAATGAAAAAATATAATAAAATCAGTAAGTGTTTATTTTTTTTGAAAAATTTCAGAACCCAGGAACTGCATTGTTTCCAAAACCGAGTGAACATAAACGATCCCCTATCTTATCCTTCGTTTTTATTGTGCATGATTATAACATGTTTTAAAAAGAGCGACAATAGAGAAAGGGAATTCTTCATGAAAAGTTAAAAAATACGGAAGGAACTTGCAATGCATTTCCGGTAGGGTATAATAGAGCGTGAATATACTTGCTGAGGGAGGAGACATAAGTGAAGAACTGGGAAAAAAATGTACGAAAAGTCATTCCGTATGTTCCGGGCGAGCAGCCGAGAAAAGAGCGGGTGATTAAATTAAATACCAATGAGAATCCGTATCCGCCGGCGCCGGCGGTAAGTGAGGCGTTACGGCAGATGGATGCAGATAAACTGAAACTGTATCCGGATCCGGCTGTGGGAGATCTTGTATCCGCCATTGCGGAGTTTTATCAGGTGAATTCCGATCAGGTGTTTGTGGGAGTGGGCTCAGACGATGTCCTTGCCATGATCTTTCTGACCTTCTTTAATTCGGATAAGCCGATTCTTTTTCCGGATATTACGTATTCCTTTTATGATGTGTGGGCAGATATGTTCCGCATCCCGTACCGGCAGATTCCTTTGGATGAGAATTTCTGCATCAGGGCAGGGGATTATCAGTGTGAAAACGGCGGTGTAATTTTCCCGAATCCGAATGCGCCGACCGGCGAACTGCTCTCTCTGGATGTTATAGAAGAGATGATAAAGAGCAATCCGGATGTGATTGTTGTGGTGGATGAGGCTTACATTGATTTTGGAGGGAAGAGTGCCCTGCCGCTTGTGGATAAGTACGATAATCTCATCGTTGTGCAGACATTTTCCAAATCGCGTTCCCTGGCGGGTTCCAGAATCGGTTTTGCCATCGCAAATCCGGCTTTGATTAAGTATCTGAATGATGTGAAGTATTCTTTTAATTCCTATACCATGGACACTGTTACCATTGCACTGGGCACCGCGTCCATCAAAGACCGGGCATATTTTGAGACCACAAAGGATAAAATTATTACAACAAGAGAGTGGACCAAAGAGAAACTCAGGGAGCTTGGATTTGTATTCGGAGATTCCAAAAGTAACTTTATCTTTGCAAGGCATCCGAAGGTGTCCGGAGAGGAGCTTTTTCAGGCACTCCGGGAAAAGGATATTTATGTGCGGCACTTTAGCAAACCGCAGAGAGTGCAGGAATATCTGCGGATCAGCATTGGTACGGATGAACAGATGCAGGCATTTGTTGATTTCCTGCAGGAGTATCTCAAAAATAAATAGAAATCAGAGGGTTTTTCGATGTTAACAAAATATTTATGGGTATTATTTGTGTCCATGATTCCGCTTATTGAATTGCGTGGAGCAATTCCAATTTCACAGGGCCTCAGGCTTCCGGTGATTCCGTCCTATGTGGTCGCGATTATCGGGAATATGCTTCCGGTGCCTATTATCTATCTTTTCGCCAGAAAGGTTCTGATATGGGGCGCTGATAAGCCGGTGATCGGCAAATTTTTTTCCTGGTGTCTGGAGAAAGGCGAAAAGGGAGGAAAGAAGCTTCAGGAGAAGGCGGGAAGAGGTCTTTTTCTGGCACTGCTTCTCTTTGTGGGAATTCCGCTTCCGGGAACGGGAGCATGGACGGGCACGCTTGCGGCAAGTATTCTGGATATGGATTTTAAATCTACCGTTGCGGCGGTTATGCTGGGGGTACTTCTTGCCGGTGTGATTATGATGGTGCTTAGTCTGGTTGGCGTAAGCATGTTTTAAGAACTGAAGTTGAAAGAGTGAGAGTGTGAAAAGAGACAGGAAAAAGGAAACAAAAAAGATACCGCGGCAGGTTCGCTGGGATAAGCTGGATAACACGGCGCATCTTTTTCCCTCCATTGCGGGGGAGAATATGACGAATGTTTACCGGATTGGTGTTACTTTGCGGGAGGAAATCAGGAAGGACTGCCTGCAGCAGGCGCTGGATATGGTTCTCCCGAAGTTTGACGGCTTTAATCTCAGGATGCGGACGGGAGTGTTCTGGTATTATTTTGAAGAAAACGGTAAGAAAGCTCCGAGAGTCACGGAGGAGAGCATGTTTCCGTGCCGGTTTATCCGGCAGAACCGAAATCATAATTATCTGTTTCGCGTTACTTATTATAAATGTCGTATCAATCTGGAAGTATTCCATGTCCTGACAGACGGCATGGGAGGAATCAATTTTCTGCGAGAACTTACGTATCAGTATCTCAGACTGGTGCATCCCGAGCTTGGTGAGAAAACGGGAGACAGTCTGAGCATTGATACCTCCATGAGCAGGGAGGATAGTTTTGTCAGAAATTATAAAAAGAGTAAGCCCAGCGGATTTAATAAGGAAAAGGCATATCTGATTCATGGGGACAAGCTGCCGGCAGGAGAATTCGGTGTGATGCACGGACAGATGCCGGTCTCGGAACTGAAAAAAGTGGCACATCGTTACGGAGTCTCTTTGAATGAATATCTGGTGTCCGTTTTTGTATGGAGTGTGTACACGGAACTGTTGCATGGCATGCCGGGCGGTCGTCCCATCCGGGTGGCGGTGCCGGTGAATCTGCGTCCTTATTTTGACTCGGATACCACGAAGAATTTTTTCGTTATGATATCAGCCGAGTTTCGTCCGACGAAGCCGTCGTATGACTTTGAAGAGGTGGTTGCCCTGATTAAAGAGAGTCTTCGATCACAGCTCAACAAGGAGCATCTGGAAGATTTGTTTTCTTACAGTGTGTCCAATCAGATGAATAAGCTGATGCGCCCGGTTCCTCTTTTTATCAAGAATCTGGCCATGCGGCTGGTGTACGAGAAATCGGCGGTTGCAAATACCACAACCATCACCAATATCGGAAGCATCAAAATCGACGAAAAATATCAGCCGTATATTGAGAATTTTCATGCGTTTATCGCCATGTCCAAAGGACAGTATCTGAAGGGAACCGTCTGCTCATATCAGGATACGCTGGTATTTACTTTCAGCTCTGTTTTCGCGGAGGCGCTGGTGCAGAAGGCTTTCTTCCGTAAGATTGCGGATGATGGTGTGGAAGTTAAGATTGAGACGAACGGGGTGTACTATGAATAAATGTCAGAAATGTCATGTGCTGATTCTGGATGACAGCGAGCGTTGTCCGTTATGTCAGCACATTCTTCAGTCGGATGGGGAGAAGATGGAATCCGCTTATCCCAACGCAATCGGGATGACCAAAAAATTTCGTTTTTTGGAAAATCTGTTTTTGTTTCTGTCGATTCTGACAGAATTTATTTTGCTGGTAATCAATTATAATGCAAACCCGAAATTCCTGTGGAGTCTGGTGGTCGGGCTGATTTTACTGTATGCAAACGTGGTTGTGCGCATGGCAATTGTCGGAAAATCGGGTTATATGTTTAAGACACTGAGTCTGGTCATTCTGGCGATCGTGGTGCTGTTGGGAATTGACTATCTGACCGGGTACAGGGGATGGTCTTTGAATTATGTGTTTCCTGGCGGGATTCTTGTGATTGATCTTGCGCTTTTCATTCTTATGCTGGTGAACAGGCGGAACTGGCAAAGTTATATGATGCCGCAGATATTTTCCATTCTGCTGAGTCTGATTCCTGTTATTCTGCGGATGGCAGGGGTAATAGGTTTTCCGTATCTGGTATGGATTGCGTTTGCCGTATCCGTATTTTTGTTCCTTGGAACATTGATTTTGGGAGACCAGAGGGCAAGAACGGAATTAAAACGGAGATTTCATGTATGAGAGAAAACGAAGCAAGTACAAAGGGGCGGGTGATTGCGGATCTCCTGTCGCATTTGACGAACGACTTTCAAATCGGAAAAAAGATTAAAAGCGGTGAGCTGCGTAAGCGGCTGAAGGAACCGCCGTGGATTGTTCCGTCCTGCTTTTCCATGACCGGTATTGAGATGGAGGATTTTTCCATGAAATTTCTGGAAAAAAAGGAGAATCCCAACAGAGATTATGTCATTCTCCAGCTTCACGGAGGCGGGTACATGGGAGCGGTGAGGAATGCCTATTATGTGTTTGCCGGACTCTACAATGAGGTGAGTAACGGATGCAGTGTGCTGACGCCGGATTACCGGGTGGCGCCGGAACATCCTTATCCGGCAGCGCTTATGGATGCCCTTTGTGCCTATCAGTGGCTTTTGGACAGCGGCTATTACGGAGAACAGATTATTCTGGCGGGAGATTCTGCGGGAGGCGGACTTGCGATGTCCCTTTGCATGTATTTAAGGGAGCATCATATGCCCATGCCGGGAGGAATCATTGCCATGTCTCCGTGGACGGATCTGACGGCAAGCGGAGAATCCTACACCACGAATTATGAGAAGGATGTGCTGTTTGGAAATACGAAGGAAAGCATGATTTATGTGAATGATTATCCGGGAGAGCACGATAAGATGGACTGCTATATCTCGCCGCTTTTCGGAAGCTTCCGCGATTTCCCGCCAATGCTGATTCAGGTGGGCTCGGCAGAGATGCTTCTGAGTGATTCGGTTTCGGTGGCAGCCAAGGCAAGGGAGCAGGGCGTAAAGGTGCGTCTGAGTGTCTATGAGGAGATGTTTCATGTATTCCAGATGGCATATCTGAATATCCCGGAGTCCAAGAAAGCATGGGCAGAGGTTGGAGTATTTTTTGATACTCTGCGTAAAGATACAAGATTGTAAACAGGTATTGGAAAGGAGAAAATATGAGTAATTACAAGTTGAACACAAAATGCGTACAGGCAGGTTATACACCGGGGAACGGAGAACCGAGACAGATACCGATTATCCAGTCCACAACATTTAAGTACGATACCAGTGAGGATATGGGAAAACTGTTTGATCTGGAGGCGGAGGGATATTTCTATACTAGACTTCAGAATCCGACCAATGACCATGTGGCAGCAAAAATTGCGGCACTGGAGGGAGGAACGGCTGCGATGCTGACCTCTTCCGGACAGGCGGCAAACTTTTTTGCATTGTTTAACATCTGCGAAGCAGGCAGTCATATCGTAGCATCCTCTTCCATTTACGGGGGAACCTTTAATCTGATTTCCGTAACGATGGCAAAGATGGGAATTGAAGTGACGTTCGTGTCGCCGGACTGCACGGAAGAAGAATTGAATGCTGCTTTTCAGGAGAATACCCGTGCAGTATTCGGAGAGACCATTGCCAATCCGGCACTGACGGTTTTGGACATTGAGAAATTTGCAAAGGCAGCCCACGAGCATGGAGTTC
>JAQXZD010000096.1 GCA_029227035.1 Lachnospiraceae bacterium
TAATAAATTCTACTCTTCCGTTCCTGATCCATGTTCCGAAATCTACTGAGGATATTTACAAAATCCTCATCCGAATAATTCAAATCCGCCTTAGAAATCCGAACCTCTGATCTATCTTCGGATTCATCAATAAAATCTCTGGCGGAAAGAGACAACCGATATCTGCTGTTATAAGTATATAATCCCTGCAAAAAATCCTTTCCCTGAAGCTTTCTGTTCTGAACAACCAGATAACCGTATTCTTCCTTAGTTTCTTCTCCCCATTTTTCGATTTCTTCCTGTTCAATAATATTAATGATCCAATCTGTCTGCTTTTCCAGGTATGCTATGTTATCCTCATCTTCTCTGTCTGCTTCTGCCCATTCGCGATTCAAAAGGACAAGATAATTCATATATACGGAACTCGCATAGTTCTTCTGTTTCCGATGCAAAATCATCTCTTTCCAAAGCGTATCGGCCTTCTGAAAATCCTTATAGTTTTCCACTTCCATATAAACAATGGCCTTGAAAAATGTATTCTCCCCCTTCAATATTTCATCATATTTTCCCTGTAGATATTGTAAACGACATTGCTGATGAATAGCGTACTCCACAAAATATTCTTTTTCCGAAATTCCCCGTTGTTTCCATACCTTCAATTTGCGCTCAAGATTCTTCTGTGCCGCCGGGTAAAGACTTACCAGTTGTTCGTCCATCACCAGATCTATCGCTCTCTCATCATGAAACACATCAAGAGAATCCCCATCTGCCTTTTCGTTAATTTCTTTCAAAAACTGTTGCTTTAAAACCTCATCTTCCACTAAATGGTAATAAAGCAAAAGTTCCGGAACGTCAGATTTCTGCATTTTCGCTATTAATGCAGCAGATGTATTATCTTCACTTGATAAAACACCAATACACTTTTGCAGAACATCTTCCAACGAATATATCTGCACAGAAGCAAAATCAAAAACATGCTCCTGTTCTATCAATACCTGCTCCAATGCTTCTATCAAAGCACTCTTTACTACCTCATCGCTGTGCTGCCCCTCATCATATATCCAATACAGGATTCCAAGCAATAATTTATATTGATATGGAATCACTCTCTTCCCATCCTGATTGCATTTCTTATCTATCGGCAGTAATAAAGCCCTCCGCTGTGCAATAGACTCGTTCGCAATATAACTTTCATACAAATCAAAGCAAATCTCCGGCGTAAAATATTCCGGTTTTAAATAAATGGCATACTCGCACTCGCCATTAAATATCATTCCATAACCTTTCCATAGAATATTACGCAAACTGAAAAACAACGGCAATTTTTGCATCCTGACATCCTGATAAAACCACACATCCATGCAAAGCAAAAGCAGATGGTACCCCCGTGTCCAATCCACAGCCGCTTCCAGCTTTAACAATGCCTCAAAATAATCCACCATCCCATCTGCAAGCTGGGAAAGATACTCCTCTTTTCCAACTGCCTGTATCATTCGCTTCAACAGGATTTCATAGATATCTTCCTGTTGCTTTCTCACAGAGCTGCTGGTCAGTTCCAACAAATACAAAAAGCAGGAGCCGATTTCCTCTGCCTGCAAGAATCCCCTTGTCCTGCTGCCCTCCTCCAGCAAAATATTTACAATATCTATCACATTTTCAACATAGAATTCTCTGTATTCCGAAGCTTCTCGAAGATTATTTACCAAATAGCGAAAACCAATAAACAGTGTATTTCCATTCGTAAGCAGTTCATAAATAATCTCTACGTCCAGATCCCCTATTTCATACCATTTTCCAATTCTATCATATGCTCTCAGCTTTTCTCCCACAGCCTCAGAAACAGTATTTGATATGTAGTTCAAATATTCAACAACTGCCACGAAAAAAAGATTGCAATCATGAATATGAGTATACAACCACCGATAATTCTCAAAACCATATCTATCATATCGAATCACATCCATCGCCCGGATTCCGGTCCACAATCCTGCATTTTTATATTTCTCAGGACTCTTAATGTATTTCTTGCACTCCAATAACCTGATCTTAACAAAAAACCGATCCTCCGTCTGCCATACTGGCACCTCATATTTACAAAAGCAGTCTTCCATCAAACATTTCAACAGTGCTCTTTGCAAATCATCTTTCAGAAAATCCAACACATGATAGGTAGCATTCACACAACGTGCAACGGAAAGCCATCTGTCAAATTCACCTTCTCCCCATACACTCCAAAGCTTTGCCATAGCATGGTCAATCACTGTATTCCAGGTATATCCATTCACTGCATAATACCCTTCTTCTATGTAAACAAGAAAATGCTTGTCCAAAAACCACGATATCTCCGGCGTATCAGGACACAGCAGTCTCCATTTTTTCAAGACCTCCTCCGGACATTTTACCTTGACAGCCGGCAGACATTTTTTCTCCTGCTCCTTTAACCACACCAGAAACCGAAGCACGGCCCCATCGCGATATCCCGTCAGCTCCTCTCCATCAAACTCCTTCTCTCGAACCAATGCGGATTCCCATCTTCCAAAGATTACAGAAAGCCATCCTTCCTCGATCAGTTGCTCCAGCGACAACGAAAGATTCCCCTGTTCTTTACAATACTCCTGATATAATCGAGATAAATTATCCATGGAATGAAAGTCTATCCCAATCTCCGCATCCCTGTAAAACTCCATAAGAATATTTTCCAAAGGAAATAACTCCTCTGAAGGATTTCTGTGTTGTCCTGATGACATGCTTTGGCACAAGGTAATTTTCTTTAATATTCTATTGTTATCCCACAATTGTATTTTACTGTTCATTATATATTACCTTATTCTGTTTTTCCCCTCACCGTTTATCCCACCGGATGGATAATGTACTGTCTATTAATATAGCACTTCACGGCAAAAGTGTGAAGTTGTTAAACTTGTTTGCATCTTCGTTTTTCTTTAGTTGCACTTTACGCAAGAAAATGCTATAATTTTCAAAAGCAAATTTTCATAGTAGGCATGGCCATGAGGGGCTGCATGTTCTTTCGTTTATCTTAGTTTATTATTTCATATCCCGAAAATTCTTGCTTTTATTGTCACTTTACAATCGAAGGCAGGAATTTTTTAATATATGGG
>JAQXZD010000097.1 GCA_029227035.1 Lachnospiraceae bacterium
GGTAGCATTTGGAATTGCATTGGTATTACTGATTATTGTACTGGGAATCAATTTCCTGACGAAAGCATTGACAAAGCACTTTGATGTCAACAGGAGATAGAGGAGAGAATGATGGATAAAAAAACGAAAATTTCAGTTCGTAATCTGAATCTGTATTACGGACAGAATCATGCACTGAAGGATGTCAACATGGACATTCGAGAGAAATGTGTGACCGCATTCATCGGACCGTCCGGATGTGGAAAATCAACTTTTCTGAGAACACTGAACCGCATGAATGATCTGGTGGATAATGTGCGGATTACCGGAGAGGTAAAACTGGACAACGAAGATATTTATGCAGATGGTGTGGATACCACAACCCTCAGAAAGAAAGTTGGGATGGTATTCCAGCAGCCGAATCCATTCCCGATGAGTATCTATGACAATATTGCTTACGGACCGCGTGTTCATGGAATCAAGGAGAAGGCAAAACTGGATCAGATTGTCGAGGAGAGCTTAAAGGGGGCTGCAATTTATGACGAAGTGAAGGACAGACTGAAAAAATCTGCACTTGGTCTCTCCGGCGGGCAGCAGCAGAGACTTTGTATTGCAAGAGCACTGGCGGTACAGCCGGACGTGCTTCTTATGGATGAGCCGACTTCTGCGCTGGATCCGATTTCCACTGCAAAAATCGAGGAGCTCATGGAAGAGCTGAAGAAAAAATATACGGTGGTTGTGGTGACACATAATATGCAGCAGGCGGTGAGAGTCTCAGATGACACAGCATTCTTTCTGGTCGGAGAGATGGTGGAATTTGGAGATACCAAGACCATCTTTTCTTACCCGAAGGATAAGCGGACAGAAGATTATATTACAGGGAGGTTTGGCTAATGCGTTCAAAATTCGACGAGCAGCTTAATGTGCTCAACCAGGAAATGATGCACATGGGCACTTTGATTGAGGATTCTATCCAAAAAGCGATTGATGCAATGATCGATCAGAATGTGGAACTGGCAAAGACAATCATGGAAAATGATGAGGAGATTGACAGAGAACAGAAAAAAATAGAGAATATCTGTTTTAATCTTCTGATGCAACAGCAGCCGGTGGCAAGGGATTTGCGCGTAATCTCGGCAGCCATGAAAATGGTGACGGATATGGAGCGAATCGGAGATCATGCGGCAGATATCTCTGAAATGACGATTATGATGGCGAAGGAGCCATATATCCAGGATCTTACGGATATCAAGAAAATGGCAACAGAGACTGTGCTTATGTTAATCAGAAGTGTGGAAGCCTATGTGGAAAAGGACATGGCAAAAGCACAGAGCGTAATTGAGCATGATGATGTCGTGGATGAGCTGTTTGATAAAAACAAGGCAGAGATTATCGAGATGATACATAAAGATCCGTCATGCGGAGAACAGGCAACAGATCTGCTGCTGGTGACAAAGTATTTTGAACGAATCGGCGACCACGCCACCAACATTGCGGAATGGGTGATTTTCGCATTGGATGACAAAAAACAGGAAAAATAATAGAAACGTCCACGGTTTTACATAGATTTTACATAACTGCTCTTATAGATTTTACATAGATTTTATACGATGAAAGAAAAAACTAAGGAGAGCAGATATGGATATCTTTGCGTTTTTGACAATGATTGGCGGACTAGCCATGTTTTTGTACGGAATGAATGCGATGGGGGACGGCCTTGCAAAGCTCTCGGGAGGTAAGCTGGAACAGATATTGGAGAAGCTTACTTCCAAGAGAATTATGGCCGTCCTATTAGGCGTGGCAGTAACGGCTGTCATTCAGTCTTCGTCGGCAACCACAGTTATGGTGGTAGGTTTTGTAAATTCGGGAATTATGAAGCTGACTCAGGCGGTTGGAATTATCATGGGTGCCAATGTTGGTACGACGGTAACTTCCTGGCTGTTGTCACTGACCAGTATAGAAGGTTCGGGTTTTGTGCTTCAGCTCTTAAAACCGTCTTCCTTTGCGCCGGTTTTTGCAATTATCGGAATCATCATGACCATGACGGCAAAGGATAATAAGAAACGGGATATTGGAAATATTTTTGTTGGTTTTGCCATTCTGATGTTTGGAATGGAGACCATGAGCGATGCGGTAAAACCGCTTGCGGAAAACGAGAGCTTTACGGGAATCCTGACGGCATTTTCCAACCCGGTTCTCGGAATGATAGCCGGAATGCTTCTGACGGCGGTAATTCAGAGCTCGTCAGCTTCCGTCGGAATCCTGCAGGCACTCTGCGTGACCGGAGTGGTTGGTTATAAGACGGCAATTCCGATTATCATGGGACAGAATATCGGAACCTGTGTGACAGCGATTATTTCTTCTATCGGGGCGAACCGCAATGCAAAGCGGGCTTCCATGATACATCTGTATTTTAACCTGATCGGAACCATTCTGTTTATGGTGGTATTCTATGGAATCCAGGCGGTGGCAGGCGATTTTGCATTTATGAATGAGCCGGCAAATGCGGCAGGAATTGCTATGGTACACAGCCTGTTTAATATCGGCTGTCTGATAGTTCTCTATCCGTTTGGAAACCAGCTTGTCAGACTGGCAGAAATTACGATACCGGATCGGGCAGATGATAAGCAGCAGGAGCCGGATGAGTTTGCAAGATTGGACGAGCGTTTTCTGGAGAAACCGGCATTTGCCATGGAGCTGTGCCGGAGTGCGGCAGTGCGTATGGCGCAGGAAGCGGAAGCCTCGCTTTTTCTGGCATTGGATAACCTGAAATCTTATAGTGAAGAGGGAATCGCGCAGATCGAGAAGATGGAGCAGAATGTTGACCATTATGAGGATGTACTGGGAACCTATCTGGTCAAGCTGAACAATTGCGACCTGTCTCATAATGACAGTCAGACACTTTCCATTTTGCTGCATTGTATCGGTAATTTTGAGCGTATTTCTGATCACGCATGCAATATTACGGATTCGGCAGTGCAGATGCACAAGAATAAACAGACGTTTTCAAAGAAGGCCATGGAAGAGATTGAAGTGATTTCGGCTGCTCTCCATGATATCGTGACGGAAACCGTACAGGCATTTGCAGAGAATAATCTGGAAAAAGCCAGAAAAATTGAGCCTTTCGAGCAGGTGATTGACAGTATCAGTCTGGAGATGAAACAACGGCATGTGAAGAGACTGCGCAAAGGAAAATGTACCATCGAACTGGGGCTTCTGCTGGAAGATATCATCACGAATTTTGAGCGTATCTCCGATCACTGTTCCAATATTGCGGTCTGCATGATTCGTGTGAGGGAAGACGGCTTTAATACACATGAGTATCTGGATGTTGTCAAGGAAGAGAGAGCTCCTTGGTTCGAAAAGGCATATTATGCGCTGATGGAGAAATATGAACTTCCGGATAAAAAGAATAAGAAGTGAGGAATAGATTATGGCATTGGTTTATATTGTAGAGGATGATGAGAATATCCGTGAAATAGAAACGATTGCATTAAAGAACAGTAATTATATGGTCTGCGCCTTTGAGAAGGCGAAGGATTTTTATAAGAAGCTGGATGATATTATGCCGGATCTGGTATTGCTAGATGTTATGCTGCCGGATGAGAGCGGTTATGATATTGTACGAAAGCTGAGAAAGAATCCTGCAACAAAGCGCCTGCCGATTATCATGGTGACGGCAAAGACGGCGGAGATGGATATGATTAAGGGGCTTGATGAGGGGGCGGATGATTACATTAAGAAGCCGTTCTCTGTCATGGAGCTGATTACCAGAGTGAAGACGCTTCTCAGAAGAACCGAGACGGAGGAAGTAAAGCTGCTTCAGCTCGACAATATCATGCTGGATCATGAGCGGCATATGGTATTTGTGGACAACAGTCCGGTGGAGCTGACGTTTAAGGAATATGAGCTTTTACGACTTCTTATGACTAACCCGAATGTGGTGTTGTCTAGGGAAGTGATTATGCGCCATGTGTGGGGAACCGAGTTTGAAGGAGAATCTCGTACCGTGGACATGCATATCAAAACTCTCCGACAGAAGCTTGGGGAGGCAGGAAGCAAAATCCGTACAGTCCGAAACGTGGGTTATGTCATTGACGGACTCAGGGAATAAGGAGTAAAGAATGAAGCAGAAGATTAATGTACGTCTGGTACAGATTGCAGTGCTTGGGGTTCTCGCAACATTAGTAGCCATGACTCTCATTTACTATACGCTTTTTCAAAAGCAGGTGCGGGAGGATTTGAGTACCAATGCACAGATTCTGAGGGACGCGGGAGTTTTTAAAAAGGGAAACAGTATCCGGGAAGATTTGTATATTGCGCAGGACGAGCTACGCATTACTTGGATTGACAGTGATGGGAAGGTTCTGTATGACAATGATGCCAATGCGGATATGCTTGCAAATCATGCAGACCGTCCGGAGTTTAAAGCTGCGATAGATAAGGGAAAAGGGGAGTGTGTGCGCAAGTCGGATACCATGAAGATGAACACCTTTTATTATGCACTGCGTCTGCAGGATGGGACAGTGCTTCGGGTGGCAACGGAAGCGCGTAGTATTTTCAGCGTTTTTCTCACGTCCACACCAATCATTCTTCTGATTCTTCTGGGCATTATATTTTTGTGTGTGATTCTGGCGCGTTTTTTGACCAGGCAGCTTCTGCAGCCGATTGAAAATATGGCGGAAAACATGGAGGATACGACGCGGACACCAACATATAAGGAGCTGATTCCTTTTGTACAGACGGTTCGTGCACAGCACGAGAATATTCTCATGGCAGCAAAGGTACGGCAGGATTTCACTGCCAATGTATCCCATGAGTTAAAAACTCCGCTTGCGGCAATCTCCGGTTATGCCGAGCTGATTGAAAATCACATGGTTGACGCGAAGCAGGAGACGGAGTTCGCCCGGGAGATACAACAGAATGCGAACCGCCTGTTGTCTCTGATTAATGATATCATCCGGTTATCGGAACTGGACAACAGCGATGGAAATGTGATGAATTACGAGCAACTGGACCTGGATGAGGTAGCGCGCGACTGCCTTAAGGGATTGCAGGTCAGTGCAGATAAGCGGAATGTGCGATTGTACTACGAGGGAGAGTCCTGCGAGCTTCGGGCAGACAGAAGTATGATGAGCGAACTGGTGGAGAATCTCTGTCAGAACGCAATCCGCTATAATAACGAAGGCGGAGAGGTGCATCTGCAGGTGAAGAAAGAGAACGGGATGCCGGTTCTGGTGGTAGAAGATAACGGAATCGGAATTCCGAAAGATCAGCAGGAGCGGGTATTTGAACGCTTTTACCGGGTGGACAAAAGCCGTTCAAAGCAGACCGGAGGAACCGGGCTGGGACTTGCGATTGTGAAGCATATCGTGGAACTGCATGATGCCAGAATCAGTCTGGACAGTGAGCCGGGCAGAGGCACAACCATAAGAGTCGAGTTTTAGAGACGGAGGATTTGTTTACAAATCCTCCGTTTTGTGGCATAATCGGAAAGACAGACAGGCGGCATAAGCCGCCCGGAACAGACAAGAGAAAGAGGCGAAGAAAATGTATCAGGAGATATCAAAGTTACTGATGTATGGGGATTTGGATGAAGATTCGATTCTGTACCAGATGGGAAAACTGTTTGGAAAGTATGAGACCGGGGATTACAATAAGACGGATCTGGTGAGAAACATTAACACGCAGGTCAAGAGAATCTTACGGGTGGCAACGGATTATGGCTTTGACGATAATCTGTGGCACAATTACCTGACGTTCTATCTGATGATGAGTGAGAATCCGTTCAGTATGACCTGTGAGAAAGTAGGAGCCAGCGAGGGAAGTGTGAATGCGCTGGTGGAGAATGATTTTCGCATTTTCAAGTCGTTATTTGATTATGATTTCGGGCCGATAGAGAGGGATCTTGGATTGAACTGCTTTACGCAGATTTCAAATTACAAGGCAATTCACAAAAAAGATTTGATGTATAACAAGAATGTGAGCGAGAAAGTCCGCGCTTTGAGCAAGAAGCTGGAGGCTGCACAGGATGAAAAAGAGTTCTTTCATGCCGTTACCGGATTTTACAAGGATTACGGAGTCGGCATGTTTGGACTGAATAAGGCATTCCGTATTGATGAGACACCGCAGGGCGGCTTTTCTTTCCGCGCAATCAACAATATGGATACTGTTATGCTGGATGACCTGGTAGGGTATGAGATTCAGAAGAAAAAGCTTGTGGAGAATACGGAAGCCTTTGTACAGGGCAGAAAAGCAAACAATGTTCTTCTGTTTGGTGACAGCGGTACCGGAAAATCCACCAGTATCAAAGCAATCGTCAATCAGTATTACAAGGACGGTCTGCGGATGATTGAGATTTACAAGCATCAGTTTAAGTATCTGTCAGAGATTATTGCAGATATAAAGAACCGGAATTACCGGTTCATTATCTATATGGATGATTTGTCTTTTGAGGAATTTGAGTTTGAATACAAATTCTTAAAGGCAGTGATTGAGGGTGGCGTGGAGACAAAGCCTGAGAATATCCTGATTTATGCAACATCGAACAGACGCCATCTGATTAAAGAGAGCTGGAACGACAGAAATGATCAGGATAATTCCAATGACAGACACCATTCGGATACCGTGGAGGAGAAGTTATCTCTGGTCAATCGTTTTGGTGTTACCATCAATTACTCGAAGCCGACTCAGAAAGAATATTTTGATATTGTTATCCATCTGGCAAGACGCGCCGGAATAACAATGGATGAGGAGACGCTGAAGGCGGAAGCCAATAAGTGGGAGCTGAGCCACGGCGGTATCTCCGGAAGAACTGCAGAGCAGTTCGTAACACAGCTTGCGGCGACCTATGGAAAACAGGAAGGATAAAGAAATATGTTATACCAGATATGCCATGGAGCAGTATCCTATGCGGATGATGTGATTCTCCAGGATATTAATTTTGAAATCAGAAATACAGAAAAAATTGCGGTTGTCGGACGGAACGGATGTGGGAAGACAACACTTTTGAAACTGATTAACGGAGAAGTGGAACTGGATAAGAGAGACAGTGACGAGGATATTTTTATCGCAAAATCCGGAAATCCGCAGATTGGGTACTTAAGGCAGATTGCGTTTGAGGATACGACCATTACACTGGAGCAGGAGATTCGCAAAGTGTTTGCGCCCATGGAAAAGCGCAAGAAAGAACTGGAAGCCGCTGCTGCGGCTCTGGAGCAGGATTACTCGCAGGAAAAGGTGGAACGCTATACAGCCATGGAGGAAGCCTTTAAAGAGGACGGCGGCTATTACTATGAAAAGGAATATGATGTGTTAATCCGTAAGTTTGGGTTTACGGAGGAAGAGAGAAAGAAGCCGCTTTCCGATTTTTCCGGAGGACAGCAGACAAAGATTGCTTTTATCAAGCTGCTTTTGAGCAAGCCGGACATTTTGCTTCTGGATGAGCCGACGAACCATCTGGATATCACAACGATTGAGTGGCTAGAGGGATATCTGAAGAATTATCCGAAAGCGGTCGTTGTGGTATCCCATGACCGTATGTTTCTGGATAATGTGGTGGACGTTGTCTATGAGATTGAGTATGGAACGGCAACACGTTATCCGGGCAACTATTCCAATTTCATGACCAGAAAAAAAGAGAATTACGAAAAGCTCATGAAAGACTATCAGGCGCAACAGAAAGAAATTGCCCGCCTGCAGCGTATGGTGGATCGCTTTAAAAACAAGCCTACGAAGGTATCTATGGCACATTCCAAGGAAAAAGCCATTGAGCATATGGTAAAAATCGAGGCGCCGGACCGCTTTGATACAAAGACTTTTCATGCGGATTTTGAGCCGGAAAAAGAGACGGGAAATGATGTGCTTTCTGTAAGTAATCTGGAAGTGGGATATGACCGGCCGTTGTCGCATGTCAGCTTTGAATTAAAAAAGGGTGAAAAGCTGGGAATACTGGGAGGAAACGGACTGGGAAAATCCACCCTGTTAAAGACACTGGTTGGACAGATTCCGGCACTGGCAGGAGAGTATCATTTTGGCACGAATGTGCAGATTGGATATTTTGATCAGCAGATGGCGATGTATTCCAGCCGGAAAACTGTGCTGGATGATTTCTGGGATGAATTTCCGAATCTTACGGAGACCGAGGCAAGAAATGCACTTGGTGCTTTCATGTTTACGGGAGAAGATGTATTCAAGAACATTGATATGCTCTCCGGAGGAGAGAAGGTGCGTCTTGCACTCTGCAAGATTTTAAAGCGCCGTCCGAATGTCCTGATTCTCGATGAGCCGACCAACCATATGGATATTGTTGGAAAAGAAACATTAGAGAGCATGTTAAAAGACTATTCGGGTACACTGATCTTTGTTTCCCACGATCGTTATTTTGTGCGTAAAGTAGCCAATCGTTTACTGGTATTTGAAGACGGTACGACAAACCTTTACCAGTTTGGATAT
>JAQXZD010000098.1 GCA_029227035.1 Lachnospiraceae bacterium
CAATTCCAAATGCTACCCCAAACTCACCCTTGGATGCACTCAGATAAAGCTGAATCGTCAAAGTTCCACCCGACTGGGTTGCTTTCATGAAAAATTCCTTCAGGCTGTGCGGCAACAGTCCCGTACTTCCGGCTGTAAACAATAATGCCGCCGACTCACCCACGATTCTTCCGATTGCCAGAATGACACCGGTGATAATTCCCGGCATGGCAGACGGAAGTAAAATCGTCCGAATCATATGCCATTTTCCCGCACCCAGACCGATTGCACCGTGACGATAAGAATCCGGCACCGTCTTTAATGCCTCCTGTGTATTTCTGGTAATAAGCGGAAGTACCATCAATACCATCGTCAAAGAGCCTGTCAACAGTGAATAGCTCAGATGAAGAGTCTCTCCGAAAAACATCATACCAAACAAACCAAAAATAATGGATGGAATACCGGCAAGAGTTTCCGTTGCGAACTCAATCACAGTGACCAGTTTTCCCGGTTTCGCATACTCATTCAGATATACCGCTGCGCCAACTCCGATCGGAGTCGCTATCAGCATCGTTACCACAATAATATACAAGGTATTCACAATATTTCCGGCAATTCCGGTTGTACCATTCAGCACTGAGGTGACGCTGGTCAAAAACTCCCAGCTCACACTGCTTACGCCTTTGAACAGAACATAAAGGATGATTCCAAGCAGCAAAACTACGGAAAAAGTGGCACAGATATAGATTGCAACATACAATAATGCATCTTTGGGATGTCTTTTCTTTGTCTGAATACTAGTCATTTTCCAGTGCTCCTTTCTTCTCCAGCTTTGCGAGAATCAGATTGATAATCATAATAAAAAGGAACAGTACAAGACCAACCGTAAACAATACTTCACGGTGAACTCCGGATGCATAGGACATCTCACTGACAATCTGTGTCGTCAAAAACCGGACCGAATTAAACGGAAGCGGAAGATTAACCGTACCTCCGGCAACCATATTAATTGCCATCGCCTCTCCCAGTGCACGACCGATACCAAGTACCACACCGGTCATAATTCCGGAGCGTGCCGCAGGAATGATTACTTTGAAAATCGTCTGCATGTGAGTCGCTCCCAGCGCCAGAGATGCCGATTTCAAGTGTGCCGGAACCGCACGAATTGCGGAAACGCTGATGTTAATCACAGTAGGCAGAATCATGATTGCCAGCACAATAATGGCAGATAACAGATTGGAGCCTCCGGTAAACTGATGCGTTTCACTTCCGTTAAACACATATTTTTCCAAGCGGTACATCAGCGGATTTAAGAGCATAACTCCCAGCAAACCATATATTACAGACGGGATTGCTGCCAATAATTCCACTGCCGGCTGCACAATTGCCGCGATTCTCTTATCTGCAACTTCCGCAATAAACACGGCTGTCAGAAGCCCGATTGGCACTCCGATCAGAATAGCCGCCGCAGTACCTGCGATGGAGGTTAAAATAATAAATAAAATACCATACGATGGATTTTCTGCTGTCGGCTTCCAGACTGTTCCGAATAACAAGTCAGCCACCCCGACCTTTGCCAAAGCCGGGGTGCCTTTTGCAAGCATATAACCTGTAATCGAAACAACTGCCGCAATGGCAACCGCTGCGCATACCATAAAAATTACTTTTGCTGTGCGTTCCACGATGGTTTTTGCCTTGCCGTTGTTCATACCTTTTTTCCTTTCTTCCGTTCGGAACTACTGTGGAACAATCAGTCCGACGCTCTTAATAACTTCTTTGCCTTCATCTGAATTGATGTACTCAAAGAATGCCTGTACATTCTCACTCTGCTCAGAGATTTCTCCCATGGTAGCCATAACGAACGGTCTCTGGAGAACATAATCACCCTTTAAGATATTCTCCTCTGTTGCGTCAACAGAATTCAGTTTCAATGCCTGTACGGTATCATCAACCACATCAAGGGATACATAACCGATTGCTCCCGGTGTTGCAGCTACCTTTGCAAGTACGGCTCCTGTGGAATCCAGCTCCTGTGCATACTGGCAGGAATCTTCCACACCCATCAGTTCCTCAAACGCATCTCTTGTACCGGATCCTGCCTCACGTCCGATTACGACAATCTGCTCATCAGCTCCGCCAAGATCTTTCCAGTTTGTAATCTCTCCGGTATAAATCTTTGCCAGATCCTCTGATGTAATATCTGTTACGGTATTCTCCGGATCTGTAATTGTTGCAATTCCGTCAATTGCTACAATATTCTCTATAATGCCGGCACTCTTCTCATCATCGCTCAGTGCACGGGAAGCATTTCCGATATCCGTGCTGCCTGCCTGAAGAGATTCCAGACCTGCACTGGATCCTGTAAACTCTACTGTCACCTTAACACCCGGATACTTCTGCATGAATGCCTCTGACATAGCATTTGCAAGTTTCTCCATGGATGTGCTTCCTGCCATTGTTACGGTTCCGCTTAAATCGGTGCTTTCCTCAGCCTCAGACTCTGCTGCGTTTGTCTCTGCCACATCACCGGTATTATCTGTTGTCTGCTCCTCAGTCTTATCTCCGCAACCCATTGCAGCTCCTGCAAACAGAGTAACTGCGGATAATACTGCCATCATTTTTACTAATTTGTTCTTCTTCATTTTTTCTCCTCTTTTCTTTGTCACATATTTGATTACATGCGCTATCTTATGCCCTCCGTGTAAAATACGTAACCGCCAAATTGTAAATTCAAAGTAAAAAGAATGGGTAACAAACAAAAATAAAGTGGACAAGTCCTCTTCAACTCCCTATATCCATCACTCATGAGGGACTTGCTCCACTTTGCGCGCCGAGCACAGTCGCTCTGCGACATTCTTCCATTTGTGCGAGTGCGCATTCTGCGCGAAGCGTTTTTTGATAGGAAATGCAACAGAATTTCCTATCAAAAAAGACACAGCCAAAAATGACTGTGTCTTCTCTTGCAACTTATATAATTGAGTCCTACTTTAAAAATCCAAAGCTGCTGACAATCGGTGCTTCCTTTGCTTTTCCTGAGCAGATCTGGAAAAAGCAGATAATCCGGACAACCAACAGAATAATTACACAAACTGCTGCCGCAATCGGAATTATAAGGGTAAAAAACAGCACTCCTGCTATGATTCCAAGAATCGTAGTAACCACTGTAATCTTCAAAGCCTGACGCACATGAAAATATGTATATGGTGACTCTCTGGATGCAAGCAGTGCAATAATGATTCCGACAGTTCCCATCAGATACGGAAGCATTGCCATTACCTTGTGATCCGAGATATCCTTCGGATCGAACTCTCCGGTGTGATCCTTTGGATCCACATACGGCTGCCCGTAAGGCATTCCATTATTCATCTGCGGATTTCCCTGCGGAGCTCCGTTTCCGTTTGGCTGCTGATAGCCCGGCTGTTCATAGCCTGCATTGTTCTGTGCTGCATTGTTCTGTGTTGCTCCCGCATTATTCTGTGCCGCTCCTGCCAAAGATGCTCCGCATTTTGTACAGAATGCACTTCCGTCGCTCACTTCACTTCCACATTTTGGACAAATCATTTTCATTCCTCCTCTTAATCAAACTATATCTGTTCACATATTATTCTATATATTTTATGCATTTGCGTCAATTATTTTCTTCCCATCGTTCCCATATCCGAAAGGGTGATGGCAGAAGCATCAATACAGGCACTGCTGTCTGCGCTCTGCTCCTCTGACGTAGAAGGAATTGTCCCCTCAAGCTGACCTTTGACACTCTCTGCCCGAAGATTGCAAAAACTTTCCAGTGTCTCCACTCCTTTTTCAAACTCTTCGTAAGTGCAGAATTTTGTCGGATCTTTTTGCACATACGGTGCAATCAAAGCCTGTGTCTTTGTTACCATCAGGTCAAATTTACCGTTGTCAAACCATGTGCTTAGGAAATCCTCAAAATACTCATGATAAAGTTGTGTATACTCCTCATCAGAAAATATCCACGCCACCATAGGCCGGTCCTCGGTTTCCCCACCCATAACCGGTGTATCAACAGGCTCATTTACCGCATCTGTTGCATCATTTCCCTGAAAGGTTCCAAATGCCAGATTATAATCCCACGGAATCATGGAAAGCTGTCCATCCTTTTCATACAGATAATAATTGTGTACCATGCTTCCCGTATAGCTGTCCCCATTTACCACAAAATTATGAACCACAAAATACCGGAGTACCTCTTCCACATCAACCGTGCTCTCAATATCCGTCTGGTCTCCCAACGCTTTCAGAGCCTCTATCAGTCTGGTTTTATCCGCATTTGTCACATCCGTTTTCGCATTATCAAAGATACCGGAATAACTGTCCGAATCGTCATCGATATACTGCAGCTTTACATCATTGCTTCCCATGCCCCGGCTCTTGTCCATGTTTTCATCCTGCTTGTCAATCTCCGGCATCTGCATATCTCCGTCTGTTTTTCCATCATTCGGCTGTTCCCCGTTTGGTTTCTGCATACCTCCGTCCGGCTGTTCTCCGTTCGGTTTCTGCATACCTCCGTCCGGTTTCTGCGGGTCTCCCGCTGGTGCATTTCCCGGCTGTTTTGGCATGTCTGTTTCTTCATCCGTTATTTCATCCATCTTGAAATCCTTACCGTTTCCTCTTCCGCCGCCCGCCTCTACGCTGTCCGGCTTGTAAAGTTCTCCGTAATCACTTCCGTAATTTCTCTGCAAAAAAGATTCCTCAACGCCTTCTACCGCCAGATACAATCCCCAGTCCTCTCCGTTTACCGTGATATAGACATAACTGCACAACGGGGCATCCACCCCGAATTCCCGCATCATCTGATAGACCATATAATCTTTCATGCAGGTGTTATCCTGTATCAGATTATTTAAACTGAGTTTGTCCAGCCCATAATAGTTCTCCGAACTGTCATACTGATCAAATTCAATCTTGAAGCTGTATCTGTCGCTGTTCATGGCGGATACCGAACTTAAGGAAGTATTCCCCTTCGCCCGGATTCCCACATTCTAGAATTCTTCTCCGTCAATCTCGACCGAGCAAAGGGAATATTCCTCGTTCTCACAGGTTTCGATAAATCCGTCCCAGTCCTCCATCACAATGTCTATGGTATGGACACTGTCCGTGTCAAACAGACGATTTTCATATCCCATTGTCTGCCCTGCCGCTTCTGTCTCCACAACATTCAGGTTCATAAGTACAACTGTAAGAACAATGGCAAGCACCAGAACAATACAACATATCCTGTCCATATACTTATGTGTTGACATACGCGCTCCTTATCCCATGTATTCTCCGTTGTAGCTGACAAGTACGGCAGTTTTCACTCCGTTCATTTCTGATAAACTGTTGATAAAATCCGTATTGTCATCCTTCAGCCGGATTTCCATGTTCAGTTCAATCAATCCCTTCTGTGCCGTCTTGCTCTTGACTGTGGCACGCACTGTCTGTTCCTCCAGATATTTTCTGACAGCCTCTTCACTCTTATGGTCTTCACACTGAAACACCACAATATACGGATTGTAATGGGATTTGCGGTTGACAAAAATCAAAAGCATCACGCCAATCACCGCTCCTCCAAAAACTGCAAGAGGAATCAGTCCCGCCGCCAAGACGATTCCTTCCGTTATCGCCCAGAACAAAAATGCAATGTCAAGAGGTTCCTTGATTGCCGCACGGAATCTGACGATTGACAGCGCACCGACCATACCAAGAGACAATACCACATTACTGGTTACCGCAAGAATCACAACTGTGGTAATCATGGTGAGGGCAATCAGTGTAACGCCAAAGCTTGATGAATACATCACTCCCATATAGGTTTTCTTATACACAAAGAAAATAAACATTCCAATACAAAATGCCAGCACCAGTGCCAGAAGCATATCCACAACATTTACTCCTGTCACATTCTCCAAAAACGAAGACTTAAATACATCACTAAATTTCATCTTTTTTCTCCTTTTACATTCTTAATCATACCTGCGGCATACCGCATATTTTGAAAAAGCTCCCGCACGCCTGCCGGGAAGCCCGACCGCATCACGTATCACAGACGGCAGAAACGCATCCCACTTGACTTCCAGTATTACCGGAGCCTCCACCGGAACCAGGACGCAATCCGGATTCAGGAAATCCGTACTCAAAAGTCCGGTCCGGATATTATAATCCAGTGTCACCCGAACGTTTCCCGGCGCATAGACAAAAGGTTCCCTGACATACTCCACAATGGTTTTCGGACGCAGTCCCTGCCCCTTCATCTTAGCATACAGCTCCTGTACCAGCGGTTGCTTATGTTCTGCCATCCATTCCGGCTCGCATCGCAAAAGGGCCGCTGTTTCCTCCTGTGTCAGACATACCGACTGCTTGCTTCCCAAGCCGTTCTGCTTTGTCTTTTTCTCCAGACAGATCCACGACAGGTCATCATTATAATAACGAAGCCGGAATTTTTCCCTGCAGCCGACGCCATCCCGCTTTTCACGAAATACGCGGTCAGTCGGCGTGTCAAAATACAGACTTCGCACCCGGTACTTTCCATCCGTCGCATGTTCATCCGGCTCTGCCACCACCCGCATCCTCTGCCGGATGGTAATCAGATCCGAAACCGTTATCTCATGCTTCCATTCATGACGAAAGTTCAAAACACATCCCTCCTAACTTCGATGTGCTTTCATTATATCCGTCCACCCTAAAGCCACGCTAAAGAATACCGGGCTATTTCCTTTAGGGAAACTTTAGGAAACTATGCTATAATTATATTGATAAGGAG
>JAQXZD010000099.1 GCA_029227035.1 Lachnospiraceae bacterium
TTGGTGATCTGGATGCCATGAATGAATACATGAATCGCGTCAGTTTGTCTGTATTTAGCAGCTTTGATACCGGAAAACTTGCAACCTATTGGGCGAATACCAGTGCCAATGGTCTGGTGGGGAAACTGATTCGAGAGGGCAGCAACAAAGTAAAAGAGACCTTTGAGAGCCTTTTGGCGGGAGAGACGATTACAACCGCGCTGGATGAACAGATTGTATATAATCAGTTGGGACAGACGGAAAATGCAATCTGGAGTTTGTTGCTTGCAAGCGGTTATCTGAAAGTGATAAAAGCGGATCTTAAGGAAGAACGCTATGAACTCGGACTGACAAACTATGAAGTAAAAAGAATGTTTCAAAAAATGGTATCCGGTTGGTTTGACGCATCAGAGGGAAACTACAATGACTTTATCAAGGCATTGCTTTTGGGCGACTTGGATGCCATGAATGAATACATGAATCGTGTCAGCCTGTCTGTATTCAGCAGCTTTGATACCGGAAATCGTCCGTCCGGAGCAGAACCGGAGCGGTTTTATCATGGATTTGTACTGGGACTCATGGTGGATTTGCGGAATCGGTATGTTATCACCTCGAACCGGGAAAGCGGATTTGGAAGATATGATGTAATGCTGGAGCCAAAGGATAAAGCAGATGATGCGTTTATTCTGGAATTTAAGGTATTGAACCGGCGCAGGGAGCAGACGCTGGAGGATACCGTTGCCGCTGCTCTTGCCCAGATAGAAGAGAAGCAGTACGAGAAAGTCCTGCTTGATATGGGAGTTTCGAAAGAAAAAATCAGAAAGTACGGTTTTGCATTTGAAGGAAAGAATGTGCTGATCGGATAAAGAAACGAAAAGGGAGACCGCCATCTGCGGGCTCCCTTTTTCGTTTCTTTTTTAATCTGTCAAAGAGAAAATCTCTATGCTCTTTTCCAACTCCTGTATTACGTTCTGGACGCTGTTCATGGCGTTCTCGATTTCGGTTACTTTCTCGGTTACCTGATCCGTGAAGGCTGCCGTCTCTTCGGTGCTTGCGGCATTCTCCTGTGCGGAAGAAGCAACATTCTGTACCACTTCGATGGTCTTTCCGCGGGTTTCGTCAAGTGCATGTGTCTTGGTCTTGATTTCCTTGATACCGTTGATGGAGTTCTCAATATTGTCCTCCACGGTCTGGAAGATTGCGTTGGTATCGGAAATCTTTTCACCCTGTTCCTGAATGATTTTTTCTACTTCGTTCATGGTTGCAACAGAGCTGTCGGAATCCTCCCACAATTTGCGGAGCGTAACCTGAATCTCTTCTGCGGCCTTGTTACTCTGCTCTGCAAGCTGCTGGATTTCGGAAGCAACAACGGCAAAGCCTTTTCCCTGCTCACCGGCTCTGGCAGCTTCAATACTTGCATTCAGTGACAGAAGCGTGGTCTGGGAAGCGATATCGGTGATAACCTCCGTCATCTTGCCGACCGCCTGTACCGAATCATGAGTCTGTGAAGTCTGGTCGGAGACAGTTCTTACGGCCTCGCGCACCTTGTTCATGTTTTCATTCAGCTCATTTAAAATATCCTTTGCCTGGTTGGAGGCTGCGGCCATGGTATCGGTGGTGTCGGTTAAGGAATCCACCTGCTGACCGGTTCTCTCAATCATGCTTCCCATCTCGGATACGTTGTCTCCGGCAGCCACGGCACTTGCGGCCTGGGAAGAAGAATTGTTGGCGATATTCTGGATAGTCTGATCAATCTGCATAACGGAAGAGATGGCATCCTCTGTCCGCTGGGAGGAGGTGGTAGCCGCTTCTTCAAGGACAGTACATTGATCCTGCATATTCTGTATGATGGCGCGCAGCTTTTTCTCCAGATGCTTGACGCTCCGGCACATGTCTCCGATGACATCTTTTCGAATCATGAGACTCTTTTCCATCTTGAATCCCAGATGACCTTCCTCAAGCTGGGTTACATAGGAGATACCGGTGGAGATGTTGTTGACCAGCTTCATGGCAATCAGGTAGGCAACGATGGCCAGGATAATGGTCAGGAATAGGCTAAACAGTCCGATGGTAGACTTGGTGTCGTGGACGATGGCGTGCATTTCGTCATAGGATTGTCCCAAAAACAACATTCCGGCCACATCCTTGGTGCCGGTCTGATAAAGCGGAAGATAGTAGTCCACATAGCGCTTGCCCAGTACATTCGCGTTGTCGTTGCAGTAGGTGGCACCTTTTTTCAGTACTTCCGAGACAACAGCTTCGGAAGCCTGGGTTCCGACCTGTCGGTTGCCGTTTTCATCCGCGATGGTGGTGAGATAACGGGTGTCTCCGTAGAAAAGTGTGACATCGAAGCCGGATTGCTGCTTTAAGGAGTCCAACAGAGTGATTTCTTCGGAGAGATTATAGTTTCCTTTATATAGCTCTCCATTCTTTACCTCATATGCTCCGTCACCCAGCGCATCCAGCAAAGCTGTTGCAACAACGCCCGTTGCCTGCATGCCTTCATAGGCCTTGTCCGTGATGCTTTGATCCATCCGGTACATGGAGTACGTGTATTGGACGGTACTGAACAGAAATGCCGGGAGAATCGCGAGTAAGACAATTTTGGTTCTTAATTTCATTGTAAAGCCCCCTTTTTAAGTAAAGTATTTTCGTCGAAATTTATCGAATATAGCTGAATACTAGCACTGGAAAATAAAATTGTCAATATATTTAATGCGGATTTAGCTTACATTCTAAATATATTAAGATTAAATTAAGAAATAAACGTAACCTGAGGCCCCTCTGTGCAACTTATCCCCCGATTTGTGCAACTTAGTTGAAGTGCTATGGACATGGCCGAAAAATTCCGCTATTCTGTGGGAGAAGGAACACAGAGAGAAGCTAAGAGGAGGAAAGCTATGAAAGAAGAACGTATTATTGAGATCGAGCACCTGAGCAAATCCTTCGGTGATGTCAAAGCAGTGCAGGATTTGAGTTTCTGTGTAAAACGCGGAGAACTGTTTGCATTCCTGGGAGTCAACGGTGCCGGAAAAAGTACCACGATTTCCATTATCTGCGGACAGCAGAAAAAGGATATGGGAACCGTCCTGGTAAATGGAAAAAGGACAGACGGCAATATGGATGCCATCCGGGAGGATCTGGGAGTTGTATTTCAGAACTCCGTGCTGGATCAGGCATTGAGCGTGCGGGACAATCTGCAGAGCCGCGCTGCCTTATACGGCATAACCGGCAGAGCCTTTGAGCGGAGACTGGCAGAGCTGGCAGAACTTCTGGATTTTAAGGATATCTTAAAACGTACCGTCGGAAAACTCTCCGGAGGGCAGAGAAGAAGAATTGACATTGCGAGAGCTCTTTTGCACAGACCGGAGATTCTGATTCTGGATGAGCCGACCACGGGACTGGATCCGCAGACCCGAAAGCTTCTGTGGGATGTTGTGACAGAGCTTCGCCAAAAAGAAAAAATGACGGTATTTCTGACTACACACTATATGGAAGAAGCAGCGGATGCTGACTATGTGGTGATTCTGGACAGCGGAAAGATTGTGGCAGAGGGAACACCGCTTGAACTTAAAAATGCCTATACCGGAGACTTCGTTACCTTATATGGTGTATCGGAGGAGACCGCAAAACAGTTTGGCATGAAATATGAAAAAATCAGGGATGCTTACCGCATTGAAGTGCCGAATACAGCAAAAGCAACGGAACTGATTGTGGAAAAGCCGGAGCTTTTCAAGGATTATGAGATTACCAAAGGAAAGATGGATGATGTATTCCTTGCGGTGACAGGCAGAAAGCTGACAGGAGGAGAAAAATCATGAAGAAAACAGGATATTTGATAAAGAGAAATATGAAATTATTTTTTAAGGACAAGGGAATGTTTCTGACTTCGCTGATTACCCCGATGATTCTTCTGGTTCTCTATGTGACGTTTCTGGGAAGCATATTCCGGGATTCTTTTACAAGTGCCATTCCGGACGGACTGGAGGTATCGGAAAATCTGATTGACGCACTGGTGGGAGGACAGCTTTTCTCCTCGCTTCTGGCAGTCTGCTGCGTGACGGTTGCATTTTGCTCGAACCTTCTGATGGTACAGGATAAAGTCAGCGGAGCAAGAACCGACCTGACCATGGCACCGGTAAAAAGCTCTTCGCTGGCACTGGGATATTATATCGCATCGGCTGCGGTAACACTGATTATCTGTCTGGTTACGACGGGAATCGGTTTCCTGTATCTGGCCAATATCGGCTGGTATTTTTCCGCCACGGATGTCATCGGAATCCTGCTGGATGTATTTCTTCTGGTTATGTTCGGTACGGCATTGTCTTCCATTATTAACTTTTTCCTGTCTTCACAGGGACAGATTTCAGCGGTGGGAACCATCGTCAGTGCCGGATACGGATTCCTCTGCGGTGCTTATATGCCGATTTCCAATTTCTCGGAAGGACTTCAGAAGGCGCTGATGTTCATCCCGGGCACATACGGTACATCCCTTCTCAGAAACCATGCCATGGGCGGAGCCTGCGAGGCATTGCTGAAAGAGGATGTTCCGAAGGGCGTGGTAAATGCCATCAAGGATACGGTAGACTGTAATCTGGAATTCTTCGAACACAGCGTGGACATCCCGACCATGTATCTGGTTATGGGAATCTCGGTTATTGTGTTGCTTGCGGTCTATATCCTTATGAACATTGTGGGCGGCAAAAAGAGAATCAGGTAAGTTAAAACTATCCACCCCCCTTTGCCGAAAAATAACTAATATTTTCGAAATAAATTGAAAACGTATAGGAAATGTACTATAATTTGACCATAAAAATTAACTCATTTTTGCCAATTAAAACAGGGGGAATTGGAAACCGTGGAAAAAAAGAAGACAATCGGAGTATTGGTTGGGGGAATTACGGATGACTTTACGAGATGTCTCTGTGACGGAGTGAAGAAGGCGGCAGAAGACAGCGATGTCAATGTTGTTGTATTTCCGGGAAAGTTTTTGGATCGTGACTATGCGGAGAATCTGGATATCCGTTATGAGTATCAGTACGAGACTCTTTTTTCTTATGCGACGAAATATTCGCTGGACGGTCTGATTGTGGCGGCAAACTGTATTGGCTGCTGTACCACAAGGGAGCGTCTGGTGGAGTTTATGCAGCAGTATAAGGAGATTCCGTGCGTACTGGTTGCTTCGGATATTGATGGTTTTGTCAGCGTTAATTTTGACAATTATCAGGGAATTAAGGAAGGACTGGAATATCTGATTGAAGTCCTGCACTGTAAGAAAATCGGAATGGTGGGAGGACCGGCGGCGTTGTCGGACAACGTGGCGCGCCGCAATGCCTATGAATCGGTACTGCGCGCTCATGGAATTGAGCCGGAGGAGAAGCTATATATAGAGAAACGGCATACCACCACTTCAAGAGAGGTTTACGAGAAACTTCTGGATGACAATCCGGATATCGAGGCGGTCTTTTGCGTCAACGACGAGACGGCAGCGGAATTGTACGAGGAACTGAAGAAGCGGAACCGTATGCCGGGCAAGGATATCTCTGTCTTTGGCTATGACAATGTGTCGTGGTGTACGCAGATGTTTCCGACGCTGTCTTCCGTCAGTGCGGATGTGTCGGTGCTTGGAATAGAATCTTTCCGGCTGCTCTGCCGTATGATGAACGGAGAGGACGTACAGAGTGTGAATCTTCCGACGAAGTTTGTCCGGAGAAATTCTGTCTGCAGACCGTCGGCAATGCCGGAAGAGGACAGAGAGGAAGTCTTTGAGCAGTATCTGACCATGAATCACTGGATGGAAGAGCAGAGAGGCAAACAGAACCGGACGAATTTTGAGATGAAGCAGTTCATTGCAAAGATTCTTCAGTTTGAGAAGGCCAATGACCAGAGCTACGCGGAGATTCTGGGAACCATGGACTGGCTGGAGATTTACAATGCGTTTTTGTTTACCTTTGACAAGCCGATTATCCATCTGAATCATGAGAAGTTTGAGCTGCCGGATTATCTGTATCTGAAAGCAAACCAGAGCAAGGGAAAGGTGCGGAGTGTGCCGGCTGTCAAGCAGAAGATGCGGGTCAGATCCATCTTTGACATGAAGCGGCTGGGAATCGGCGAGCGCGCCATGTTGGTGGTATTGCCGCTGTACTCCAATGAGATTCTGTACGGAATTTTATTGTGTGACCTGTCAGAGGGCGTGATGGAGAACGGAGAGTTTCTGGGAAACCTGATGTCGGCAACGGTCAAGATGATAGAGCTTCTCAAGGCAAACGACTCCATCATGAAGAAGCTGGAGCAGTCTCTGGCGGTGCTGGAGGAGAATAATCTGGAGCTGAACAATCTCTCCAAGAGAGATCCGCTGACCGGTATTTTAAACCGCAGGGGCTTTTTCCTGCAGGCGGAGCCGATGCTGGAGAAGTGTCGCAGTGAACAGAAGGAAGTCACAGTGCTGTATGTGGACAAGAATAATCTCAAGATTATCAATGACCGTTACGGTCATGAGGAGGGAGATTATTCCCTGCGTACCATTGCGGAGATTCTGAAGGAGCAGGTGGGCAAGTACGGAGTGGTCGCAAGAATCGGCGGAGACGAATACGCCTGTGTGCTGACTACGGTTCTGGAGGACGGTCAGATTCTGGAGAAGATTTATGCGGCTTTTGAAAAACATAATAATGTAAGTGATAAGCCGTATAATGTCACGGTATCCATCGGGGCGTACCGGATTCTGGTGGATGACGGACATACGCTGGAGGATGCCATGACTCTTGCGGACGAACAGCTCTACGAGGTGAAGCGGCTTCGTACCAAGAATGTTGCCAAGGTACAACAGGCGTAAGAAAAACTTGAGAATTTGCAGAAGAAAAGGGATGACGTGAGTGCGTCATCCCTTTTGAAATACAGCACATAGTAATGAAAACTACATAAAGCAGTAGACAAAACAATACAAAAGGAGTACAATACCCTATGCAGAGGTGTTGATGTATGAAAAAAGAGCAGAAGGTGATTTATTATCAGGATGAATTGGAGGATGAATTTGCCGGGGACAATATAAAAGCGAAACGGATTGATGGAAGCTACCGGTATCTGCGGGAGGGAGCCGGAGGAAGGTTTTTGCACCTGTTCTGGTACCGGGTGGTTGCCTATCCGCTGGCATGTGCTTATATGAAGCTGCATTTCCGCCATAAAGTGGTCAACCGTGAGGTGCTGCAGCAGGCGGGAGACAGCGGATATTACATGTACGGCAATCATACGCATTTTCTTGCGGACGCACTGGTGCCGACGCTGGTGAACCGCCCGAAGGATGTGTATGTGATTGTGCATCCCAACAATGTGTCCATGCCGGTTCTGGGCAGGATAACGCCGAGTCTTGGCGCGATTCCGCTGCCGGATGACAGAGAGGCAATGCGGCATTTTGAGGAGGCACTGGATTACAGAATCCGGAAAAAGGACTGTATCCACATTTATCCGGAGGCGCATATCTGGCCGTATTATACGGATATCCGGCCTTTTAAGGAGGCATCCTTCGGCTATCCGGTTCGGCATAAGGTGCCGGTGTTCTGCCTGACAAATACCTATCAGAAGAGAAAGCACGGAAAAAGACCGCAGATGGTTACCTATATCGACGGTCCTTTTTATCCGGATGCCGCGCTTCCTGTGCGTCAGCAGAAAAAGATGCTTCGCGACAAAGTATACAATACCATGAAGGAGCGGGCAAAAAACAGTAATGTGGAGTTGATACATTATATTAAAAGGGGATGATTCAGAAATATGAGAAATATCTTATTTTCAGGAAATGAGAGAGTGTTTGACGGAATACTGAGCTGCATGTTGTCCATCTTAAAGAGGACAGAGACAACGGAGCCGTTCCGTTTTTATATTTACACCATGGACATGACAAGAATCAAGCCGGAGTACACACCGATTACGAGGGAAGCGGCGGAGTTCCTGCAGCATACGGCAAAAGGGTACAATCCGGAGAATGAAGTTACGGTTTTGGATGTGACGGATACCTATGAGCGGGAATTTGCATACTGTCCCAACGAGGATGCCTACTGTTCCCCGTACACGCTTTTAAGGCTTTTTGCGGATATCATACCGGGGATGCCGGACAAACTTTTGTATCTGGATGTGGATATCCTGTTTCAGAGGGATATCTGCCTGTTGTATGATACGGACGTGTCGGCCGTGGAGTATGCGGCGGCAAGGGAT
Source organism: Lachnospiraceae bacterium (assembly GCA_029227035.1). GTDB lineage: Bacteria > Bacillota > Clostridia > Lachnospirales > Lachnospiraceae > Roseburia. Next base: position 8,185 of record JAQXZD010000099.1, read on the forward strand.
CATTACGGAAAGTATCTGCTGAATCCGAATTATATCAATGCCGGTGTGCTTTTGCTGAATATGAAAGAAATCAGAAACAGCGGACTTTTTGTGAAAGCAAGAAAGCTGATTCAGACAAAAAAGCTGGTGTTTGCGGATCAGAGCGCAATCATACGGAGTACCACCGGAAAGCGGATGCTTCCGCAACGGTTCAACGACCAGAAGTTTTTGCACAGGTGGACGGTAGTGCGCCATTTTTCCAAGAGGTTGTTTTACCTGCCGTATCCGCATACGGCAAATATCAAGCAGTGGGATGTCAGCAGTGTGCACAGGGTTTTTCACTATTATGCCTTTGATGATATTTTGTATGATTATATTTATTTGAAGAAACAATATGAAAGGATGCAGGAGGAGAAGATGAATAAGAGAATTCCAATTTTTTATGCGTGTGATGATAATTTTGTAAAATATACGGCGGTGTCGCTGCGTTCCATTATGGACAATGCGTCGAAAAACAGAAAGTATACGGTACATGTGCTGAATACGAATATTTCCGACGATATGAAGCAGGTATTAAATGAGATGCAGAACGAGCAGTTTGAGGTGAGATTTGATGATGTGACGGATTATCTGCGTTCCATAAGTGACAAGCTGCCGCTTCGGGATTACTATTCAAAGACCACGTATTTTCGGCTTTTTATCGCAGAGATGTATCCGGAGTACGATAAGGCAATCTATATTGACAGTGATACGGTTGTGACGGGAGATATCGCAGAACTGTACGATTATGAGCTGGGGGACAATTATGTGGGTGCCTGCAAGGAGCAGGTCATGATTCAGGAGGATGTGTACGGAACCTATGTGGAGCAGGTGCTGGGAATCGAGAGAGACAATTATTTCAATGCCGGTATGCTGGTCATCAACTGTGAGCAGTTTCGGAAAAATAAGGTTCTGGACAGCTTTATCGAGCTGTTGCATACCTACAATTTTGTGGTGACCCAGGATGAGGATTATCTGAACCTGATCTGCCACAATAAAGTATGTTTCCTGCCGCAGAAGTGGAACGTGGAAGTGTTTGGTACATTGCCGTGCAGGGAGGAAGAAATCTGCATGCTTCATTATATTATGGTGTCAAAGCCGTGGCATTACAGTGACTGCCGCATGAAGGAATATTTCTGGAAATATGCAGAAAAAACAGTAGTTTATGACAGTATCATGGAGGTACTTTCTTCCTATACTAAGGAGGAAAAAGAAAGAGATGCAGCTTCCTGTGAGCGTCTTCTTAAGCTGGCACAGGAAGAGACGGCAAAGGAGAATAATTACCTGAAGCTTCTGAAGGCGGGAAAGCTGAAGGAGCGGGGACGTCTTGAGGTATTGGATAAGATTGCAAAGTTCGAGCGGGAAGGCCGCTTTGACGAGGATGTGGAGGAGGATCCGCCAACCCGCGAGTTAAAGCCGCGAGAGATTGATTATCTGCGGACAAAACTGAGCAGCCGGATTAAGACGAAGCTTACCTATAAGGTTGCGCGAAGCTTCCTGAACAACATTCTGGACAGTAAGCAGCTCATTATCAAGGATATCAAGGGAATTGAAAATATGAATGCTCTGGAGAGCGGGGCAGTCATCACCTGCAATCATTTTAATGCCTTTGACAGCTTTGCCATCCAGATTGCCTACGAAAAATCCAACCAGTGCAAAAAGAGACGCCTGTATCGCGTGATCCGCGAGGGAAATTATACAAACTTCCCGGGCTTCTACGGGATGCTGATGCGAAACTGCTACACTTTCCCGTTAAGTTCCAACAAGGACACCATGAAGAAATTTATGCGTTCCATGGACAAAGTATTACAGCATGGGGATTTTATGGTGGTTTATCCGGAGCAGAGCATGTGGTGGAATTACCGGAAGCCAAAGCCGCTTAAGAAGGGAGCCTATACCTTCGCCGCAAAAAACAATGTGCCGGTGCTGCCTTGCTTTATCACGATGGAGGACAGCGACATCATAGGAGAGGACGGCTTTTTTGTGCAGGAGTACACGATTCATATCGCACCGCCGATTTATCCGATGGAGGATAAGAGCCGGGCAGAGAACATTGCCTATATGAAAGACAAAAATTATGCGGTATGGAAAGAAATCTATGAGACCACCTATGGGGAGCCGCTGGTGTATACCTGTGAGGAAATGCAGGAGAAAAAAACGATTGCTTAAAAATATTTAATTTCTGCTTGCCATAATGGAAAGGATATGTAATAATGTTTATATTGTATTTTTAGAAGTACAAAAAGAAAAATGGAAAGAACTAAGAAAGGAAGAAAGTTATGAAAAAGAGTTTTTCAAAGAAGATGGCAAGTCTGGTTCTCGCATTTGCAGTTGCGTTTACCGCAGTATTTGCCAGTGCAACAACCGTACAGGCGGCAGAGACAGATATTCAGTATTTATATAGTTCTGCTGATCTTGAGGCTGGATATGCACAGCAGGAGGTTCGTCATCAGTTTACACTGGATCAGGCGGGAATGGTTTATTTTGATTTATTCTCATTAGCTCCAACAGGGGCAAAACTTGCAATCTATAACAGTGCAGGAAATCTGGTATCCGGATTTACTGATAATCCTGCAACAATTTATGCAAGTGACTGGATAGCAGATGCCAGCTTGGGTGGATATGTTTATGGAGAAAGGTGTGATCTGAGTGCCGGAACTTATTATTATGGAGTAACATTTGATACGGATACATACTTTTTGGAGTATATTTCTACAGGAGCAGAAGAGGCAAAAATCAGTCAGGAAAGTGCTACCATTACAAAGGGATTTTCTCAGAAGTTATATGTAGAGGGCGCAAAGGTTAAGAGCTGGACTTCCAAGGATAAGAAGATTGCCACTGTCAGCAAGGATGGTAAGGTAACTGCAAAGAAGACCGGTAATACAACCGTTTATGCCACACTGGAAGACGGAACCAAGCTTACCTGCAAGGTTAAGGTTAAGGCGAATGAGTACAAGGCTTCCAAGGGAACAACCGGGGATGTATCTTATGGCCAGACAGTAGGTCAGATATATAACGCTAAGTATGATTCAAAGGGAAATCTTGTGGTAAAGATTAACATCATCAACAACTCTTATCACAGAATTGACAAGCTGCAGAATGTAAAGATTGTTGGTAAGGATCCAAACGGTAAGAAGTTTGTAAGTTACACTCTTAAGTCTAAGAGCGTATCTGTTTCATCAGGCTCCTGCAAGGTCATTACCTTAACCATCAAGAAGTCTTCCCTGAAGAAGAAAAAGGTAGACCTTAGAAATTCTGAATTTTCATGCTCAGGAACATCTGTATATTATTACTAATTTGTAAACATTGCAGGCACCTTCGGGTGCCTGCTTTTTGATTGTAGTTTGTCCGAGATTCTGCTATAATGTAAAATAGATGTATACAATGAGAAAAATGTTTGTAACTGTGAAAGTACCGGGCAGTTACAGGTTTTTACGAAAGAAGGATTAGGAATGGACAAAAGACAGTTCACGTTTGAGGAAATCAAGGAAGCAATTGAGAATTTTTCCCCATGCATGAATGATTATCTGTATGTGTTCGATATCCCGAATGACAGATATTATATTTCCGAGAGGGCGGTGGAACGGTTTAACATGCCGTGCTGCCAGTTTACGGATGTGGCAAATACGCACAGGAAGTTTGTGCATCCGGATGACGTTGATATGCTGTTTGAGGATTTGCAGCAGGTCATCTCCGGAGAGAAGGATGAGCATGATATCATATACCGCTGGATGGGGCGGGATGGGCATTCTATCTGGATTAACTGCAGGGGACGCAGTATTCGTGGAGAGGATCATACCCCGCAGTTTCTGATTGGCTGTATCAATGAAGTCGGAATCCGGCCGATTGCGGACAATGTAAGCGGACTTTTGGAGAGTGTGGTTCTCAAAGCGTCTGTGGCAAATCTGCATGAGAACAGTCCGAAGGGATTTATCATGCGTCTGGGGATTGACGATTTTAAGGATATCAATGAGAAAATCGGAATCAGCTATGGTGATTATGTCTTAAGGGGTGTTGCCGACCGGATTGTCAGCCTGCTTACGCCGAAGCAGAAGGTGTATCGCGTCGTGGCGGATGAGTTCATGGTGGTGGATTATCAGGATGGCGGCATTGAGGAGGCAGAGCGGATTTACCGTGCGCTTCAGCTGGCCGTGGATGAATTCATTCAGGAAGAGAATTACCGTGCGGTCTATGCACTGTCGGCGGGAATTATCTCCGGGGAAGATATTGCGGACATGGATTACAGCGAGATTATGAAGATATCCCAGTTTGCCTTAAGCAGGGCAAAGAAGCTTGGCAAGAATCAGAGCTACCGTTTTCAGGCGGAGGATTATCAGAAGTTTTTGAGAAAGCGGGAGATTCTTGTGGAGATGCGAAAGTCCATCGAGCGGAATTTTGAAGGCTTTGAGCTTCATTTTCAGCCGATTGTGACCGCAGAGAAAGAAGAGCTTTATGCGGCAGAAAGTCTTTTGCGCTATGTTACGTCGGAGGGAGAGCGGCTTTCGCCTCTGGAATTCATTCCCATCCTGGAGGAGAGCGGCCTCATTATTCCGGTTGGAAAATGGGTGCTGGAACACGCGCTTAAGATGTGTACCGAATGCAGAAAGAGATACCCGGATTTTAAAATCAGCGTGAATCTGTCCTATGTGCAGATCTTAAAGAGTGATGTGCTGGAGGATATTGTACGGATTGTGGAAGAGAGCGGGGTTGCACCGGCGAATCTGATTATCGAGATGACGGAGAGCGGCTACGTGGAGCGAAATGCTTCTGTGCGTACCGTATGGAAACGGCTTCGGGAGTACGGAGTCTGGACGGCGATTGATGATTTCGGAACCGGATACTCCAACTTTTTGTCCATCAGTACCATGATGCCGAATGTGGTAAAACTGGACCGGGAATTTACGGTAAAAGCCATGGAAAATGCTTATGAGTACCAGCTTATGCGCCATATTATCCAGCTTGTACACAGTGTGAACTTAAGAATTTGTGTGGAAGGTGTGGAGACACAGGAGGAATTGGAAAGGGTGCGAAAACTTGGGGCGGACTGTATTCAGGGCTACTATTTCAGCAAGCCTTGCCCGCCGCAGGAGTTTTTGGAACGGTTTATAGAGCAGTAAGAAAATTCAGGGAACCCTGCGGATTGCCGGTGCCCTTTTCCAGAAGGGAGACCAGTCCGCGGAGAGTCTGCTCGATTTCTTCATGAGTGCCCGGGGAGATGGTATTGTCCAGCTTGACCGTCAGGATAATCAGAACAATTTCAGCAAGGGCAGACGGGGAGTCAAAGGTAATCTCTCCGTTGTCAATTCCCTGGTTGATGATTTCGGTGAGTACCGGTTTCATTTCACATACCAGATGGGACATATATTTATGATGAACGTAGGCCTCTTCCTGCACACTGTTGCCGGAAGAGGCTGTTTTGTTATTCAACAGCGCGGAGGAAGAATTGCGGCATGCCTGAAAAATCATTGCCATGCGGGTAAACGGCGAGATATCCGTCTGCTGTGCCAGATTCTTGGCAGTTTCAATGGGCTTCTCATAGTTGCGCGTCACCAGAGCTTCCAGCATTTCATCCTTTGAGGAAAAATAGTAATAGATACTTCCTTTGCCGATACCGGCAGCCTTTGCAATGTCACTGACAGAAATATTCTTCATTTCATTTGCTTCCAGCAATCCCTGCAGTGCGTCTAAGATCATATTGTATTTATCGGATGCTGCCATTTCTCTGTTTCCTCCCTTTATGGCTCCCGTTACATACCGGGAGCGGTTCCATATTGCAACAAGTATAACACAGATAAAAAGAGCAGTTCAATAAAAATAATTCACAGATAATCTTATTTTTCCAGTTTAATTATGGCAAAATGTATAATTGACCGACGGTCGATAGTGTGCTATTTTAGTTATAAACAAAGCCGACCAATGGTCGAAACCTAAAACGAGAGGAGAAAGATTATGACATATGCGGATTTTTTTGCAGATATCAGAGGAAGATTTTTGGAGGCGGATGTAAGTGATATTACGGAGCATCTGGCTTACCAGTTTAACATTACGGGAGAGGCTTCCGGAATTTTTTATGTGGAGGTTAAGGACGGGGTACTCCATGTGGAGCCGTATGAGTATTATGACAGGGACGCCATGTTTACGGCAGACGCGGATACCCTGATGAAAATTGCGGAGGGAAAGACAGATCCAATGAAGGCGCTGGCTTTGCAGAAACTCAAATTTGAGGGAAATGTGGAGAAGGCACTGCGGTTAAACGATTTGATTAAAAGCAAGACAAAAGCCAAAGGAAAGGAGAACGAATGAGAAACGGATGGATTATTGCCGGCGCGGCAGTCGGAGCTCTGGCGCTGCTGGAGGCCGGTATTTCTGCATATTTTTACAGAAGAACCATGATCAGAAGCAATGCAAAGCGCGAGCGGACGATTAAGATGGCGGGAACCGACTGGAACCAGTACATGCCATTGATTCAGGAGCGAAAAGAAAAGCTTCTGGCGCAGCCTCTGGAAGATGTGTTTCTCACGTCGGAGGATGGCTTAAAGCTTCACGGAACCTGGGTGAAAAATACGGACGGAAAAGAGACGACTAAGGTGGTAATCTGTTTCCACGGTTATACCAGCGAGGGACTGAGTGATTATATCGGACATTCCGATTATTATTTAAGAAACGGTTATGCGATGCTCCTTCCGGATGCCCGCGCACATGGGCAGAGCGAAGGACATTATATCGGATTCGGTTGTAAGGACCGCTACGATGCAAGAAAGTGGATTGACTGGGTAATCAATCGGTGCGGATCAGACGTGCAGATTCTGTTGCACGGAACTTCCATGGGAGGTGCAACCGTGCTGATGACGGGCGGGCTGGAACTTCCGCCGCAAATCAAAGGCATTGTATCGGATTGTGCATTTACTTCCCCGAAGTATGTGTTTACCCATGTGCTTCATTCCATGTACCATATGCCGGCATTTCCGATTATTCAGATTGCCGATGCCGTCAATAAGAAAAAAGCGGGATACGGTCTGGATGAGTGCAATGCGGCAAGGGAAGCGGCAAAGATTAAGGTGCCGGTTCTGTTTATTCACGGAAGTGAGGATACCTTTGTACCTTGCAGTATGTGTGATGAAATCTATGACAGTTGCAGCGCGCCTAAGACGAAAGTGATTGTGGAAGGCGCCCATCATGCGGAAAGTTATTATAAGGATACAGGGACTTATGAGAAAGCACTGGATTCCTTTACGGGAGGGATTATAAAATGATGAAAACAAGAAAAGGATATCAGGTATATCCGCTTACGGATGCACAGAAATTTCACCTTTTTTATCAGAACTTCTGTCCAAAGAAAGAGGTGCTGAATATCGGAACCAGTCTGACCATCGGAACGGAGCTGGACTGGGACGTATTAAAGAAGTCGATTTACAAGGCATATGAGCGCTGCGAATCCATGCGTCTGCGTTTTGCGGCAGACAAGGAGGGCAACTGGTATCAGTATGTGGTTGACAAGGAAGAGCGGGACATTGAGTTTGTGGACTTTTCCGGAAAGACCATGGAGGAAGCGGAGGAGATTATGCGCAAATGGACGCGCAAGCCTTTTAAGCGCGCGGACTCCCCGATGAACCGTCTGGTTATGATTAAGACGCCGGACGGATACAATGGTCTGTATCTTCTGGTGGACCACATGACCATGGATGCCCAGTCGTTAATCTGCTTTTTGAAGGATATCATTGAAATCTATTGCAGCACCCTGTATGAGGGCGTGGAGTATCCGAAGGAGATGGCGTCTTACATAGAGCAGTTGCAAAAAGATCTTGCCTATGAAGCCGGCAGCAAGGCAAAAGAGCGGGATGCGGAATTTTTCCGGCAGATGATTGAAAGCTCCGAACCGATCTACAACGGTATTCTGGGCTCGCAGAAGCTGGAGCGGGAGCGCAAAGAAAGCGGCAATCCGAAGCTTCGGGCAGCGGTGAATGTATCGGATTCCGTGGACTCCGAGCTGGACATCTTCCATCTGGAGGCAGAACCGACGGAACGTCTCTTGAAATTCTGCGAGGAGTATCATGTATCCCTTGCCTGTCTTTTGATTATGGGACTCCGGACTTATTTCCAGAAGATGAACGGCAATGATGATGTGTCCATCAACACGGCGATTGCAAGACGTGCCACGTTAAAAGAAAAGCGTTCCGGCGGTACGAGAATTCATTCGTTCCCGTTTAGAACCATTATCGGCAAGGATAAGTCTTTTCTGGAGGGAATCTACGATATCCGTGACCTGCAGAATTCTTATTTCCGTCATGCAAATTACAATCCGGTGGATTATTTTGCACAGAGAGGAAAAGTCTATCCGAATGAAAACGGCAGAACCTATGAGCCGATGTCTCTGACTTATCAGCCGCTGACCATGCGTGACAAGAGTCTGGATAAACTGGGAGATATCAGGTACAAGACAAAGTGGTATCCAAACGGCGCCACAACGCAGGCAATGTATCTGACCGTGATGCACAGACCGGAGGACAACGGACTGGATTTCAGCTTTGAGCATCAGGTGAAGGCAGTATCCAGGGATGAGCTGGAATATCTGTATTATTACCTGTGCAAGATTATGTTCAAGGGAGTGGAAAACCCGAATCTTCCAATCGGAGATATCATTCAATTAGTCTAGGAGGAAAAGAGGATGTTTGAAAAACTGGTAGAAATTATCTGTAATTATGTGGATGTAAAGCCGGAGGATGTGCATGCCGAGTCCCGCTTTATGGAAGACCTCGGTTTTACTTCTTTTGATTTTATGAGTATGCTGGGGGAGCTTGAGGATGAGTTTGATGTGGAGATTGACCAGCAGAGAGCGGTAGAGATTCGCACGGTGCAGGAAGCCGTAGATTATCTGACGGAACTTGCGGAATAAGGAGGCGCGTATGGTTTGCAGTACAATTCGTCAACTGCTTGTGGAGGCGGAGAAAAAATTCGGTGCGGAAGATGCTATCCGTTACAAGGTTGGGAAAAAGGAGATTGAGAAAAAGTCTTTTACCCAGTTGAAGGAGGACAGCGAGAGCTTTTCCCGTGCCTTGGAAAATCTTTGTGAAAAGGGTGCGCATGTGGCGGTAACCGGCATGACCTCGTACCTGTGGATTGTCACTTATTTCGGAACGGTGGGAAGCGGACATGTAGCGGTTCCTCTGGATGCGGCACTTCCGGCGGAGGAGATGTGTGAGCTTTTGGACCGTTCGGACGCAGAGGTTTTCGTGTATGACGAGTGCAGAAAGGATGTGGCAGAGCTTGCAAAGGAGCGCTGCCCGAAACTTAAACACATGATTTCCATGCAAAATGCCCTGGGAGCGCTGCTGGAGGAGAACCGGGGAAGCTTTGATTACAACCCGAATCCGGATGAGCTTTGTACGATCATGTTTACTTCCGGAACCACCGGAAAAAGCAAGGGTGTCATGTTGTCCCAGCGCAATCTGGCAGAGAATGCCACCTGTCTGGATATGAAGATTCCGCCGCGGACCGTATTGCTTTCCGTGCTTCCGATTCATCATGCATACTGTCTGTCCATGGACATCTTAAAGGCACTTTCCCTGGGCAGCATTATCTGTATTAACGATTCCCTGCTTCGTGTGGCAAAGAATATCAAGCTCTTTGAGCCGGATATGATTCTGATGGTGCCGCTTATGATTGAGACGATGGCACGAAAGCTGGAGGATGCGGGTAAGATGCCGAAGAAGCTGGTGAAAAAGATGGTGTTCGGAGACCGGTTCCAGACCATCTGCAGCGGTGGCGCATACCTTCCACCGGCATTGTATGATCTGTTTTCTTCTTATGGAATTACCATTCTTCAGGGCTACGGCATGACCGAGTGTTCACCGGTTATCAGCACGAATGTGGCTTGGAACATCAACAGGGATTCCGTGGGACAGCTTCTGCCAAACTGTGAGGCAAAAGTGGTGGACGAGGAAATCTGGGTGCGCGGCAGCAGTGTGATGATGGGATATTACAAGATGCCGGAGGAGACGGCAGAGACTCTTGTGGACGGCTGGCTTAGAACCGGAGATCTTGGTTATGTGGATGATGAGGGATTTGTCTTCCTGACCGGAAGAAAGAAGAACCTGATTATTACGAAAAACGGAGAGAATGTATCTCCGGAGGAACTGGAAAACAAGCTTGGCGAGAACCGTCTGGTCAATGAAGTTCTGGTTCGTGAACATGAAGGTACGATTGAAGCTGAGATTTTCCCGGATTATGATTACGCAAAGAAGAAAAAGATATCGGATGTTCCGGCAGCCCTGCAGGAAATCATAGATACATACAATAAAGGTGCGGCATCCTATAAGAGAATCTATGGACTGAAAGTGCGTCAGACAGAGTTTGAAAAGACACCGTCAAAGAAGATAAAAAGATATTAAAAAAGGGCATAAAAACAAGCAGATGACGGGAGTCGAACCCGCCTCCCCAGCTTGGGAAGCTGGTGTTCTACCGATGAACTACATCTGCGTACTATTCAGTATAGCACAGGATTCTGAAAAAGTCATTAAAATTCTGTTGCAAATTGCAAAAAACAGTCATATAATATTTGTTAAGTACGAATTATTCACAGTCACCAAGTGAATAATTCAAAATTAATTTAGCGAATTGCCAAAGACGGTGTACTCAGGAAGGAGTACGCCGTCTTTTTTGCCTGATAGGAGAACAATCGGATGAAGACCTTGGAGACCAATGACTGGCTTGTACTCAATACCATCATTTATAAGATTTATACCATGGAGAGCATGGAGGAGATGAGGCGTGAACTGTTGGAACAGTTGAAGCTTCTGATTGATTTTGACAGTGCGGATTTTTATCTGGCATCCATGCACGAAAAAGGAAAGCTGGAGAAGCCGGTGACCTTAAACTGTGAGGGAAATCTGGCTGAAGAATATGAAAAGCTGGATACGGCGCGGGGCGTATTTTCCAGCGGAAAAGCCCTGATTTACCGGGAGACGGATATTATCAACGAGGATGCCCGGGTGGAGACAGACTATTATCGGAACGTATATAAGCCGAACAACTGGGATTATTCCCTGCAGATGATTCTGGCAAAGGATAAGCGTTTTCTGGGAGTCATCACCTTTTACAGGACCATCGGAAAAGAGAATTTTAAGTATGAGGATATCTTTGTCCTGGACATCCTGAAAGAGCATCTGGCATACCGGTTGGAGAAGTATTTCAAAAACGGTGGGGAAGAGAATGACAAGCTGACCGTGACGGCAGCCGTAAGACAGTACGGCCTGACAAGACGGGAAGATACCATATTGAGAAAACTTATGCAGGGGATGGACAATCAGAAAATCTGCGACGAACTCAGTATCAGTGCGAATACCTTAAAAAAGCATATCCTGAATATATACAGAAAGCTGGGTATCCGCAACCGTGTACAGCTCTTTAAGATGATTCGCGAGCACGAAGATTAAGCCCGGCTCATTCGGGCTGAGTTATTTGGAACCTGTTGCAACGGATGCGGCATGTGCCTTGATTGCGGCAAAGCTCTCCGGACTGATGACATGTTCAATGCGGCAGGCATCCTCCGCCGCAACCTCCGGGGATACCCCCAGCTTTACAAGACATTCGCTGAGCAGCTCATGGCGTTCGTATATCATTTCCGCAATTCTGCGTCCTTCGTCCGTCAGATAGATAAAGCCGGCATCGGTCACGGTAATCTGATTCTTTTCCCGCAGATTTTTCATGGCAATACTGACACTTGGCTTTTTGAATCCCAATTCATTTGCGATGTCCACAGAACGGACAACCGGCAGCTTTTTGCTGAGAATTAAGATGGTTTCCAAATAGTTTTCCGCTGATTCGTTGCTTCGCATGGCAATGCCTCCTGTTTTTAATCTTTTCTGATTATAGCATACCCTGAGAAAATCTTCCACAAAAAACGTCACAAAATTATTGACATCTAATAAAAGTTAACATATACTAACATTGAATCAGATAAAGGGTAATTTTGCGAAAAGGAGTTGTTATAATGGGTACAGCGATTGTATTGATTATATTGACGGTGATCGTTGCTCTGATTATAAAGAGCATGATCAAAAACAAGTTGAACGGAAAATCCCTGTCCTGTGGCGGTGACTGCAAGAACTGCCGAGGATGCCATTAAGAATGTTCCTAAATCATAAGACCGGTGTTCGCCGGTCTTTTTGTTTTTACAAAAACTTTGCAAAAACAGGATAGAGCTCCTTACATTTTTCTTTTATCATAATCACGAAAAATGAATGGTTGAACAAGACCGGAAGGAGTATCAATTATGAAGAAAAAAGTATTACGAGTAACAGCCGGAGTATTGTCCTCAGCAATGTTGATCGGTTTGTGCACGGCAGGAATCACGACAGATGTGAAGGCAGCCACAGAGCATTGGAATGATGCGTCACAGGAGTCAACAGACTGGGAGAACTGGAAGAAAAACTGGGCAGCATACAGCAGTGATTATGAAAATGTATCACTGACTCCGGGTGTGGATGAGACACAGTTGAACCTTGCATGGTACAGCCATACGGCAGAGACACCGAAGGTTCGAATCGGAACGAAGCAGAATATGGATGGGGCAAAGGAGTATACCGGTTCCCAGACAGATGCTGTAACAGTCGGAACGGTTAAGTATCTCTCCAACAAGGTTACCGTAACAGGCTTAAAGGAAAATACAAAGTACTATTATCAGGTATTCCAGAATGGGGCATGGTCAGATGCAGAGACCTATACCACAAAGTCATTCTCAAAATTCTCTTTCCTGTATGTAGGAGATCCGCAGATTGGAGCTTCCAAGGGACAGACCAGCACAGAGAATGATAAGATGGAGACCGCAGGCAATGAGGTTGATTCCAAGCCGGAGCAGAATCTTGCCGCAAGAAATGACAGTTACAACTGGAACAAGATTCTTAAGGAAGCAGTGGAGGATCACTCGGATGTAAGTTTTCTGGTATCTGCAGGAGACCAGGTAAACTATGGAGCAAACGAGCGTGAGTATGCAGGTTATCTCGGTGCAGAGGCGCTTACCTCTCTTCCGGTAGCCACAACCATCGGAAACCATGACTCAACTTCCAACCAGTACAGCCTGCATTTTAATAATCCGAATGCTTTTTCCGATACGGATGCAAGCTATATTCAGGGAAAGACAGCAGCAGGAACGGATTATTACTATACCTACGGAAATGTCCTGTTTATCGTACTGGATACCAACAATTACAACTGTGCAACCCATGAGAACGTAATTAAGAAGGCAATTTCCGAGAATAAGGATGTAAAGTGGCGGGTAGTAATGTTCCATCAGGATATCTACGGCTCAGGTCTTGACCATTCGGATTCCGACGGAATGGTGCTTCGTACCCAGCTTACTCCTCTGATGGACAAGTACGATATTGATGTGGTACTGCAGGGACATGACCATACTTATTCCAGAACCTATCAGCTTGCAGGGGATGGTAAGGACCATACCGCTTACAGCAAGGATGTGGATATGAAGTCAGCAGAATATCTTGCACAGAATAACTGCTATGAGATTGTCAATGATACAGAAAGCGGCAAGGTGGTAAATCCGAAGGGTACGGTATATCTGGAGGCAAACTCAGCCACAGGTTCCAAGTTCTATAACCTGATTGCATCCCAGCAGGATTACATTGCAGAGAGAAGCCAGACCTGGACACCAACCTATTCCGTTATCGATGTGACAGACAACAGCTTTTCCGTAACCATCTATGATGCTTCTACCAGACAGCCGTTAAAAGGCTCTTCCGCATACACGATTGTAAAGGAAGCAAAGAAGCAGACAATTTCCGTAAAGTCCGCTTATACAAAGAAGGTTGGAGATAAGGCATTCAAGTTAAATGCAAAGGCAAAGACAAAACTGACCTATACCTCTTCCAACAAGAAAGTGGCAACGGTTGACAAGAACGGAAAAGTAACCATCAAGGGTGCCGGAACTGCAACCATCACGGTTAAGGCAGCAGCAAGTGGGCAGTATAAGGCAGCTACCAAGAAGGTTAGTATTACAGTAAAGAAATAAGCAGGAAGACGGAATATGAGAAAAAACTGGAAGAAAATTCTGGCAGGAACCCTATGTTTTTTAGGGTTCCTGTTCCTATTGATAAAAGTAAATCAATTTGAAAAAACGCCCCTGATATCTACGGAGGGGCAGTCTTATGAAAAGGCAATCGTCACAGAAATCACGAAGGATAATCTGGCGGAGGACGGCAACCGCTACGGAACGCAGGAAGTGCGCGTGCAGGTAAAAAGCGGTGAGTTTAAGAACGAAGAATTTGACGCGGTAAATCCGAACGGCTCCCTCTTTGGGGCAGAGTGTGAAGTGGGAACCCGGGTCATTGTAATTGTGAGTGCTTCGGAAGAAAATCAGGTGGTTACGGTATACAGTCAGGACCGCACGACGGCAATCTATCTGTTTGCGCTTGTCTTTGCGGCAATTGTATGTCTTATTGGCGGAAAAAAGGGAATCAAGGCTGTTGTCAGCCTTGTCTTTGCGGGAATCTGCATTATTTATCTGATGTTTCCGCTTATTTACCGTGGCATATCGCCGATAGCGATTACCATAGTGGTGGCGCTTCTTACGACGGTTGTTACTTTGGGACTTTTGGGAGGAGTGTCGAAAAAGACGGTGTCGGCGATCGTGGGAACTGTCTGCGGAGTAATCATTGCCGCTGTTTTTGCGCTGATTTTCGGAGCGGCAGCAGGCATCAGCGGTTATAACGTTCCGGAGATTGAGACGTTGAATTATGTGGCGCAGAACAGTCAGATCCGTATCGGACAGCTTCTTTTTTCAGGTATTATCATCTCGGCACTGGGGGCAACGATGGATGTGGGAATGTCCATTGCGTCAACCATACAGGAGATCCATGAGAGAAGTCCGCACCTTGGAGCGAAGGAACTGTTTTTGTCCGGAATCCGGGTGGGACGGGACATGATGGGAACCATGACCAATACTCTGATTTTTGCCTATGTGGGCGGTTCCATTTCCACGCTTGTCATCAATTATGCCTATGATTTAAGCTATAATCAGATTATCAACTCCTATGTGATTGGCATAGAAATCATGCAGGGGCTTTCGGGAAGTCTGGGAGTGGTGCTGACGGTGCCGATTACAGCAATTGTCGCTGCGTTGCTTGCCGGACACGAAAAGAAGGTAGAATCTTGAATCTGTTATCCGGGCATGCTATAATGCACA
Organism: Lachnospiraceae bacterium; assembly: GCA_029227035.1. Taxonomy (GTDB): domain Bacteria; phylum Bacillota; class Clostridia; order Lachnospirales; family Lachnospiraceae; genus Roseburia. The sequence goes on from JAQXZD010000099.1 coordinate 23,399, forward strand.
GTGGTTATCATAAAAAACAGAAAAGAAAAGAGATTCTATGAAAAAATTACTGGTATATTTAAAAGGATACACAAAGGAGTGCATATTTGCACCCTTATTCAAGCTTTTGGAGGCTTCTTTTGAGCTGATTGTGCCTCTGGTGGTGGCGGCAATTATTGACCGCGGAATTGCACAGTCTGACCGCCCGTACATCTATCGGATGGGGGGCGTGATGGTGCTTCTTGCGCTGGTGGGACTGACCTGCTCCGTGACGGCACAGTATTTTGCGGCGCGGGCGGCGGTGGGCTTTTCCACAAAGCTTCGTCAGGCGCTTTTTTCCCATATCGAGAAGCTTTCTTTTTCAGAGATGGATACCATTGGAACATCCACGCTGATTACCCGGATGACAAGTGATATCAATCAGGTGCAGTCAGGGGTTAACCTTGTGCTGCGCCTGTTTCTGCGTTCTCCGTTTATTGTCGTGGGCGCCATGGTGATGGCGTTTACCGTGGATGTGAAGGCGGCACTGATTTTCGTGGTGACGATTCCGCTTCTGTCCATTGTGGTGTTTTCCGTCATGTTTGTAAGTATTCCCCTGTATAAAAAGGTGCAGCAGGGACTGGACCGGGTGCTGGGACACACCAGGGAGAATCTGGAGGGAGCGCGCGTGATTCGCGCCTTCAATAAGGAAAAAGAGGAGACGAAGGAGTTTGAAGAGAGCAACGATTATTTGATGAAAATGCAGGTGTTGGTTGGAAAAATCTCAACCTTGATGAATCCCCTGACTTATGTGATTGTCAACTGTGCCATTCTGGCGGTTATCTGGGCGGGCGGCAAGCAGGTATACATTGGCGCGCTGGCAGCAGGACAGGTGGTGGCATTGGTGAACTACATGTCCCAGATTCTGGTAGAGCTGATTAAGCTTGCCAATCTGATTGTGACCGTGAATAAGGCGGTTGCCTGCGGAAACCGTATTGAGGAGATTCTTGAGGTGAAGCCTTCCGTGGTATGCGACGAGAAGAAAGAATGCAAGAGTGGGACTGCGGGTGCTCCGGCAGTGGAGTTTTCCCATGTGTCCATGACTTATGCAGACGGAGCGGAGGAAGCCCTTACGGACATCAGTTTCAAGGTGGAAAAGGGACAGACCATCGGTATTATCGGAGGTACCGGTTCCGGAAAATCTTCAGTGGTGAATCTGATTCCGCGGTTCTATGATGTATCCGCCGGAAGTGTGAAAGTGGACGGAACGGATGTGAGGGAGTATGACCTGACAGAGCTTCGGGACAAGATTGGTGTGGTTATGCAGAAAGCGGTTCTGTTTCAGGGCACCATTGCAGAGAATCTGCGCTGGGGTAAGCCGGATGCCACGGACGAGGAGCTGTGGAAGGCGATTGAGGTGGCACAGGCCACGGATGTGGTGCAGAAAAAGGAAGGAAAGCTGGATTATGTGATTGAGCAGGGCGGAAGAAATCTCTCCGGCGGGCAGAAGCAGAGGCTTACCATTGCCCGCGCCGTAGTGAAGGATCCGGAGATTCTGATTCTGGATGACAGCGCATCGGCTCTGGATTTTGCGACAGAAGCGGGACTTCGCCGGGCGCTTCAGAACCTGCAGGGAAATAAAACCATTTTTATCGTGTCCCAGAGAACTTCTTCCATACGGTTTGCAGACCGGATTATTGTGATGGATGACGGACAGGCAGTGGGAATCGGTACCCATGAGGAGTTGTTGGAAAACTGTGAAGTATACAGGGAAATCTATGAGTCACAGTTTAAGAAAGAAGAACAGGGTGTGAAGGGAGGTGCACGTTCATGAGCAGACAAAAAGGACAGCTTGAAACCTTGAAGAAGGTATTTCATTATATGAAACGGTATCTTCCGGTGCTTCTGCTTGCGATTCTTATGGCGGCGGTTACGGTGGCACTGACTTTGTATTTCCCGATTCTGACCGGGCGGGCGATTGATCTGATTGTCACGAAGGGACAGGTAGATTTTGATGGAATCTTTGCTATCGTAAAGCAGGGGCTCATAGTGATCGGCATTACGGCGGCGGCACAGTGGGGCATGAACATGTGCAATAACCGGATGACTTACAACATTGTCCGGGATATCCGCAAGGATGCCTTCGATAAAATAGAGAAGCTTCCGCTCAGTTACATTGACAGCCATTCGCATGGGGACATGGTGAGCAGAATCATTGCGGATGTGGATACTTTTGCGGATGGACTGCTGATGGGATTTACGCAGCTTTTTACGGGAGTTGCGACGATTGCCGGAACCCTTCTTTTTATGCTGTTTATCAATGTGAAGATTACCCTTGTGGTGGTGGTGCTTACCCCGATTTCCCTGGTGGTGGCAAGCTTTATCGCAAAGAAAACCTATGCGATGTTTCAGCTCCAGTCCAAGACAAGAGGGGAACAGACCGCACTGATTGAGGAGATGGTTGGAAGCCAGAAGGTGGTGCAGGCCTTTAATCATGAGGATGAGGCTATGGAGCAGTTTACGGAGATTAATGAAAGACTGCAGAAATGCTCGCTTCGGGCAACCTTTTTCTCCAGTCTGACGAATCCAAGCACCCGTTTTGTGAACAGTCTGGTCTATGCGGCGGTTGCCATCACGGGAGCAGCGGCAGTGATGATTACGGCAGGCTCTTTTTCCGTGGGTAATCTGTCTGCTTTTTTGATGTATGCAAACCAGTATACCAAGCCGTTTAATGAAATCTCCGGGGTGGTAACGGAGCTTCAGAATGCGCTTGCCTGTGCGTCGAGAATCTTTGAACTGATTGAGGAACCGGCAGAGACAGCGGACGCAGCGGATGCCTGTGAGCTTTCCGGGGCAGAGGGAAATGTGGATGCAGAGCATGTGTATTTTTCCTATGTGCCGGAGCAGAAACTGATTGAGGATTTTAATCTGCATGTGAAACAGGGAGAGAGGATTGCCATTGTGGGACCTACCGGTTGCGGCAAGACTACGCTGATCAATCTTCTGATGCGGTTTTATGATGTGAATTCCGGAGAGATTGCAGTGGACGGACACAATATTATGGGTGTGACCAGAAAAAGCTTAAGAGCCAACTACGGAATGGTGCTGCAGGAGACCTGGCTGAAGAAGGGAACCATACGGGAGAATATCTGTATGGGTAAACCGGACGCGACGGAGGAGGAGATGATTGCAGCGGCAAAGGCATCCTACGCGCACAACTTTATTAAGCGTCTGCCAAAGGGCTATGATACGGTGATTGCGGAGGAGGGCGGCAATCTGTCCCAGGGACAAAAGCAGCTTCTGTGCATTGCGAGAGTGATGCTGTGTCTGCCGCCGATGCTGATTCTGGACGAAGCGACTTCCTCCATTGATACCAGAACGGAGATACGGATTCAGAAAGCCTTCCAGACCATGATGCAGGGGCGGACAAGCTTTATTGTGGCGCACAGGCTCTCCACAATCCGTGAAGCGGATGTGATACTGGTCATGAAAGACGGCAAAATAATCGAGCAGGGCAATCATGACACCCTGCTCGAACAGAACGGTTTTTATGCAAATCTTTATAATAGTCAGTTTTCTTCCTGATAGGAATAAGCATTGGAGATGCGGGCATTCTCGGCGGTCAGCTTGACCGGATCGCGGTAGTAAGCGATAACCGGGGTGCCCGTATCCAGTGTCTGATAAAGTTTCTTGGCGATTTTCGGCGGCACATTGATGCAGCCGTGGGAGCCGTTTTTCTTGTAGATTTCCCCACCGAACTTATCACGCCATCCGGCGTCGTGGATTCCCACGTTATAAGCAAAAGGCATGAAATATTTCACTTTTGAGGCATAATTCTCGCCCACCAGCGTCGCATCCCTCTCCTTATATACAACCTTATAGATGCCATCTGGTGAACCGTTCTTTAAGCTGATATTGCCGGAGACAATGTCCGTATCCGTAATCAGCTTTCCTTCCTTGTAAAACCAGAGGTGCTGGTTGGTGTAGTCGATTTCCACATAGGTGTCACCGATATCGTCCAGTCCGCTCTGGATGGCGGTCTGTTCATAGACCGGCTCCCGGGAAACGGCTTTGCCTCCCTTTAAGTCCTTTTTTAACTGCTTTTTCTCTTTTTCCTTGCTGATTACCCAGCCATAATCCCCGCCGCCGACTTTGACGGTATCGCCCTTGGAGGTCTTGAATTTACGGACATCTCCGTAGGTGTTGTAGGTGCTGGCAAGATGCTGGACATAACTCGTCAGCCTGTCATCATTTATGGAGACGGTTCCGTCTTCTCCGATATCCAGAAGGGACAGAATTTTTTTCTTGTCCACGTTTTCGTCCACACCGTCAATTTCATAATGAACCGTAGCGGCGGTGTAGGAGTCAATCTGTGCGGCGGTATCGGCAATGATACTGTCGTTTGCATAGACACCCGGATTTACATAACAGTCATCCGAGAGAGTGAGGTCTGTCTTCTGCTCGTCGATGGCAGAAGTAATCTCGGAAGCAACCTGCTCGGAAATCGGTTCGTTGCCCGGCACTTCCGGAACCACCTTGTAATCGTCTTCCGTGATATCCAGATAGGCATCCTTTGGCGTTTCTATGTAGTCTTTGGCAAAGAGCGGAAGTTCCTCAATCTTTGAAGAAAGTGCATCATTGTCATAGGTAAAGGAATAATCCATCTCAATGTCATGGGTCTGAAAGATTCCCACAGGCCAGGCAAAGGCGTTCTGCTTTTTTAAGATGGCAAGTTCTTCGCCCTTTGCGTCATAGGCGTAATCGAAGTCTTTGCCGGCAATGGAGAAGGAGGAGCCTTTCCGGTCCTTGATGGTGAGAAGGTATTCGTTTGCCCGGGTAATATTCTCTTTCTCCACATAAGAGGCAGTCTGATTGCCGCAGGAGATGCCTCCAACGGTGGTCTTCGGGAAGAAATGTCCGCTGTAATAGACTGCCATACCGATGTAGAGGGCGATGAGAACAAGTCCTGTGATTAAGAGGGCTGTCTTTGGGGCAGTTTTCTTTTTATGTGTTGTTTTTGCTGTCATTGTGTTTCCTTTCATGGGTATGCCATGGCTTATTTTGCGGGCTTAAGGTGTGTGACCGGCATATACACCGGAAGTCCGTCTTTGTATTCAATCGAGACCTCACCCTGAATCAGCGGCTTCAGATAAGCAAGAAGCTCAGGGGTGATGTCGTTTCCGTCTTTGTGAATCCATTCAAGAGGAACGGATTTTGCTTCGTTTGCGATGTCCTTAATCGGGGCATGACTATAAGTGACCTGATAAGGTGCATTGCTGATACGCTCTAACGTAATCATGGAAGCGGTCACTCCGTTTTCTGCGGCTTCCACAGCCTTTTCCCCGAGGCAGAAGGCTTCGTCCAAATCGGTTTTGGATGCCATGTGGGAGGCGCAGCGCTGCAGTACGTTGATCTCCACTGAGCGGACCTTGACACCGATATTTTCTTTTACCAGAAACTCCAGGGCTTTGCCGGCTCCGGAGAGCTGCGTATGGCCGAACTGATCCTTGGCGGTGGTGGAGGCGGTAATGTAATCCCCGTTCTCATCACGGATTCCTTCCGATACGGCGACAATGACATTGTTTAAAGTCTCCAGCTGCTTACGGATGTCCGCAAGGAACTGTTCCTTATGAAAAGGTGTCTCCGGCAGATAAATCAGGTGCGGAGCCGTATTGTATTCGTTTCTGGCAAGGGCGCTTGCGGCGGTCAGCCATCCGGCATCCCTTCCCATAATCTCCACGATGGTGACACTTTTTACCGCATAGATAAAGGTGTCATGGGCAATCTCCAGCATACTGGAAGCGACATACTTGGCGGCGGAACCAAAGCCCGGCGTATGGTCGATGCTGCAGAGATCATTGTCGATGGTCTTCGGGATTCCGACGATACGGATATCACTGTTAATCTTGGCAGCATAGTCGGACAGCTTTAAAACCGTGTCCATGGAATCATTGCCGCCAATATAAAAGAAGGCTTTGATATTCAGTTTGGCAAACTGGTTAAATATGAAAACATAGACGGAATCATCATCTTTGTAATCCGGCAGTTTGTAACGGCAGGAGCCAAGATACATGGCCGGAGTGACGGAGAGCCGGTTCAGGCTTTCTTCGTCCGGAATGAGTTCATCCAGATTGATATAATGTTCATTTATAATTCCCAGAATACCGTTGACGGAACCGTAGCAACTGTCGTATTTTTCGGATTTTCTGACTGCGGATATCACACCCGCGAGACTGGCGTTGATGGCAACGGTTGGGCCGCCGGACTGGGCAACCATACAATTTGCTTGCTTCATAGAATACTCCTTTTTTTCATAGTCATATGTCTTTATAATAGTTTTTTTTCGGGCAATTCGCAAGTGGTATGAATAAAAAAACAAAAATGGGATAAAATAACTTATAAATTTATTCACAGCCACCACACAGGCAGGCCGCAGACCAGCTGCGCTGTGCGCATCTGCCGCTGCTTTGCAGCTAATGTCTGAGGCTGTGTGGTGGGTGAATTCTATTCACCAGGCAGGCGAAAGTATAAATTCGTCTTACAAGCAAGCTTGACGTCCGAATTTATACTTTCACTTGCCGCTGTGAATAATTCAAATTTTGCTGGCATTTTGTCGAATTTTGTAGTACCATGGTATTAGACAAATGAATGTTATGAGGGAGGTTGGATATATGGGGAAAAAAGCACAGGGGCAGGTTTTAATCGAGTGCCCGAATACGGTTTTTTATCTTTATGTCAGTGATGAGAGGGATTTGTCCAAGATTGCGACTTTCACCAGGAATCTGAAGAAAATCAGAGAGATTGGGTTAAATGACATATATATGTGGTGCAACCGGCAGGGGATTGCCTACCGCACCAGATTCCATTACAGAAAGGAATTTTCCCTGTTGGAGAATATGATTGCCTACATACGGTATTCCCAGCAGAAAATCAAATATCAGGTACTAATCGGGATGGCTTAAACCGCTGTGCACTGCACAGTGGTTTTTTCGGGTTAAGTAAATGCTTGTAAAATCACCTGAAAACAATTGTCTTGTATTATTATGGGGATTCTGCAGGAGCGTATCATGTTTTGTGAAAGACCAAAAATCGACAGTATCAGGGTTCCATTGAATAATGGTAATAGCATAAAAGTTGCAAATTATCAGTAGCTATATGAAATCGTTCCTGATGCAAACTCGATTTTTGACTTGAACAAAATATGATATGTTACTGCGGAAGGTTTTGATTTTAATGTAACAATTGTTTTCAGGTAATTTTGCAAGAGACTTTTAGTTTGTGTTTGTAAAGGAGATAAAAAGTGAGATATCCGGAATTTTTGAAGGAGAACGGAACAATCGGGTTTGTGGCACCGTCCTTTGGGTGTGCGACAGAGCCGTATTATACAGCATTTCAGAATGCAATGACAAAGTTTAGACAGATGGGATACAGGATGAAGACGGGACCGAACTGTTTTCTGGATGAGGGAATCGGAATCAGCAATAAACCGCAGTTGTGCGCACAGGAGTTAAATGACAGCTACTGTGATGAGGAGAGTGACATCCTGATTTCCTGCGGCGGCGGAGAACTGATGTGTGAGATTATTCCCTATCTGGATTTCGCGCGTATAAAAGCCGCAAAACCAAAATGGTATATGGGATTTTCGGATAATACAAACTTTACGTTTCTGTCTGCCACAATCTGTGATACGGCGGCCATTTATGGTCCCTGCGCAGCCGCCTTTGGCATGGAGCCGTGGCACAAGTCACAGCAGGATGCACTGGACCTTCTCTGCGGAAAAACGGAGCAGGTGCATAATTACGACATGTGGGAGAAAGAATCCTTAAAGGATGAGGAGCATCCGCTTGTTCCCTATAATCTTACGGAGCCGATGCAGATTCGGTATCATAAGGGAAAGGAAGCGCACCTGACAGGGCGGCTGATTGGAGGTTGCATGGATTGTCTGGTGACTTTACTTGGAACGGAATATGATAAAACGAAAGAGTTTGCAGAGCGTTATAAGGAGGACGGAATCATCTGGTTCCTGGAAGCCTGTGACTTAAACATTATGTCCATCCGCAGGGCAATCTGGCAGATGAAGAATGCCGGATGGTTTTCTTATGTAAAAGGCTTTTTGATCGGAAGACCTCTCTGTTATGGGGAGGAAATGTTTGGCATTGATCAGTACCGGGCAGTGACGGATCTTCTCGCAGATTATCAGGTTCCGATTCTTATGGATCTGGATATCGGGCATCTGTCACCGATGATGCCGGTGGTAAGCGGGGCATTGGCAGAAATTAACGCAGTTGAAAATTCTCTGGATATACGGTATATTTGGAGGTAAAAGGAGGTAGAAGATGAACAAGTTTGCAAAGAGATTGTTGGTGCTTGCGGTTGCGGCGGTGACCACAGCAGGGACGTTTACCACTGCAATGCCGGTATATGCGGCAGAAGAAGAGACTACGGAAGCCGGAGATGATGTGGATATCACATTGGAGGATAAGCCGTATCTGGCACTGGGAGCAGATCTGACTGCAGACGAGCAGCATAAGGTTCTTTCCTATATGGGCGTGGAAGCCGCAGATTTTGATCAGTATGATGTGGTCTATGTCAGCAATGAGGAGGAGCATAAATATCTGGATGCTTATGTGCCAAAGGAGAAAATCGGAACCCGCGCACTTTCTTCCGTTCTGGTTTCCCTGACGGAGGAAGGGGACGGACTTAAGGTTTCTACATATAACATCAATTACTGTACGGCAGGTATGTACAAAAATGCGCTGGCAACAGCAGGAATTTCGGATGCCAATGTGATTGTTGCGGGACCTTTTGAGTTGTCCGGTACAGCGGCTCTGGTGGGAACCTTTGAAGCATATGAAGAACTGTCCGGGGAGACCTTGGATGAGGATGTGGTGGACGCCGCCATGGATGAGCTGGTTACCACCGGGGAACTGGAGCAGAGCATCAAGGGAAACTCTCAGGACATCGAAGCAATGATTGCCGACCTGAAAGGAAGGATGGCAAACGGAGATCTGGATACAAGAGAGCAGATGGAAAAGGCAATCGATGAATATGCCGGGAAATACGATCTGGGTATCTCAAAGGATGATAAGGAAAAAATCATGGATCTTCTGGAAAAACTTCAGGGCGTCGATTTGGACTGGGACAGTATCGCATCCCAGGCGCAGGAATGGGCAGACAAATTAAGCAATGCGGTGGACGGGGAAGGAATCGGAGCCGCAGTTAAGAATTTTTTCTCAAAAATCTGGGATGCCATTACCTCGCTGTTTGAATAGCAACAGATAGGAGATCAGACAAAGGATAAGAGTTATGAGAATAAGGGATATTGACTGGATGAAGGAGCGACAGATTACGCCGCTTCTGCTGGTGATGGTGTTTTTATTCGGGGGAGTGTTTGGGTTTTTATACGAAGAAGTTTTTTACAGGATAGATCTGGGATATTTTGTGAAGCGGGGAACCACTTTCGGACCATGGATACCCATCTATGGATTTGGGGCAATGCTTATCGTGGTCAGCACGGAGAAGCTGAAAAAGAGTCCGTTTCTGGTATTCCTGACGGCGGGAGCCGTCTCCGGAATTGTGGAGTTTTTGACTGGATATATCCTGTTTCACAGGCTGGGAATCCGCCTGTGGGATTACAATGTGGAGATTTGGAACTGGCTGAACGTCGGAGGATATGTGTGCCTGCGTTCGGTGTTGTTCTTCGGAGTCTCGGCATTGTTCCTGAAATATGTGGTACAGCCGGTCTTCTGCCAGCTTATCGACGAAGACCATCAGACTGCAATCACATGGCTTAAGCTTCTGGCAATGCTTTTTATCATAGATGTCATAGGAGCTTTCTTTAAACTGATGTAAGACAGAACAGATAATCATTAGGAGGTATGCATGATGAGACAGGAAATTGAAGTGGCAGAGCCATTAACGGACATAAAAATACATCCGTATGAGCACAAAGCGCAGTATTATGAAACGGATCAGATGGGAATTATTCACCACAGTAATTATGTCAAGTGGATGGAAGAGGCAAGAATGGATCTGATGGACCAGATCGGCCTGAATTATAAGGCGATGGAAAAAATGGAGATTATCAGCCCGGTCCTTGCCATTTCGGTGGAGTATCACAGCATGGTTCACTTTGATGATGTGGTGGTGATTGAGACCAGACTGGTGAAGTACAACGGAGTCAAGATGGAGATTGAATATACCATGACGGATAAAGAGACCGGGGAGCTGCGTACCACGGGAAGAAGTTCCCATTGCTTCCTGACACGTTCCGGCAAGCCGATTTCCCTGAAGAGATCTTATCCGGAACTGGATACCAAGTTCTTTGAGATGAAGGAGGAGTAGTAATGATCCCGGAGAGACTTTCTGCGCTTCGAGGACAAATGAAAAAGAAAAACATTGCGGTCTATATCATTCCCACAGCGGATTTTCACATGTCCGAGTATGTAGGGGAATATTTTAAAGCAAGAGAGTACATGACCGGTTTTACCGGTTCCGCGGGAACCGCCGTGATTACCATGACGGAAGCCGGGTTATGGACGGACGGCAGATATTTTCTGCAGGCGGAAGAACAGCTTGCGGGGACAGGCATTACACTTTACCGGATGGGCGAAGAGGGTGTCCCGACGGTGGATGAGTATATCGAAGATACCCTGAAAGAGGGAGAATGTCTCGGATTTGACGGCCGCGTGCTGGATGGAAAATGGGGCAAAAAATTGCGTGCCCTTGTGCAAAAAAAGCACGGCAGTCTGCAGACAGAGGAGGATCTGGTCGGGCTTATCTGGATGGACAGACCAAAGATGTCCGGGGAGCCGGTGTGGATACTGGATACGGCATACAGTGGACAGAGCACGGCGGACAAGCTGGCAGAGGTGCGTCAGAAGATGCAGGAGAAGGAGACATCCCTGCATCTTCTGACTTCCTTATGTGATATTGCTTATCTTCTGAACCTTCGTGGAAATGATATCTGTTATGTGCCGGTGGCACTGTCCTATCTGGTTCTTACGAAGCAGGAAGGAATCCTCTTCCTGCAGGAAGAGGCAGCGGATGAGAACGTGCGAACCTGTCTTTTGGATAACGGAATTACGATAAAGCCCTATGACAGCTTTTACGGATATCTGGAAGACATTCAGGACCAGACAATACTTTTGGACACTTCCGTGGCAAATGACCGTATCTGCAGTGTGCTGGCAGAGAAAAACAGGATTGTGGATGAGCCGTCACCGGTAAGCCGGATGAAGGCGGTCAAGAACGAGACAGAGCTGGCAAATATCAGGAAGGCGCATGTAAAAGACGCGGTTGCAATGTGCAGGTTTATGTACCGGTTGAAAAAGAATGTGGGGAAGGTTCCCATGACGGAGCTTTCCGTGTCGGAATATCTGACCGGTCTTCGGGCAGACATGGATGGCTTTTTGGAGCCAAGTTTCGAGACCATCAGCGGATATGCGGAGCACGGCGCAATTGTACACTATGCAGCGACTGCTGAGACGGATGTCCCTTTGAAGCCGGAAGGATTTCTTTTGGTGGACTCTGGGGGACATTATCTGGAGGGCACCACGGATATCACCAGAACTTTTGCGCTGGGGAAACTTACCCGGGAGATGAAGGAACTGTATACCCGCGTGTGCAGGGCAAATCTGAATCTTATGAATGCAAAATTTTTGTACGGATGTACCGGAAAAAATCTGGATATTCTTGCAAGGGAGCCACTGTGGGAAGCCGGACTGGAATACCGGCACGGAACCGGGCACGGCGTGGGATATATCCTGAACGTTCATGAGGGCACCAATGCGTTTCGCTGGCACGGAGAAGCCGGGGCAGTTTTGGAGGAAGGCATGGTGACAACGGACGAGCCGGGCGTGTATCTGGAAGGAAAGTTCGGGATTCGTCTGGAGAATGAGCTTTTGTGCCGCAAGGGAGAGAAGAATGAATATGGGCAGTTTATGTATTTTGAGAATCTGACATATGTGCCCTTTGATTTGGATGCGATTCTTCCGGAGCAGATGACGGAGACGGAAAAACGCCGTCTGGATGCTTACCATGAGAAGGTGTACGAGACCGTGGCGCCTTATTTGGAGGGAGAGGAGCTTGCGTGGCTTAGAGCGGCCACGGAAAAAGTGAGTGAGGAAGGAGCAGAGAATGAGTAAAAAGCTGGTACTGATTGACGGGCACAGTATTTTGAACCGGGCATTTTTCGGCTTGCCGGATCTGACCAATTCAGAGGGTTTACACACCAATGCAGTATATGGATTTCTCAATATTCTTTTTAAAATCCTGGAGGAAGAAAAACCGGATTATCTGACGGTGGCATTTGACGTGCATGCTCCGACCTTCCGCCATAAGATGTATGAAGCCTACAAGGGCACCAGAGGACCTATGGATGATGCGCTGCGCCAGCAGGTGCCGCTCATGAAGGAGATGCTTACCGCCATGGGGGTATGCATTGTGGAAAAGGAAGGCTACGAAGCAGATGATCTTCTTGGAACCATTGCCGGAATGGGTGAGAGAGAAGGCATGGATGTATCCGTGGTATCCGGAGACCGCGACCTTCTGCAGCTTGCGACGGAGCATGTAAAAATCCGGATTCCGAAGACCAAGAAGGGCGGAACCGAGATAGAGGATTATCTGGCAGAGGATGTCAAAGCGCGTTATCAGGTGACACCGAAGGAGTTTATTGATGTCAAGGCACTGATGGGCGATACGGCAGACAATATCCCGGGTGTGCCTGGAATCGGCGAGAAGACGGCGACCGCGCTGATTGCACAGTACGGAAGCATTGAGGAGGTTCACGCCCATGCAGAGACCGTGAAGCCGCCGCGGGCATCCAAAAATATCGTGGAATACTGGGAACAGGCAGTGATGAGTAAGGAGCTTGCAACCATCATTACGGATGTTCCGATCGCCTATGATTTTTCCAATGCGACACTTGAAACTGCCGCGGATCTGTATACAGAGGAAGCCTTTGTGTTGTGCAAACGTCTGGAATTTAAGAATCTTCTGGGACGTTTTGAGGTGAAGGGACCGAAGAACAATGTGGAGGAGAAGTTCCGGATTGTAAAGGAAAAAAAGGAGGCTGACGCCATCTGGGAAAAAGTGGGAAATGCTCCTCTGGCATTTTGTATTCTGGAAGATTTTTGCGGTATGGCGGTGGCTTTTTCCGAGGAGGACTGCTGTCTTTTTGTGACAGGAGAAGAGCTTACGGCTTCTTATCTTGAGGAAGCACTTTTCAAGTCAGAGGCAGAAAAACTTCTGACAGCGGATTTGAAAGGGCAGCTTAAGTACCTGCACATAGCTGGCGAGGATGACTGGGACGGTTATCTGAAGACCAGAGGCCGCTTTTTCGACCGAACCATTGCCGCCTATCTGTTAAATCCCCTGAAGGGAGATTATCCGTATGATGATGTGGCAAAAGACCAGCTTGGACTATTGCTTCCGGCAAAGGGAGAACTGCTGGGAAAGAAGACCGCGGCTGAGATGCTTTTGGAGAACGAGACCGAAGCCATGCGCTATGCATGTTATGAAGCATATGTGACATGGAAGTCATATCCGCTCCTTACGGAAGGCCTTCGGGAGCACGGAATGACGCAGCTTATGGAAGAAATTGAGATGCCTCTGGTGTTCGTGCTTTCCGATATGGAAAAGCAGGGAATCTGCATTGATGCGGATGCGTTACGGGAGTATGGAGACAGACTTTCGGTGTCCATCACGGAGCTGGAGAAGAAAATCTATGAGCAGGCGGGAGAGGAATTCAACATTAATTCCCCGAAGCAGCTTGGAAACATTCTGTTTGAAAAGCTCCAGATGCCAAACGGTAAGAAGACCAAGACGGGATATTCCACTTCCGCGGAAGTCTTGGACAAGCTGGCGGCAGATTATCCGATTGTGGCGGATATACTGGAGTATCGCAAGCTGACCAAGCTGAAATCGACCTATGCGGACGGACTGTCCAATTACATTGATGATACCGGAAAGATTCACACCACTTTCCATCAGACCATTACGGCGACCGGAAGATTGAGCAGCACCGATCCGAACCTGCAGAATATCCCGATTCGGATTGAGCGGGGAAAGATTATTCGAAAAGTTTTTCATCCAATGAAGGGAAATCTGTTTGTGGATTCGGACTATTCCCAGATAGAGCTCAGGCTTCTGGCGCATATGTCCGGGGATGAAAAACTGATTGAGGCCTTCCGTCAGAATCAGGACATTCACAGGAGTACGGCGGCGTCTGTGTTCCATGTACCTTTTGATGAGGTCAGTGACCTGCAGAGACGCAATGCCAAAGCAGTTAATTTCGGAATCGTGTACGGCATCAGTGCCTTTGGCTTAAGTCAGGATTTGAACATCAGCCAGAAGGAGGCACAGGGCTTTATCGACAGCTATTTTGAGACCTATCCGAAGATTAAGGAATTTCTGGACGGGACGGTCGCAGAAGCAAAGGAAAAAGGCTTTACAAGAACGTTGTACGGAAGAATCCGTCCGGTTCCGGAACTGTCTTCCGGCAATTATATGCAGCGGCAGTTCGGGGAACGGGTGGCAATGAATGCACCGATTCAGGGAACGGCGGCGGATATTATCAAGATTGCAATGATTCGTGTACATGACCGCCTGATCCGGGAGGGATACAAATCCCGTCTGATTCTTCAGGTGCATGATGAGCTTTTAATTGAGACAGTTGAGACAGAGAAAGATGCCGTGACAGCACTGCTGGAAGAAGAGATGCAGGGAGCCGCCGATTTGCAGGTGGAGCTTGCTGTGGGAACCGAGTGCGGCGCGGACTGGTATGAGGCACATTAGATATGCAGTTTATTGGAATAACCGGCGGAGTCGGAGCCGGAAAATCGCAGATACTTTCTTATCTGGCAACAAAACCGAAGACAAAAGTAATGCTGGCGGATGATATCGCCCATGAGCTGATGGAACCGGGAACAGAATGTTACAGGCGGTTGCGTGAGCACTTTAAAGGGGAAGACATCTGGCAGCCGGACGGATATTTTGACCGGGAAAAGCTGGCAGCCGTCATTTTTTCGGATGACGGAAAGAGGGAAGAGATGAATGCCATTGTGCATCCGGCAGTCCGGGAATATGTGTGCGCGCAGGCGGAAAAAGAGCGGCAGGCAGGAGAGCTTGAGCTTCTGGTTCTGGAAGCGGCATTGTTAATCGAAGAACATTATGATGCAATTTGCGACGAACTTTGGTATATTTATACCAGCAGGGAAATTCGAAGGGAACGGCTGAAAGCATCCAGAGGCTATTCGGATGAAAAAGTGGATGGGATTTTTGCAAGCCAGTTAAGCGAGGAGGAATACCGCAGGCATTGCAAAGTGGTCATTGACAACAACGGAGCTCTGGAAGATACCCTGACGCAGATTGAGAAAGCTTTGAGGAGAAAGCATATGGAGAACGTATTTGGTTTGGACATTGGAACCCGCAATGTGGTGGGAACCGTTGGATACCGCACAGAAGAGAATGAGTTTGTGGTGGTGGCACAGTATATGAAGCAGCATGAGACAAGAGCCATGCTGGATGGACAGATTCACGATATCGGCAGAGTGGGCAGAACCATTAACGCGGTGAAGGCAGAGCTGGAATCACAGATTGGAGAGCCGCTGACGGATGTATGTATCGCAGCCGCAGGACGAGTGCTTAAGACCGTGACAACGCATGTGGAATATGAGTACGCGGAGGAGACTGTGGTTTCCGCGGAGGATCTGCATACACTGGATCTGCTTGGCGTGGAGAGTGCCCAGAAGACTTTGAAGGAAAAGAATGATACCAACTACCGGTTTTACTGTGTCGGCTATTCGGTTATGAAATATTATCTGAATGACGAAGTGTTTATCAGTATCAAGGACCATAAGGCAAACAAAATCGGGGAGGACATTATTGTGACTTTCCTTCCGGAAGATGTTGTGGACGGTCTGTATTCCGCAGTGGGACAGGCGGGACTTACCGTTGCCAATATGACTCTGGAGCCTATCGCTGCAATCAATGTGGCAATTCCGGAGAACTTCAGGATGCTGAATATCGCGCTGGTGGATGTGGGAGCAGGAACTTCCGATATCTCCATCACCAAAGAGGGAAGCATCATCGCTTACGGTATGATTCCATATGCGGGAGATGAGCTGACCGAGCTGATTGTGCAGAACTATCTGGTCGATTTTAAGATGGCGGAGGCAATGAAGCTGGCATCCACCACAGAGGACGAGATTACTTATGAAGACATCATGAGCATCACCCATACCATTCCGTCCAAAGAGGTGTGGGATCTGGTAGCGCCGACGGTGGATAAGATTACGACGGAGGTTGCCGCCAAGATTAAGGAGTTAAACGGTGACAAGACGGTGAGCGCCTGCTTTGTGGTCGGCGGAGGCGGCAAGATACACGGTTTTACGGATATGCTTGCGGAGCGTCTGGATCTGCCGAAGGAGCGTGTGGCATTAAGAGGCGAGGAAGTCTTAAAAGAAGTGATCTTTGAGCAGGAGGATATCAAAAAGGATCCGCTTCTGGTTACCCCGATTGGTATCTGTCTGAATTATTATGAGCAGAAGAACAACTTTATCATGGTTCGTTTTAACGGAGAGCGGTTAAAGCTGTATGACAACAACAGACTGACCATTGTGGATGCTGCGCTTCAGGCGGGATTCCCGAATGACCAGCTTTTCCCAAGAAGAGGCGTGCCGATTAATTTTACGGTCAACGGTGCGGCGCGAATCGCAAGAGGAGAAGCGGGAGAGGCGGCAAAGGTTACCATGAACGGCAAGCCTGCGCATATCAATACGCCTCTTGAGCCAAACAGCGAGATTGTCATTGAGCCTTCCACGGCGGGAGAAGATGCCGTGTACCGTATCGGACAACTGGCGGAATATCACGAGTCTACGATTTCCTTTATGATTAACGGACAGAGGGTGGTATGCCCGAAGTTTGTGGAGGTAAACGGAAGTCTGGAGCCGGAAAGCTATGAGATTCAGGAAGGGGATGTCATTGAGACCAGAAACTTCTACACAGTTGGTCAGGTGGCGGAGTTCATGGATGCCACAATCGATGAAAATTATCAGATTATGGTCAATAACCGGGTAGCCAATCTGGACACACTGGTGTATGAAAATTTCTCAATCGACTGGACTCTTTCCGGTTTCGGGGTTGCACCGGAGCCTGAGAATCTGTATAATGCTACAGGAGAAAGCAATGAAGACGAAGCGGACGGTGAGGTACCGCAGGAAGAACCGGAAACCATCCCTCCGCAGAATGAAACGATCTGCATTGTGTCGGTGAACGGAGAGACGGTTGAACTGATGGGCAAAGAGAGTTATATCTTTGTGGACATCTTTGACCGGATTACCTTTGACCTGAATGCCGGGCAGGGAAGAGCAATCGCCACACTGGTAAACGGGGAGCAGGCAGAGTTTTCACAGCCGCTTCACAATGGCGATCGGATTGATTTATATTGGAAAGAGCAGTAAAATGTTGGAATTATGCAGTATTGCAAGCGGAAGCAGCGGAAATTGCATATGTGTCGGTTCGGATGACTGCCACATACTGATTGACGCAGGCATCAGCGGAAAGAGAATTGAACAGGGACTCAATTCCATTGATTTGAAGAGTCAGGAGATGCAGGGGATTTTTGTTACCCATGAGCATATCGACCATATTGCGGGACTCGGCGTGATGGCAAGAAGGTACGGACTGCCGATGTATGCCACCCAGGGAACCATTGAAGCAATCAAAAATACATCTTCTGTGGGAAAAATTGATGAGGAACTGTTTCATCCGGTATGTCCGGAGGAAGAAATTACCATTCAGGATTTGTCTATTACACCCATTGCCATTTCCCATGATGCGGCGGAGCCGGTGGCTTACCGGATTCGAAGCGGGCAGCAGCAGGCAGCGGTGGTGACGGATCTTGGCAATTACGACGAAGAACTGGTAGGAAAACTGCAGGGACTGGATTTGCTGCTTCTGGAAGCAAATCATGATATACATATGCTGGAGACAGGCGTATATCCTTATCCGCTGAAGCGGAGAATTATGGGAGACAGAGGGCATCTGTCGAATGAGCGGAGCGGGCAACTGCTCGGCGAACTTCTTCATGATAGATTTGGTGCAGTGATGCTTGGGCATCTGAGTAAAGAAAACAATTACGAGGAGCTTGCCTATGAGGCGGTGCGTCTGGAGGTTACGATGGGCGATAATCCGTACAAGGCAGACGATTTCCCGATGCAGGTGGCAAAGCGGGATACGGTTTCTCCTGTAATGCGGGCAGAGTGAAAGTGAAAGGAGAATAGAACATTATGGAAAATGCAATCAAAAAGACAATTATCACTGTTGTTGGAAAGGATACCGTTGGAATTATCGCAAAGGTGTGTACCTATCTGGCAGATAACGGAATCAATGTACTGGATATCTCACAGACAATTGTGTCCGGTTACTTTAATATGATGATGATTGTTGATATGAGCGGGGCAACAAAAGCCTTTGCCGAGATTTCGGAGGAGATGGACCAGCTTGGCGATCAGATTGGAGTTGCCATCAAGTGCCAGCGCGAGGAAATATTTGAAAAAATGCATCGTATATAAGAAGGAGCAGACGGATGATTAATATCGGTGAAGTAATAGAAACAAATGATATGATTGAGAAGGAAAATCTGGACGTTCGGACCATTACGCTGGGCATCAGCCTGCTGGATTGTATTGATTCCGATCTGGATCGCCTGAATGAAAAGATTTTTGACAAGATTACAACGGTTGCAAAGGATCTGGTGGCAGTAGGAGAGGATATTGAGAACCATTATTGTATTCCGATTGTCAACAAGCGAATTTCCGTGACACCGATTGCACTGGTGGGAGGTTCGGCCTGCAAGAAGCCGGAGGATTTTGTGACCATCGCGCACACACTGGATCGTGCGGCAAAGAAGGTCGGAGTCAATCTGATTGGCGGTTATTCCGCAATTGTATCTAAGGGTATGACAAAGGCAGATGAGAATCTGATTCGCTCCATTCCGCAGGCACTGGCGGAGACGGATGTGGTGTGCAGCTCCGTGAATGTGGGCTCCACCAAGACCGGTATCAATATGGATGCGGTACGTCTGATGGGAGAGATTATTAAAAAGACTGCAGAGGAAGCTCACAAAAAGGGTATCTTCGGCTGTGACAAGCTGGTGGTATTCTGCAATGCGCCGGACGATAATCCGTTTATGGCGGGAGCTTTCCACGGTGTGACAGAGGCAGATGCCATCATAAACGTTGGTGTCAGCGGACCGGGAGTGGTTAAGACCGCACTGGAGAAAGTACGCGGAGAGAGCTTTGAGGTACTCTGCGAGACCATCAAAAAGACCGCCTTTAAGGTAACCCGTGTGGGACAGCTTGTGGCAAAGGAAGCATCCGCAAAGCTTGGCATTCCGTTTGGAATTATCGATTTGTCCCTGGCACCGACTCCGGCAATCGGAGACAGTGTGGCAGACATTCTCTGTGAGATCGGACTGGAGCATGCGGGCGCACCGGGTACCACGGCAGCCCTTGCCCTTTTGAACGATCAGGTAAAGAAGGGCGGAATCATGGCTTCTTCCTACGTGGGTGGTTTAAGCGGCGCCTTTATTCCGGTCAGTGAGGATCAGGGTATGATCAATGCCGTTGAAGCGGGCGCACTGACACTGGAGAAGCTTGAGGCAATGACCTGTGTCTGCTCCGTCGGACTGGATATGATTGCTATTCCGGGAGATACAAAGGCAACAACGATTGCCGGTATCGTAGCGGATGAGATGGCAATCGGAATGATTAACCAGAAGACCACGGCGGTACGTCTGATTCCTGCAATTGGTAAGGATGTGGGCGAAATCGTCGAGTTCGGAGGACTGTTCGGTTATGCGCCGATTATGCCGGTCAACAAATTCTCCTGTGACGATTTCATCAATCGAAAAGGACGTATTCCGGCACCTGTGCACAGTTTCAAAAACTGACGCGATAAGCGATGAAAATGAAAAGAAAGAAGCTCTGGAAAGAAAATTTATTTGCTTTCCAGAGCTTCTTTCTTTTCATTTGAGGAGCAACGCGATCACGAGGAAATCAGAGATTTCCGAGTCGTCGCTTATCGCGTCCCAAAAACAACGCGACAGCCCGCGCACGAGGAAATCTGTGATTTCCGAGTCGACGCGTCTCGTAGCGTAATATATCAGAGCAACGCGATCACGAGGAAATCAGAGATTTCCGAGTCGTCGCTTATCGCGTCCCAAAATAATGCGACAGCCCGCGCACGAGGAAATCTGTGATTTCCGAGTCGACGCGTCTCGTAGCTTATTACACACTAAAGGGTTTAACTTCTTTCATTAATTCATTGATTAAATAATTCTTTATATCGGTTATATGTTGAGGAAAATAGTTCGGTTTCCTGGATTCAAAGGCTAAAATTCTCTTTAATTTGCGTTCCAATTCGTTTACTGTTTCTGCTCTGCGAATAATTACATGTTTACCACAAGAACTAAATTCATGGTCTATGTATTTTTCAATAATAGGATAGCAGGAACTTATTTTATATAATGCCTCTTTAGTTGTTTTTCCTATATGATAATAGCAACTTCTTAAATCCTTATTTGGTAGTTCCAAGCACTTTTGGTAATAAGATTTTTGCGCATCAGTCCGATGGCTAATGTCACTTGTTGGGATAGCCCAATACAACCCTTCAATTAAATTATCCTTAATGCAACAATATATCGGGCGTTTGTTGCCATTATAGCAATCACAATCGCCACCAATATCACGTACTAATTGCAAAAAGTCTTTTTTGATAATATATAGTCCATGTTCTTGCACTTTATCTCCTGAATAATAGAAAAAGCCTATATTTTTATAGGCTCTCTATTCGTGTAATTTAGTAACGCCACACGACAGGCGTATTTCTTCGATTCATACATTTCAAACACTAATGACCTGTGTTTTTTAATCAATCTACTTAATTTGGAAGCGCCAAGTAGCAAGCGCATAAGAGAACAATTTGTTCTCTTGTTTGTATTATACACAATTATAGAAAAATTAACAGCACTCAATACATAGAAAACTAACAGAAAATCTCTACTTGAATTTGTATAAATTAACGAAATTTACAATTCATCAGATAATACAAAGTAAAATGAAAATGTATTGCAATTATGCGCACAAGTTGGCATAATAAGAGCAGGCAGAAGTTGACTTAGAGAAAGAAATTAAGATTCCGGAGCCTTGACAAGCTGAAAAAACCATGGTTAAATAAGAACAGTTATATGACTGACGGAAGTGGAATCAACCACATGAAGTATAACAGTAAAAGCCGACCGTCTGGGCGCCATGCCCGGTCGTGTTGGCTTTTTATTTAAATAACAGGAGGAAATGCAAATGAACAAGGTATCACTTGCGGCAGAATTATCTGCGACAACGTATCCGGGACGGGGTATCGTCATCGGACGTTCTAAGGATGGAAAGAAGGCAGTTACGGCATATTTTATCATGGGTAGAAGTGCCAACAGCAGAAACCGCGTATTTGTGGAGGACGGCGAGGGCATTCGTACACAGGCGTTTGATCCGTCCAAGCTGGAGGATCCGAGTCTGATTATCTATGCGCCGGTGCGTGTGCTCGGCAACAAGACCATTGTGACAAACGGAGACCAGACGGATACGATTTATGAGCTGATGGACAAGCAGCAGACCTTTGAGCAGTCTCTGCGAACCAGAGAGTTTGAGCCGGATGCGCCGAATTATACACCTCGCATTTCCGGAATCATGCATATCGACAAGGGTGAGTTCAATTACGCCATGTCCATTTTGAAGAGCAACAACGGAAATCCGGATGCGTGCAACCGTTATACCTTTGCATATTCCAATCCGGTGGCAGGTGAGGGACATTTCATCCATACCTATATGGGAGATGGCAATCCGCTTCCGAGCTTTGAGGGAGAGCCGACCTGGGTGGAGATTGACGGAGATATCGACAGCTTTACCGATATGGTATGGAAGAACCTGAACGAGGACAATAAAGTGTCCCTTTTTGTACGTTTTATCGACATTGAGACCGGGGCTTACGAGTCCAGAATCGTAAACAAGAACAAGTAGACGAGAGGAGAAAATAATGCAGGAATATGAATTAAAGTATGGATGTAACCCGAACCAGAAACCTTCCAGAATCTATATGCAGGAAGGTGAGCTTCCAATCAAGGTATTGTCCGGCAGAGCCGGTTATATCAATTTTCTGGATGCCTTCAATGGATGGCAGCTTGTGAGAGAGTTGAAGAAGGCAACCGGACTTCCGGCGGCAGCATCTTTTAAGCATGTATCACCGGCGGGAGCAGCCGTGGGACTTCCTCTTTCCGATGTGGAGAAGAAGATCTACTGGGTGGACGATATGGATATCGAGTTTACTCCGCTTGCCAATGCATATATCCGCGCGAGAGGCGCAGACCGTATGTCTTCCTTCGGAGATTTTATTTCCCTGTCGGATGTCTGCGATAAAGAGACGGCACTGGTTATCAAAAGAGAGGTGTCGGACGGTGTGATTGCTCCGGGTTATACCGAGGAGGCGCTGGAAATCTTAAAGCAGAAGAAAAAGGGAAATTACTGCGTGATTGAGATGGATCCGGATTATGAACCGGCTCCGATTGAGCGCAAGGATGTGTTTGGAATTACCTTTGAGCAGGGAAGAAACGAGCTTCACATTGATGACAAGTTTTTTGACAATATCGTAACACAGAACAAGGAGCTGCCGCAACAGGCGAAGATTGATCTTGCAATCGCCATGATTACGTTAAAGTATACGCAGTCGAACTCGGTATGCTATGTCAAGGGCGGACAGGCAATCGGTATCGGTGCAGGACAGCAGTCCAGAATCCACTGTACCCGTCTTGCCGGTTCGAAGGCGGACAACTGGTGGTTGCGTCAGTCTCCGCAGGTGCTGGGACTTCAGTTCGTGGACGGCATCAAGCGTGCAGACCGTGACAATGCAATCGATTTGTACATGGGCGAGGATTATATGGATGTCCTTGCAGACGGCGCGTGGGAGAAGATTTTCAAGGTGAAGCCGGATGTCTTTACTGCCGAGGAGAAGCGAGCATGGCTGGATAAGAATACGGATGTAGCTCTTGGTTCGGATGCCTTTTTCCCATTCGGGGACAACATTGAGCGTGCACACAAGAGCGGCGTGAAGTATGTTGCAGAGCCGGGCGGCTCTGTGCGTGATGATAACGTGATTGAGACCTGTGATAAGTATGGAATGGTAATGAGCTTTACAGGAATCCGTCTGTTCCATCATTAATCAGAATAGTTATAACAAAAGTGACTCTGACACCGAAACCACGGTTGAGGTGAAAGGTATGGCATAAGAATAAGGGAGCGCTGCGCAAGCAGCGTTTACTGGCTGTACCCATTTGGAGGGTACAGCTTTTTTATTTCATACTTTTGTAAAAAGGAACTTATTAAAATATGTGTAGGAGAAAATATGGAGACAAGAATTGCATTGATTGGAATCATTGTGGAGAATGATGAGGCAGCGGAGCCATTGAATCATCTGCTGCATGAATACAGGGAGTGTGTGGTCGGAAGAATGGGAATTCCGTACCGGGACAAGGGTGTGAACATTATCAGCGTTGCGGTGGATGCACCGCAGGATGAGATTAACGCCCTGTCCGGAAAAATAGGAAGATTGGATGGCGTAAGTGCCAAGACGGTATATTCAAATGTTAAGGGAAGTCGTTGATCGGATTCAAAAGGAACAGAACATCAGCAGGGAAGACCTGGCCCTGCTTCTTACGGCAGGGGACGAAGAGATTGCCTGCCTTAAGGAAAAGGCACGAGAGGTGGCAGATGAGGTGTATGGAAAGCAGATTTTTATCCGAGGTCTGATAGAATTCACCAATTACTGTAAAAATGACTGCCTCTACTGCGGAATACGAAGAAGCAACCGGTGTGCAGAGCGTTACCGGCTTTCAGAGGAGGAGATTTTATCCTGCTGCGAGAATGGATATGCCCTGGGATTTCGGACGTTTGTGCTTCAGGGCGGAGAGGATTCTTATTTTACGGATGAGAAAATCTGTGCCCTGATTCGAAAGATTAAGGCAGGTTATCCGGACTGTGCCCTGACGCTCTCCATCGGAGAGAAGGAAAAAGACAGCTATCAGGCATATTTTGATGCGGGAGCGGACCGTTATCTGCTTCGGCATGAGACCGCGGACGAAGCACATTACAGGCGGCTGCACCCGGCGGAGATGTCCCTTGTGCACAGGAAGCAGTGCCTGCGGAACTTAAAGGAAATCGGCTATCAGGTGGGGTGCGGATTTATGGTGGGCTCACCGGGACAGACTGTGGATACGTTGTATGAGGATCTGCAGTTTATTCGGAAGCTGCAGCCCCACATGGTGGGAATCGGCCCCTTTATCCCCCAGAAGGACACGCCTTTTGGAGCGGAAAAGGTGGGCACACTGGAAATGACGCTTCGGCTTCTTTCTATTATCCGCCTGCTTTTGCCGCGTGTACTTCTTCCGGCAACCACGGCGCTTGGAACCATTCATCCGCTGGGGCGGGAAAAAGGAATTCAGGCCGGAGCCAATGTGGTGATGCCGAATCTGTCCCCGGTTGCCGTAAGGGATAAGTACCTGCTTTACGACAATAAGATTTGTACCGTAGATGAGGCGGCAGAGTGCAGATATTGTATGCAGCGGCGCATGGAAGGGATTGGCTATCAGGTGGTAGTAGACAGAGGGGATTACAGAGAACAGAGATAGATAAAGGAGAATACTATGTACGATGTAAAATCATTAAAAGCGGAGGAATTTATCTCCGACGAGGAAATCAGAGAGACGCTGGCATATGCCGATGCCAACAGGGACAATATGGAGTTGGTGGATGCCATCATTGAGAAGGCGAAGGAGCGCAAAGGATTAAACCACAGGGAGGCATCCGTGCTTCTGGCGTGCGAAAATGAGGAAAAAATTCAGGAAATTTATGAGCTTGCGCAGCAGATTAAGAAGGATTTTTACGGAAACCGGATTGTCATGTTTGCACCGCTGTATCTGTCCAATTACTGCGTAAACGGCTGTGTATACTGCCCGTATCATATGAAAAATAAGCATATTGCGCGCAAAAAGCTGACACAGGAGGAGATTGTGAAGGAAGTGACGGCGCTTCAGGATATGGGACACAAGCGTCTTGCCATTGAAGCGGGAGAGGATCCGGTAAACAATCCGATCGAGTATATTCTGGAGTGTATCAAGACCATTTACAGCATCAAGCATAAGAACGGTGCCATCCGCCGCGTAAATGTCAATATTGCGGCAACCACGGTGGAGAATTACCGTAAGCTCAAGGATGCGGGAATCGGGACTTATGTGCTGTTTCAGGAGACCTACCACAAGGAAAGCTATGAACAGCTTCATCCGACCGGACCGAAGCATGATTATGCGTACCACACAGAGGCCATGGACCGTGCCATGGAGGGCGGTATTGATGATGTGGGACTTGGCGTGCTCTTTGGACTGGACAAGTATCGTTATGAGTTTGCAGGTCTTCTCATGCATGCGGAGCATCTGGAAGCAGTTCACGGTGTGGGACCGCATACCATCAGTGTTCCACGCCTTAAGAGAGCGGATGATATAGATCCGACTGCTTTTGACAACGGCATCAGTGATGATATTTTTGCAAAAATCTGTGCGCTGATTCGTATTTCCGTGCCATATACCGGAATGATTATCTCAACCCGTGAGAGTCAGGCAGTGCGCGAAAAGGTGCTGCCGCTTGGAGTGTCCCAGATCAGCGGCGCCTCCAAAACCAGTGTGGGCGGCTATGCAGATCCGGAGGCAGAGAAGCTTGCAAACGAGACTTCGGAGCAGTTTGACGTCAGTGACCAGAGAACGCTGGATGAAGTGGTGAACTGGCTGATGAAGCTGGGATATATTCCTTCTTTCTGTACGGCATGCTACCGGGAAGGCAGAACCGGAGACCGTTTTATGGCACTCTGCAAAAACATGCAGATTTTAAACTGCTGTCACCCGAATGCGCTTATGACCTTAAAGGAATATCTGGAGGATTATGCAAGCGAGGAGACCAGAAAACTGGGAATGGAGCTGATTGAGCGCGAGCTTGAGAAGATTCCGAATCCGAAGGTGAAGCAGACTACCTATGAGCACATTCACGATATCTCGGAAGGAAAGAGAGACTTTCGTTTTTAAGGAGGACAGGGCATGGGCGTTACGTTAAATGATACACCGTCGGCAAACCGGCTGCACATTGGTGTGTATGGAAAGACAAACAGCGGAAAATCCGCATTGATCAATGCTTTTACGGGACAGGAAGTGTCGATTGTGGCAGATGTGGCGGGAACAACGACGGATCCGGTATACAAGGCAATGGAGATTCATCCGTTGGGGGCGTGTACCATCATCGACACGGCTGGATTTGATGATGACAGCAGTCTTGGCGGGCAGCGGGTGGAGCGGACAAAGCTTGCGGCGGAGAAAACTGACCTGGCGGTCATGGTATGTGCGGCAGACAGTGAATGCAGCCGTGAAAATTTCACGGAGGAATTGAAGTGGTACCGTTATTTCCGGGAAAAGGGGACACCGGTACTGTTTATCATCAATAAGACGGATCTTGCGGATGCGGAAGAGCTTTCGGCCTTTTTGAAAAGAGAAACCGGGGAAGAGGCATTGGCGGTCAGTGCAAAAACCGGGGAGGGAATGGACGAGGTAAAGACTGCGCTTGTCCGGAAGGTGCCGGAGAACTTTGGAAGCCGGCTGATTACCGGAGATATGGTGAAAGAAGAGGATCTGGTTCTTTTGGTGATGCCACAGGATATTCAGGCACCAAATGGGAGACTGATTCTGCCGCAGGTACAGACCTTGCGTGAGCTTCTGGACAAGAAATGCCTGGTTATGAGCGTGACAACCGACAAGTTAATTCCTGCTTTAAAAACGCTGTCGGCACCGCCAAAGCTGATTATCACGGATTCGCAGGTGTTTGATTATGTATATGAGAACAAGCCGAAGGAGAGCATGCTGACTTCTTTTTCCGTACTTTTTGCGGCATATAAGGGAGATCTGCCTTATTATGTGCAGGGGGCAAAGGCGATGGATGCTCTTACGGAGAAGTCGAGGGTTCTGATTGCGGAGTGCTGTACCCATGCTCCGCTTGCGGAGGATATCGGAAGAGTCAAGCTGCCGCGGATGCTCAGGAAGAGGTTCGGGGAAAAACTGCAGGTAGAGAATGTGAGCGGAACGGATTTTCCAAAAGATTTGTCTGGATATGACCTGATTATCCAGTGCGGCGCCTGTATGTTTAACAGAAAGTATGTCCTGTCACGCATTGACAGGGCAAAGGAGCAGGAGATTCCGATGACCAACTACGGGGTGGCAATTGCGCATCTGACAGGGATTTTGGAGCATGTGGCTATGCCGTAGGGGGGAGACGCTGTGAAAAAAAATTTGACTTTTGCAGCAGACAGTGCTATTCTTAAGCAGAAACAGAGAATCAAATGCGATGAACAGGCATACGAACCTTAAGAGAATTCTTTCAGAGAGCTGCCGGATGGTGTGAGACAGCAGATATCTTTTGGCGACATCCCCTGCAAGCAGTACACTGAAACGACGGCCGAAGAGCTGACTGTCGGATTAAGTCATACCGGAGTCCCACCGTTACAGGGGAGCTTATTGATACGGCTGAGCGCCGGAAGATAGGGCAGAGTGGTCATATTTTATATGGCAAGCAAAGTGGTAACGCGGAAGAATTGATTGGCTTTCGTCTTTGACAGTTGATGTTAAAGACGAAAGCTTTTTTGTTTCATAGGAAAGCGTGTCCTATGAAACAAAAGCCCTCCGGGCAGGATGCGCACCTCGCGGATGTGAAATTTATGCTGCGCATACCGCTCGAGCGCAAAAGAGTCGCTTGCGACTCTTTATGTGTAGCATCTTCGCGAAAGTTTGTGAAACGCAGGTGATTTTCTGAAAAATAAAAGGAGTGTGTGATATGAATAGTTTAGTAATTGTGTTAATCGGTGTGCTTGTGCTGGCATTGGGTTACATATTGTACGGACGCTGGCTGGCTAAGAAATGGGGAATTGATCCGAAGGCCGAGACACCGGCAGTGAAGTATGAGGATGGACAGGATTTTGTACCTTCTTCAAAATTTACGGTATTTTCGCATCAGTTTTCTTCCATCGCAGGAGCAGGACCTGTCACCGGACCGATTCTTGCATCTGTATTCGGATGGGTACCGGTTATGCTCTGGCTGTTAATCGGCGGTCTGTTTTTCGGTGCGGTACAGGATTTCGGAGCTTTGTATGCATCGGTAAAAAACGAAGGAAAATCAATGGGTATGCTGATTGAAAAGTATATTGGCAAGATGGGACGTAAGCTTTTCATGCTTTTCTGCTGGCTTTTTACTCTGTTGGTTATTGCAGCATTTACGGATATGGTAGCCGGAACATTTCAGGCGTTTCCGGTAGATGCGGCAACAGGAAAGGCAGTTACCGAGCCGGTATTTGCAAACGGTGCAGCGGCATCCGTTTCCATGCTGTTTATCCTGGTAGCGGTTATCATGGGACTGATTCTGAAAAAGGTAACAAACATAAATGAGATTGTTAAGGGCGTTCTCGCCATTGGTCTGATTATCGTCATGTTTGCAATCGGTATGAAGCTTCCGATTTATGCAGATAAGAATGTATGGATTTACATTATTATGGCATATCTGTTTCTTGCATCCGTTCTTCCGATGTGGTTACTGATGCAGCCGAGAGATTACATGACAACCTATATGCTTCTTGGCATGATTATCGGTGCAGTGGTCGGTGTGCTGGTGGCACATCCGGACATGAACCTGAATGCTTTCAACGGATTTACACTTGTGGCAGCAGACGGAAGCAAGTCTTATCTGTTCCCGACACTGTTTGTAACCATCGCCTGCGGTGCGGTATCCGGTTTCCACAGTCTGGTATCTTCCGGAACTTCATCCAAGACCATCCGGAATGAAAAGGATATGCCGATGGTCGGATACGGTGCCATGGTGGTAGAGTCTTTACTTGGTATTATTGCACTTGTTGTTGTCGGTGCAGTGGCAGTAAACGGCACAAAGCCGGAGGGAACTCCGTTTGCCATCTTCTCCTCAGGTGTTGCCGGATTTTTGGAGAAACTTGGACTGCCGGTAGAGGTGGCAACGGTATTTATGACCATGTGTGTATCGGCTCTGGCTCTGACATCTCTGGATTCTGTTGCACGAATCGGAAGAATGTCTTTCCAGGAGCTGTTCTATGACGATACCACAGATCCTTCCAAGATGGGACCGGTTCGCAAGGTACTGACCAATAAGTATTTTGCAACGGTAATTACTCTGTTCTTTGGCTGGCTCTTATGCCTTGGCGGATACAACAATGTATGGCCGTTATTCGGTTCTGCAAACCAGCTTCTTGCAGCACTGGTACTGATTGCTCTGGCTGTATTCTTAAAGACAACCGGACGTACCGGCTGGACCTTGTATGTGCCGATGTTTGCAATGCTTGCAGTTACCTTTACGGCACTTGTCCAGAAGACAATTGCTCTGATTGGCAATGTCGCAAGTGGAAATGCAACCTTCCTGGTAGATGGCTTGCAGCTCATTATTGCAATTCTTTTGATGGTACTTGGTGTGCTGGTTGCGGCAAGCTGCTTCCAGAAGCTCTTCAAAAAGAAAGAAAAGCAGGCAGCTTAACAACTGTGTATAAGAAAGAAGCATTTCCGCGGGTTTTTGTGGAAATGCTTTTTTTTAATAAATACTCTCCCATATCTGTGGGAAAAATGATAGAATAGGCACAGAGTTTGTTTACAGAGGTGAGGACATGAAATATTTAAGACAACTACTAATCATTCTTTTGTTTTCTTTTATCGGGGAGCTGTTGCATGCTTTTATTCCCTTGCAGATTCCCGCCAGCATTTACGGGCTGGTGCTTTTGTTTGTGGCGCTGATGGCAGGCTGGATTAAGCTGCCGCAGGTAAGTGAAACGGCAAAATTTTTGATTGAAATTATGCCCATGATGTTTATTCCGGCAGGAGTGGGGCTGATGGTAAGCTGGGGAGAGCTTAAGCCGATTCTGCTTCCGGTCTGTGTCATTGTCGTGGTTTCCACGATTCTGGTGATGGGCGTATCCGGCAGGGTGACGCAGACTATGATGCGTTCGGCCCGGAAAAAGAAGATTGCGAAAGGAAAAGAAGAATGAAGGAATTTTGGCAGAACTCGGTATTTTTTGGAGTGTTTATCAGTATTCTCACTTATGAGATTGGTGTGCTTATCAAGAAAAAATGGAATGTTGCATTGTTTAATCCACTTTTAATTTCAATTATTTTAATTATTGTTTTCCTGCAGTGCTTTCATGTGGATTATGAGACTTATGAGTCCGGAGCAAAATACCTGTCGTATTTTCTGACACCGGCCACTGTGGCGCTGGCGGTGCCGCTTTACGAGCAGATAGAGCCGCTTAAGAAGAACTGGAAAGCAATTATGGCAGGTATTCTGGCGGGAACGCTGACTTCCGCAGTCTGTGTGCTGGTTTTTGCGCTGCTGTTCGGATTCAGCCACAAGCAGTTTGTGACACTGCTTCCGAAGTCCATTACCACGGCAATCGGAATGGGAATGTCGGAAGAGCTGGGAGGAATTGTGACCATCACGGTTGCGTCGATTGTTGTGACCGGACTTTTGGGGAACATGTTTGCGGAAACTATCTGCAGGCTGTTTCATATTACGGATCCGGTTGCCGTGGGAATCGGGATCGGTACGGCATCCCATGCGATGGGAACAGCAAAGGCTATGGAGCTGGGTGAGGTGGAAGGTGCCATGAGCAGTCTCTCCATAGCAGTCTCGGGACTTCTCACCGTCGTGGTAGCCATTGTCTTTTCCAATATATATCCTCTGTAACAGAGTATGGGAGACTGCGAAACTGCATGAAAGTAATTGCCTGTTAAAAATTGTACCATTTCACAGGAGAGCATCATATTTTGTTCAAGTCAAGAATCGAGTTTGGACCAGAAACGATTTCACATAATTGCCGACAATTTGCAACTTTTACGCTATTATCTCACGTGGAGCACTTTGGTCCTGTCGATTCTTGGCCTTTCAAAAACACGATGCCCCCCTGCGAAATATTACTAAGAGTGCAAGGCAACTACTTGATGGAGTACCGCAATCGTTGATGTAGCAGAATATGGGAAATGAAGGAGAGAGAGATGTCGCTACAGTTTGTTCTTGGCAGCTCAGGGAGCGGAAAAACAGAATATATTTACCGGAAAGTGGTGGAGGAAGCAGGAAAGCATCCGAAGAAGAATTATCTTGTGATTGTGCCGGAGCAGTTTACCCTGCAGACACAGCAGAAACTGGTGGAGCTGGCACCCGCCCATGCCATCATGAATATCGACGTGCTGAGTTTTAAGAGACTTGCGTACCGTGTGTTTGATGAACTGGGGAAAAATGATATACAGGTGATTGAGGAGACAGGAAAAAACCTGATTCTCCGAAAGCTTGCGGGAGAGCAGGAGGAGAAGCTTACGGTGTTTCGCCCGAATATGAACCGGATGGGATATATCGGGGAAATCAAATCCCTGCTCTCGGAGCTGGTGCAGTATAATGTATCACCCGAGCAGCTTACGGAGATTACAAGGCGGCAGGATATCTCCCCGGTGCTGGCGGCAAAGCTTAAGGACGTGGTGACCATGTATCGGGCATTTAACGACTATATGCAGGAAAGTTATATCACGGCTGAAGAAATATTGCATGTGTTAAAGGAGCTTGCACCACAGTCAGCCATCTTAAAAGACAGCGTGATTGTCTTTGATGAGTTTACCGGTTTTACACCGATACAGAATGACCTGCTCCATGAACTTTTAAGGATTGCGGAGCATATTTTTGTTGTGCTTACCATGGATGAGCGGGAAGATTTTTATCACAGTACCGGAAGTGAAGATCTTTTTGATATGTCAAAAAAGACCATTGCAGCCCTGATGAAGATGGCAAACGAGCAGCATATCGAAGTGCTGGAACCGGTGGTGCTTGGAGACAGCGGGAAGAAGCGTTTCGCAAATGCACCGGCGCTTGCCTTTATGGAGCAGAACCTGTTTCGTCCGCAATACGAAAAAATGCAGGGAGAGGTTCGGGAGATTCGGATTTCTGCAGTGCGTTCCCCAAGGGAGGAACTGATTCTTGTGGCAAGGGAAATTAACCGGCTGATTCGTAAGGGATATCATTACCGGGAGATTGCGGTTGTGACGGGAGCAGTGGAGAACTATCAAAGCTATGTGGAGTCTGTCTTTCGCAAATATGAGATTCCGTATTTTATGGATACCACGAAGGAAGTCCTGTTTCATCCGTTTATCGAGTTTGTGAGGGCTACGCTTGAGGTGGTGGAGAGCAATTACAGCTATGAAGCCATGATGCGTTTCCTGCGGTGCGGATTCTGTGGCATTGAGCAGGAGGAACTGGACAGGCTGGATTTGTATCTGACCGCCACCGGCATCCGGGGAAGGGCAGCCTGGAAGAAAAGATGGGTACATATGCCGGCGCAGAAAAGCCTGTACGATCTGGAGAAACTGGAGGAGCTTCGCGTCACCATCTATGATATTCTGGAGCCTCTTACAGAGGTGTTCTCTAAAAAGGAAGCCTGTGTGAGTGATGGAATTGAAGCGCTGTATGCCATGTTTGTCCGTCTGCAGGTGGAGCAGCAACTGTGGGACAGGGAGCAGGAGCTGTTAAGTCTGGACGAGCAGGCAAAGGCGAAGGAGTATGGACAGATTTATCGTATTGTCATGGAACTTCTGGAAAAATACTATGCGCTTCTGGGACAGGAAAAGCTGGATATTGAGGAGTTTTCGGATATTCTGGACGCGGGGCTGTCGGCAGCTTCCGTCGCTGTGATTCCGCCGGGATATGACAGCGTAACCATCGGAGATATCGAGCGTACCCGATTGGATTATACCAAGATTTTATTTTTTATCGGTGTGAATGACGGGGTGATTCCAAAGTCCGGCAATTCCGGTGGAATTATTTCCGAGTATGAAAGGGAATATCTGATGGAAGCGGATATGGAGCTGGCACCGGGAGTACGGGAGCAGGCTTTTATCCAGAGATTTTATTTATATCGCAATTTGACAAAGCCTTCAGAGGGACTGTATATCAGCTATTCCAAGCTTGACCATGAGGGGAAAAGCGTGCGCCCGTCCTATCTGGTCGGAATGTTAAAGAAGCTGTTTCCGCAACTGGAAGTAAGGGAATATGAAGATGTGGAGGCAGGAGAGGATTTCTATACAAAAGGCGCTGCCATAGATTATCTTCTGCACGGAAACAGAGACGAATCCTGGATGGCGCTTGCCAAGTGGTTCCTTCACGGGGATGAGGCGGATGCCCGCAGGGTGGAGGAGCTTCTGGCGGCGGAATACAAAACTTATGTCAATACACCAATCAGCAAGGCGGTTGCGCTGGCATTGTACGGCAGAAAGCCGACGGCGAGTGTTACGCGGCTGGAGCAGTTTGCGGCCTGTGCCTATGCACATTACCTACAGTATGGCCTGAAACTGAAGGAGCGGGAGACTGCAGGCTTTGAGAGCGTGGATATGGGAAACCTGTATCACATGGCATTGGAGCGTTACAGCAGGAAGCTTGAGGAATCCCGGTATGACTGGTTTGGCGTCCCGGATACGGTGCGGGAAGAACTGGCGCATGAGGCAATGCAGGAGGCTTTTGATTCCTATCCCAATGCCGCAATGTATGGGACGGCGGAGAATAGCTACCGGGCAAAGCGGATGGAAGAGATTTTTTCGAGGACGGTATGGGCGCTGACCGGACAGGTGCGGGCAGGGGAATTCGTACCGAAAGATTTTGAGATTTCTTTTGCCGAGCTGTATGATGTGGATGCGTTGGAAGTGGAATTGGCAGATGATGTCCGAATGAAATTAAACGGACGTATCGACCGACTGGACAGCTATGATGACGGAAATCATATCTCGATTAAAATAATTGATTACAAGTCCGGCAATACAAAATTTGACTTGGTTCGCATCTATCAGGGCCTGCAGTTGCAGCTCATGTTCTATATGAATGCGGCAGTCGAGCTGAGCCGGAAAAAATATCAGGGGAGGGAAATCCTGCCGGGAGGTGTGCTCTATTATCACATTGATGATCCGGTGCTGGAAGCGGACGGAGAAATGACAGAGGCAGAGGCAGAACATGCGCTGATGCTGGCGCTTCGCCCGGATGGTCTGGTCAATGCGGATGAGAATATTTACCGGGCAATGGACCGGGATCTGGAAGGAAAATCTGAGGTGATTCCTCTGGAACTGAAAAAATCCGGTGAAATCTCCGAGGCACGTTCCCATGTGGCAACCACGGAAGAGTTCAATCTGCTTTCCCGCTATACGGCTGAGAAGATACGGCAGAACGGGCAGGCGGTTTATGACGGGGATGTGAGTGTGAATCCGTACCGGATGGGAACCCAGAGCAGTTGCGATTACTGTCCGTATGCTTCGGTCTGCGGACTGGACGGAAAGATTCCGGGATATGCCTACCGTTATCCGGAGAACCTGAAAAAAGAGGAAGTGCTGGAGAAAATGGAGACGGAACTGGCACGCAGAAAGCAGCACAAGGAGGAACCGCAGCATGAAGTGGACAAGTGAGCAGCAGAAGGTAATTGAATACAGAGACCGGGATATTCTGGTATCCGCTGCGGCAGGTTCCGGAAAGACGGCGGTGTTGGTGGAGCGTATTATCAGACGGATTACCGATCCGGAAAATCCCATGGACATTGACAGGCTTTTGGTGGTGACTTTTACGAAAGCGGCTGCGGCAGAGATGCGGGAGCGTATCGGAAATGCCATAGAGGAGCAGTGCGAGAAGAATCCGGCGGACAGCCATCTGCGCAGGCAGTCGGCGCTTCTTCACAATGCGATGATTACCACCATAGACAGCTTCTGCCTGTTTGTGGTGCGGAATCATTTTGATGAGATCCATCTGGATCCGAATTTCCGCATTGCGGACGAGGGCGAGATACGGCTGTTGGAACAGGATGTATTAAAGCAGGTTTTTGAGGAATGCTATGGGGAGCAGTCGGAGAGCTTTACGCATCTGATTGATACCTATGCGGGAAAACGAAACGATGCTGCGGTGCGCGATATGGTGGGGAAAATCTATCGGATGTCTTTGAGCAGTCCATGGCCGAAGGAATGGGTGCAGGGACTGGGTGAGCCTTACCGGGCAGAGGATACCGAGGGTCTTTTTCAGACACCGATGTTTCAGGATATTGCGGAAAATGCAAAGCTTCTGCTTTGTGATATGCGAAAAAGACTTTCGGAACTGCTTGTGACCGCGCAGGCGGAAGATGGGCCTACGGTTTATGCAAAGACTCTGGAAGAGGACATTGCTGCGTTGGAGCAGGCAAAGGAGTTGGAAGGCTATGAGGCGGTGAAGGACTTTTTTGCCGGTTTAAAGTTTGGAAATCTGTCTCCGGTTCGCAAATATACGGGCGATATCTTAAAGAAAGAGGCGGTGCAGAACGAGCGGAATGCCATCAAAAAAGAGATTGAGGAGATGCGGAAAAAGTATTTTTCCGGGGATGGGGATGCGATACTGGAGCAGTTGAAGCGCCTGCGTCCGCTGGTGGAGGAACTGGTTCGTGTCACGCTTTTGTATATGGATGCCATGGAGCGGGCAAAACGGAAAAAGAGGATTGTGGATTTTTCCGATATCGAGCATTTTGCGCTGAAGATTCTGGTGGATGAAGAGACGAAGTGCAGCAAGCAGACGGCGCAGGAGTTTCAGGCACATTTCGAAGAGATTATGATTGATGAATACCAGGACAGCAATCAGGTGCAGGAAGAGATTATGCTTGCCATCTCCAAGGAACACAATATGTTTATGGTGGGGGATGTGAAGCAGAGTATTTACCGTTTTCGTCTGGCAAGACCGGAGTTGTTTATGCAAAAATATGACAGCTTTTCGACGGAGGATGGGCTGCAGCAGAGAATTGACCTGCACAGGAATTTCCGAAGCCGGAGAGAGGTTGTGGATTTCTGTAATGATATCTTTTATAAGATTATGAGTCCGGATCTTGGAAAAGTCCGGTATGACGAAGAGGCGGCACTTTATTGTGGAGCGTCTTATCCGGAAAATACCGGTATGGATGCGGAGCTTCTTCTGGTGGATGAGGAGGATCCGCTTCTTGCTGACAAAAAGGACTGGAATAAGCATGAGCTGGAAGCACATCTGGTGGCTGTGCGGATTCAGGAACTGATGAAGCAGACCATGGTGACACAGAAGGACGGAACCACCCGTCCGCTCCGTTATTCGGATATCGTCATTTTGTTTCGAAGCCTCAAAAACTGGGGAACGGATTTTGTGAAGGTGCTGGAGGAACATGGAATTCCGGCTTATGTGGAGTCTTCCACGGGTTATTTCTCCGCGACGGAGGTACAGACGGTACTCAATATGCTTAAAATTCTGGATAATCCGTATCAGGACATTCCGATGGCTGCAGTACTCAAATCACCAATTGTGGGGCTGGACGAGGAGGAGCTGGCGGAGATTCGTGTGAAGGATGAGACGGTTACGTTTGCGGAGGCTGCCATGCAGGAGATGCGGGAAGCCGGAGAAGGACCGCTTTTTGAGTTTTACAGGACATATTGTGCGCTCAGGGAAAAGCAGGATCTGCCAATTCATGAGCTGATACAGGAGCTTTTGGAGCAGACGGGATACGGAAATTATGTGGCGGCGCTTCCGGCAGGGGAGCAGCGCGCGGCAAATCTCGCAATGCTGGTTGAGAAAGCGGTGGATTATGAGAAAACCAGTTACCGGGGACTGTTTCATTTTGTACGGTACATTGATGCGCTGCAAAAGTATGAAATTGACTTTGGAGAAGCGGATGTGTCCGGAGAAAATGCGGATGTGGTGCGGATTATGACCATTCATAAGAGCAAAGGTCTGGAATTCCCGGTGGTATTTGTGTCTGGGCTGTCCAAGAAATTCAATCAGATGGATGCCGGGGACAAGCTTGTGGTGCATGCGGATCTGGGACTTGGACTGACGGAAGTCACGGGAAGCCCGAAGGTGAAGAAGAACTGCATTTACCGGGAGGAGATTGCAGACAGAATCCGTAGGGAAAATCAGGGCGAGGAGCTCCGGATTCTCTATGTGGCGCTGACCAGAGCGAAGGAGAAACTGATTTTATCGGGAGTCATAAAGAATTTGGAAAAGACAGTTTCCGGTTATACCGGAAACAGGACTGAGCATATGCCAATCAGTTACCGCCAGAGAGTAAAAGCTGGCAGTTATATGGACTGGGTTCTTCCGGCAATGCTGTCCTATCCGGAAAAGTACACCATTGACACGGTGGATGTCGCGGAGATTGTGACGGCGCAGGTGAAGGAAAAGGCAGACCGGAAGATAAGCCATGGGCAGCTTCTGGAACAGATAGAGGCCGCAGATGACAGTCAGGTCAGCCGGTATGATGAGCTTTTTTCCTATCAGTATCCTTATCAGAGGGAAATCGGGCGGAAAAGCAAGTATTCCGTTTCTGAGCTTAAGCATGTCTCTCTGGTGCAGCAGTATGACAGGACCGAGGGCGGGGAAGAGGTGCCGGATTATGCCAAAAGTGATAAGGACTCTTATATCCCGGCCTTTGCAAGGGGAGCAGAGCAGACAGACCATGCTTTGGGGGCAAACCGTGGTACAGCGGTTCACCGCGTTATGGAGTGCTTGGATTTTCAGGCTCTTGCACAGGTAGACAGGTCCAGCAGAACAGAGGTAAAACAGTTTGTTAAATCAGAACTTAACAGAATGTTATCTGCCGGTGAACTGACCAAAGAGTGGTATGAGCTGATTTATCCGCCGGTGATTGAGACTTTTGCACAGACACAGACGGCAGAGCGCATGGCACAGGCGGCGCTTCGCGGCGAACTGTACCGGGAGAAGCCGTTTGTCATGCAGCAGGATGGCGTGCTGGTGCAGGGAATCATTGATGTGTTCTGGAGAGAAGAGGACACAATTCAGTTGCTGGATTACAAGACGGACCGGGTGGAGCAGGCGGAGGAGCTGCGGAAACGCTATCAGATGCAGCTTGATTTGTATGGGGATGCCCTGGAGAGGATTTTTTCCGGAAAAGCAGAGAAATATATTTATTCATTCAGTCTTCAGGAGGTGGTTACATTATGAGTCGGATTGTACTGGCGTCGGCATCACCCCGCCGCAAGGAGCTTTTGGAGCAGGTTGGAATTGAATTTGAAATCTGCCCGGCGCGGGGAGAGGAGAAAATCACACAGACAGCGGCAGATGCCGTGGTGCTGGAGTTGTCCAAACAGAAAGCGGAGGAGGTGGCTTCCGGGATTCTTGCCTATCAGAATCAGCACAGGGAGCTTTCCACACCGCAGGACATTCTTGTTATCGGAGCGGATACCGTGGTGTCTTGTGCGGGAAGAATTCTTGGAAAACCGAAGGATGACGAGGATGCAAAAGACATGCTTACGCAGCTTGCGGGACGGACACATAGTGTATATACCGGAGTAACCCTTGTCTTTATGGATAAGGCAGGCCGGATTGGGGAACATTCTTTTTATGAGAAAACGGATGTGGACATGTATCCCATGTCAGAGGAGGAGATTGCCCGTTATGTGGCTGGCGGCGAGCCTGTGGACAAGGCCGGAAGCTACGCCATTCAGGGACAGTGTGCGGTTTATATCCGTGGAATTAAGGGGGATTACAACAATGTGGTGGGCCTGCCGGTGGCAAGGCTTTATCAGGAGATAAAGAAACTGGGAATAGACATATACAATTTTTAAAGGAAAAGGCTTTCTATCGGTTGTATCCTGTCTCTTTCTTGGATATAATAGCAGTCAGAAGTGATGAAAGGAGAAATGATATGTACGAATATGATGAAGAAGTACTGGATTATTTTCTGGCACACCAGAGCCGGCTTTTTTCGGAAAATGTGGCAGAGACCAGAGAGGATGCGGAGGCATTTTTGGAGGACTGCATGGCAGTGGTCTGCGACAGCATCGCAGATGTCCGGGATTATTTTGAGGATGCAGGCATGGATATTTCAGGGCTTGATGATGAGGAGCTTTTGGAGGAGAGCGAAGTGTTTTCCATTCCGGACGGCAGATATCTGATTGTTGAGGGGTAAAGGATATATATGAGAAGAAAAAGGGTGATGGCGGTTATTCTTGCAGCCTGTATGGTATCAACAGTGCTGACAGGCTGCAGAGTGGGGGATACCGAGATCAGAATCGAGGGAAGGCAACTGAATAACCAGAGAACCATCTTTGAAGTTAATGATTATAAATGCAGCATTAAGCAGGCAAAGCTGTATCTGTGCAATTACCGGAATCTCTACGGAGAGGCATACGGGCAGGATTTGTGGCAGGACAATGATCAGGAGCTGGAGGCATATGTCAAGGATGTGACCATACAGGAGCTTTCGCATATTGTGTGCATGGAGCTTCTGGCCAGGGAGCAGGGAATGAGCCTGACGGAAGAGGAACAAAAGCAGATGCAGGCGGCAGCAAAGGCATATTACGATTCCCTTAAGGAGGAAGAAATCTCTTACATGGACATCAGCGAGAAGGACGTGGAAGAGGCTTACATGCAGTACGCTCTGGCGCAGAAACTGTATGATTCCCTGACGGAGGATAACAACGAGGAAATCAGTGATGATGAGGCGCTGGTTATCCGTGTCCAGCAGATATGCGTCAAGGACAAGGACACCGCAGATTCCATACAGCAGAGACTTGCGGCAGGGGAAGAATTCAGTGCGATTGCGGGTGCATACAGCAAGAGCGGTGAGATTGAAAAAACCGTGGCAAGAGGAGATTATCCGCAGGAAGTAGAGAACATAGCCTTTAATCTGGAAGACAATGAAGTGTCGGATATGGTAGAGGCGGATGGCAGTTACTATTTTATCAAATGTATCAGCAAATTTGAGGAAGAACTGACGGAACTGAACAAGGAGAAGATTCGCATCAACCGGGAAAAAGAGCAGTTTGAGGACAGCTATCAGAGCTTTGTGGATGCTTCCTCTTTTCGGATGAATGAGGAACTCTGGAAAAAGGTTTCATTGCAGGATACTTCCTACATTACAACGGATTCTTTCTTTGAAGTATTCGAAAAATATTTTGCTCCGCATCATTGATAAGTCTCTTTTTAAAAGTGTACCCAAATGAATTTGCATATTCTATTGCAGACACGCTTTCGCTCTGATCGCAACGTAGCGGTACTAAATTCGTAAAAAACACTCATTAAGTACCGACGTTGCTTTACGGTCTGCAATTAGAATAGCAAAATTCATTTTTATGAACGCAACAGTAAAATGGAGTTAGGTATTTCACAGGAGTGTATCGTGTTTTGTGAAAGGCCAAGAATCGACAGGACCAGAGTTCATTACCTGAAAATAATAGCGTAAAAGTTGCAACTTGTTGGCAATTATGTGAAATCGTTTCTGGTCCAAACTCGATTCTTGACTTGAACAAAATATGATGCAATTCTGTGAAATGATGCAATTTTTAGTAGGCAATCATATCATTAAGGCAGGAAGCGGAAGGAGATTGTATCATGGATTGGGAATTTGACTGGTTATATGCATTACAGGAGATACATAATCCGGTGATGGATAAGCTGATGGTGTTTTTCTCTCATCTGGGAGATATAGGGCTTTTATGGATTGGACTGGGGATTATATGCTGTATTCCCAAAAGAACACGAAAATGTGGGATACAGGTACTCTTGTCAATCGCAGTAACCTTTATCATTGGAAATCTGATTCTGAAAAATCTGGTGGCAAGGGAAAGACCATGCTGGCTGGATCCGGGCGTGGTGCTACTTTTGGAAAGCCCGTCGGATTATTCCTTTCCGTCCGGACACAGTATGAACGGATTTACGGCGGCAGTCAGTATCCTGTGTAATAACAGAAAAGCCGGGATAGTTGCAGTGATAGTTGCATCCGTGATTGCGTTTTCCAGATTGTATAATTTTTTGCATTTTCCGACGGATGTGCTGTTTGGAATACTGCTTGGAAGCGTTGTGGCTGTTTTGGTATATAAAATAACAGACGGGAGACTGCGCTCCCGCCTGCATTGTTAAAGTTAGTTTACCTGTCCTGCCAACAGAAGCATAATGTCATTGCTGCGCTTTACAAACTTTGTCATTGCCTCTGCGGAGAGTGGCTGGTTGGAAAGCATGGCAAGATCATATAACTGTTCGGCAAACATCGGAACATGCTCGGAATCTTTGTTGTCAAGAATATATTTTACCAGAGCATTGTTGGTATTTAAGGTAAGAGTCTGATCCGCTGCAAACATGTTCGGATCCATACCGCCCATACCGCCTGCTGCGTACATCTTCATCATATCCTGCATACGTCTTCCCTGCTCGGAAAGTGTGAGGACGGAAGCAACATCCGCATTCTTTAAGGACTCAGCCTTGACGGTCAGCTTGTCGTTGTTTAATGTTTTCTTAAACAGCTCGGACAGGGTATCGGTAGCCTCGGTCAAATCTGCACTGTCCTCGGACTTTAAGGCATCTGTGACGTCTGCATCAATACGCAGGAACTGATAATGGTCATTCCGCTGCTCCAACTGTGTAATGAAAGAGCTGTCAATGTTATGATCCAGAATAACGGCATTCATGCCCTGTTCCTTGAACATGCTGATGTACTGTCCCTGCTGTACGCGGTCGGTAACATAGTAGATGGTGTTCTTTTCCGGTTCCTTTTCCTCCCCGGTATCCGTTTCGGCAGATTCTGCTTCTGCATCCTTTGTCTCTTCGGTTTCGGCGGAATCGTTCTCTTCTTTTTTATCTTCATCCTCCACAGGAACGAGAAGTTCCGGAAGTGTCTGATACTTGTCATTGATATCTTTAAACAGGATATAATCATTCATCTTATCGCAGAATTTTACATCCTTTAAGCAACCGAACTTGATAAACGGGCTGATGTCATCCCAGTATTTCTCATAGGACTCTTTTTCTGTCTTGCACATACCGATCAGCTTGTCGGCAACCTTCTTGGTAATGTATTCGGAAATCTTCTTGACAAAGCCATCATTCTGCAGTGCGGAACGTGAGACGTTGAGCGGAAGATCCGGACAGTCGATGACACCCTTTAAGAGCATCAGAAATTCAGGAATGACTTCCTTGATATTGTCCGCGATGAATACCTGATTGTTGTATAACTTGATGGTTCCTTCGATAGAGTCATATTCGGTATTGATCTTCGGGAAGTACAGGATACCCTTTAAGTTGAACGGATAATCCATGTTCAGATGAATCCAGAAGAGCGGCTCCTTGTAATCCTGGAATACATTGCGGTAGAACGCCTTGTAATCATCATCCGTACATTCCGCAGGATTTCTGGTCCAAAGCGGCTGGGTGTCGTTGAGAGGAACCGGACGCTTTACAATCTTTAACTTATCCTGAGCCGGAGAGACTTCGACGATTTCCTTTTCACCGTTCTCATTCTCTTTTTCCTCGGTTTTGGCTTCTTCGTGAATCTCTTCCACGACAGTATCGGTATCGAGTTTGTCCTCTTTATTGATGGTTTCATATTCTTCAGGCGCATTTGCCTTGCTCAGATAGATCTCGGTTGGCATGAAAGAGCAGTACTTTTCAATTACCTCTCTTGCCCGGTATTCATTGGCAAATTCCAGACAATCTTCATTTAAGAAAAGGGTAATCTCTGTACCAACGTCTGTCTTGTCGCTGTCTGTCATATCGAATTCCGTGCCGCCGTCACAGGACCAGTGAACTGCGGTAGCACCTTCCTTATAAGAAAGGGTATCGATGGTAACTTCGTCTGCAACCATGAATGCAGAGTAGAAGCCCAGACCAAAATGACCGATAATCTGGTCATCGTTTGACTTGTCTTTATATTTTTCAATGAAATCGGTTGCACCGGAAAAAGCGATCTGGTTGATGTATTCCTCAACCTCATCTGCCGTCATACCAAGACCGTTATCGATGAACTTTAAGGTCTTCTCCTCCGGATTTACGATAACGGAAATCTTTGCCTTGTAATCAGCAGGGAGAGAATATTCTCCCATCATATCCAGTTTCTTTAATTTGGTGATGGCGTCACAACCATTAGAAATTAATTCGCGATAGAAGATATCGTGATCAGAATACAACCATTTTTTGA
This sequence comes from Lachnospiraceae bacterium, assembly GCA_029227035.1. Classification (GTDB taxonomy): domain Bacteria; phylum Bacillota; class Clostridia; order Lachnospirales; family Lachnospiraceae; genus Roseburia. The sequence goes on from JAQXZD010000099.1 coordinate 66,485, forward strand.
TAATCGGAAAAAGGTTATCACTGTCAATAGATAAACTGCCGTGTTTGTTTGCCATGTTTTGCATCTCCTTTGTTTCTTTTTGCTAGAAAGTATGATAAATCCTGCGAAAAGAAAAGTCAATAGAAAATTAGCACTCTTTTTGAAAGAGTGCTAACAAAAACGCGCAAATCCTTTAAAACAGGCGGTTTGGCAAATTCTAAAAAGTTTATAAACTGGTGGAAGAGGAGTGCTGTTCTTCAATCAGGGCTCTCACGGCATCCACATCCAGATTGTCCATTTTGGAGGCAATCTGACTGAACAATTCCTGATTCTGCGGACTGAGACGGTATTTTCTGACGTCGTCCAGAATGTCAAAAATCTTTGCAAAATCAAAGGAATCCAGATGATTTTTGATATTCAGAAGAATATTTGAAATCATATCCTGATCCAGCATTGGGGCATCGGTTTCGACCGGAGCCTCATCCAGCTCACCAAAGTGGCAGAGTACCTCGCGAATCTGCTTTAACTGAGCGATATAGGCGGTACGCAGTTGTTCAAAGTTGGCATCGATGTAGGCGTAGTCATGCTGTTTTCCGGCCTCCTCCTGCTTGCGTGCCATAGTGGATACCTCCATGGCGCCGATTCCTGCAGTGGTACTTTTCATGGCGTGGACTTTGATGGTGTAATTCTCATAGTCCTTCCGGTTCAGCAGTTCCTCAAGCTCCTTTAGATTTTTTTCACCGTAGGTATAATTAATCTTTAGAATACTGAGAAAATCTTTGACCTTACCGCCGCAGTTTTTCAGTCCGATACTTACGTCCAGATTCGGAAGATGACCTGTGAGATATTTGGTTTCTTCTGCCTCGCCGGATTCTTCCGGTACTTCTTCCTCTTCCGGTTCCGGGGCAGACGGCTCTTCATAGTGAACCTTATCGGCAGGGATATAGGTGACAAGGACACGTTCCACCTGCTTTAAGTTCATTGGCTTGCCCAGATATTCGTCAAAGCCTTCGTCGATCAGCATCTGTCTGGTGCCTCGGATGGCATTGGCAGTCAGGGCAACAATTCGTCCGCCGGCGTTTCCGCCGGTATAGAAATCATCAATGTAACGGATGCGTTTCATGGTCTCGATTCCGTTCATTCCCGGCATCATCTGATCCAGAAATACAATCGGGTAGTGAGTCTTCTTGCAGAGCTCAATTGCTTCGGCGCCGCCGGATGCAGTATCCACGGTCAGACCATAAGAGGCCAAAAGCCCTTTGGCTACCATCAGGTTCACGCGGTTGTCATCCACCAGAAGAACCCTTGTGTCACGGATGACAAGCTGTGCGGCAGGCTCCGGATTTTCGGAAACCCGGTCGATGGTGAAGCGATGGTGCATTGGTGACGGATCAATCACTTTCTGGTCAATCTTTACCGTGAACGTGGAACCCTGTCCGTAGACACTTTCCACGGAAATCTCTCCACCCATCAGAGTTACATAACCTTTGGCAATGGAGAGGCCGAGTCCGGAGCCTTCCACACCGTAATTAATCTGCTGGTCAAGCCGTTCAAAGCTTTTGAACAGGTTTCCCATATTCTCCTCACGGATTCCGATTCCGGTATCGCTGATGATAAATCCAAGTTTAACATTATCGTCCGTCCGCGATATTACCTTTGTTTCAAAGGTGACACTTCCCTCATTGGTGTACTTGACCGCGTTGTTTAAGATGTTAATCAGTACACCGCGGATGCGAACCTTATCCCCGAACATCTTGGTAGGAATGGTTTCATCCGTCTTCATGAAAAAGGAGAGTCCCTTTTGTTTTGCCTGCTGGGAGATAATCAAAGAGACATCATCCAACAGGTCTGCCACGTAATAATCCGCCGGGATAATTTCCATCTTGCCGGATTCGATTTTGGTAATGTCGAGAATGTCATTGATGATGGCAAGCAGATTGCGGGAAGAGAGACGGATTCCGTCTATGTATTCACGGATTTCCTTGTTGGTATTCTTCTTGCCCGCAAGTTCGGCAAAACCGATGATTGCATTCATAGGCGTGCGAATCTCGTGGGACATATTGGCGAGGAAGATGGTCTTGGACTGATTGGCATTCTCAGCCTCCTGTATGGCATGCTCCAGCCGTGCAATGTTCTCCATCCGCTCGGTCAGATCCGTAACAATGACAATGTGTCCGATGACATCCATATAATCGTCATGGATTTTACTGATACTCAGGTTGCAGGGCATGTCGTTGGCATTGCAATGCGTATCAATTTCCCGGTAATTCTCACTGAAATCAAATACTTCATCCGGATCGATGTCAAAAAGCTCATCAATGTGGAAACTCTGGATTTCGACTTTGTTCAGTCCGAAGAACTGGGGAGCAATATCGTTTTGTATCTGGAGGGTAAATTTGCTGTCGTATACGAGAACCGGTTTTGGGAAAGAGGTATACACATACGAAGGCATATTGTCGATGGTGATACGGGAGCGGTTGGCATAGTTAAGCGCATTCTGCAGAGCCAGCATGGCGACAAACTGTCCGATGGTACTGCCCGGAATTGCTTCAAAACCGAAAAGCGGCAGAATGGTATCCAGAATCATGCCGAACGCCATGATGGCAATCATAAACAGCAGTTTTGATGCCAGTGCCCGCATTCGCTTCAGTTTCGAGGCAAACCGCAGATAGAGAATGGTTGCCAGCAGATTGCAGGCGATTACGATACAGTATATGGTATAGATATTATTCCACAGGCTTGGAGCAAAGGAGTAAGTCATGCCTCCGGTTCCGAGGGTATAGATGACTTGTCCCGGCTGACAGATAAAAAAGCAGATTACATAGGAAAAGGCAGTTACTGCACAAATAGGAAAAATGTATTTTTTGATACTGCCGAGAACCTGACAAAAAAGAACCTGTGCAAGGGACAGATAGGCAAAGGTTCCGATCATTCCGATAATGCGGAACAGGTGCGCCTGCTCCGGAACGGTCTGAATCCTGATGCCCCAGAAGCCAAAGCTCCAGACGGCGCTGGCAAAACATAACGCGGAAAAAAGACGGTTTTCCGGATATTTCCGCAGATCCTTATGGATAAGCTGCCTGATTGCCATATTCAGGGCAAATATAAAGTCTATAAATAAGATGTAAGTGAATATTCCCATTTAGCTCTCCTCGTCTGTTGACTGACCTAATGCCATAGCGATTTTTTCAAGCAGTACATCTTTCCCCACCGTTTTGGCAAGGCAGGCAACCGGATTATATGGATAAAATTCCACCAGAACCTGTTCGTTAAGATAGCCGGACAGAACGAGAACCGGAATATCTTTGAGCCTGTCGTTCTGGCGAATCATATTAATCAGGGCAACTCCGTTGTAAAGAGGCATCTGGTAATCCAGAATAATAAGATCCGGCACATAGTTGGTCAGATAGTCAAGAGCCAGTTTGGTGGTGTTAATCATGATGACGTTGTAGTAATCTTTCAAAAAGCTGTTGAGCTGTTTGAGATAGGACATGTCATCATCGATTGCCAGAATGGTTTTGGTGTCATGATGCTGATGCTTTTTCTGGCATACCTCCAGAACCTTATCAATCAGATCCTTTTTGGTGACGGGTTTCAGCAGATATCCGTCAATGCCGAGGGCGATTGAATTCATGACATAGTATTTATCCTGTTTTCCGGTGAGCATGACAACCGGAATATTTACGCAGTCTTCGATATTCCGCAATTTTTCCAGTGTCACAAAACCGTTCATAATAGGCATTTCAATATCAAGAAGAATGACATCATATCGCTGCATGTGAACCTGCTGCAGAGCCTGTTTTCCGCTGGAAACACATGTTACATCTGCAGTGTCTGTAAGATACAGGCGGATGGTGTCGAGAGTTTCCTGGTCATCGTCAATTGCAAGTATATTTATCATCTGTCTTCCCTGCTTTCCTTTTTGTGTATAGTATTTACTCCATTATATCAGATAGAGAGCAAGAATACCAGTAGGAAGCATGTCTATCGTGCTTATTTTTTTAGGAAACTTAACTCCGCGAAAAAAACATGCGCTCCTGTGAGAATTACGTTTTGTGCTGTCACTTTGTGACAAAAAAGATTGACTGCACGTAACGTGCAATTTTAAGCTAAGACAGGAGGCAGATACATGGCGGAAAAGACTTTACGCGAACTGTGTGATTCACTGGGAGTTTCCAGAAGAGCCGTTCAGGGTTATGAAAAGGCGGGGTTGGTCAGCGCAGAGGGAAAAAACGAACGAGGGTATCTTTTATATAGTGAAGATACGCAGGAAAAAATAAATCAGATTAAATTATATCAGCAGTTTGGCTTTACAATTAAGGAAATAAAATGGTTGATGAGTGCGCCTGCATGCGAATTGAAAGCAACTTTGGAAAAGCAGGTAGAGAAGATGAAGGGGGAGAAGATAGAAATGGATGCGTTAATTGAAAAAGCACAGGATTTAATAAACAGGCTATAGGCTGAAGGAGAAGCAAAACGTAATTCTTAATCAGTAGTTTGTTGATAGTTTTATATTTAGAGCGAGGAAAGGGTTGATCATTATGTTCTGTAACAACTGTGGAGCAAAAATTCCAAATGAAACGGAAATCTGTCCTGAATGTGGACAAAAATGTAAAGAGGTATCGGGAATGAGAATTATACGATTGAAATGTAAAAACTGCAATGGAATCATGGAGGTTGATGAAAACACACAGGAAGTAATTTGTCCATATTGCGGAACGAAAGAGAAAATTTTGGACAGCGATGCAGTAGCGGTAGAGAAAATCAAAAGCAATACGAGCAAAGAGGTAGAATTTGCGAAGATGGCAAATGAAAAGGAAAAAGAAGCGAGGAAAGAAAAAAGAGATGAGCAAGAAGCATATAGAAAAGGCAAATTATGTAAGATTACGGTAATTGCTACGTTTATCTGCTTGTTGTTTATGTTTTATGCTTTTAAAACCCGTCATATTCTGGCAGGAATTATTGCTGTTATACAAATCTGTATGTTTGCAGTATCATGGTTAATGGGAATGCAAATTATAAAAGAAAAGAAGAAGTTTGTATATATGGCACTGGCAATCTTGGGATTTCTGTTTATAATTCCATTTGGATTGTGTTGCAATGTAGAAAAACCGGAAAAACTGGAGTGGCCGGAGAGCGGTATTGCAACGGAACTTCCAAATCCGAAAGCAAAATATGGAGAGATAATCGTAAACGATGATGAAGATCTTTATATTATTGTAGAAAAATATTCAAAAAAGGATTACAAAAAATACGTACAGGCATGTCAAAATGCAGGCTACACATTGGAAAACAAAGAGCTGGAGGAAAGTTATGAAGCATATAATGATGAGGGATATCAGCTATCTCTGACATATGTTTCTGATACAATGGATATTTCGTTGACGGCGCCAATAATGATGGGCGAATTTGAATGGCCTGACAGTGAAATTGCAAAATTATTGCCTCAACCGAAATCAAATATTGGAAAAATCGATAGTGAATCGGAAGATGGATTGATTGTTTATGTTGGGAATACTTCTGCCGTTGATTATGAAAAATATGTGGATGAGGTCAGAAAGGCAGGGTTTAAGAAAGAATATCAAAAAGGAGATACTTATTATTGGGCGGATAATAAGAATGGTTACCATATCGAGGTCAGGTATGAGGGAAATGATATTATGTGGATTCGCTTGGATTCGCCGGATGAAGCAGAAGTACAGGAAGCTGATGATACGGGTAGTAAGAAGGACAGTGAGCTGAATGAGGGGACAAATGATGAATCAAAAAGTGATAAAGATGATGTGAATCCGGATTTAAAAGCGTTTTTGGATGAATATGAAGATTTTGTTGATCGATATGTTGAATTTATGAATAAATACAATCAATCAGATGCGGATGTAACAATGCTTGCCGATTATGCTGATATATTGAAGGAGTATGATGAATTTAATAAAAGTTTGGAAAAGTATGATGCCGATACAATGTCGGAATCGGATGCTGCATATTATATAGAAGTGACCACCAGATGTTCTGAGAAGTTGGCGAAAGTAGCATTATAGTTTATAAAAAGGCATGTAGGATAGGAAGCTGTCCTGTGTGCCTTTTGTTAGGATGTAAAAGCGGAAATGACTTTATATTGAAAGGGGTTGACATAACACCATAGGCGATGTTATGTATAAAAATTATTAACAAGAGAGACCGCCGGTAATGGCGGTTTTTCTGTGCTTTATCTATCAATTTCTGACAGAAAGTTCCCCCATCTCGCGAATTTGTTATGGTATTGTAATGTACACGGATAAAGAGTAAAATATGTTTATTGTGAACACATAGAGGAGGTTAGATAAAATGAAGAAAATTAAAAAACAAAAGTTGAAATTACAAGTATGTGTTTTGGTAATTGTCATTGTTATGATTATAGCAGCAATTATTGTAATAAAAATGAAAAATTCTGATGCCGGGAAAAGCACAACTGTTACGAAATCTTCTTTGGAAAAAGTATTGGAAATTAGCGATTTGTCTACATTGGATTATAATTATAATTCTATTGTGGATGTAAAGGATGAAGAAGGAGAAAAGGAAAAATATCATGTGGCATATGAAGGTACAGTGACAGTTGGAGTTGACATGAGTAAAGTACAGATATCTGTAGATGAAAATACCAAAAAAATAACTATTAAAGTTCCGGATCCGGTTGTTCAAAATGTAAATATTGATATGGGAACGTTGCAATTTATTTTTGAAAAAGATAAATATGAAACGGAGAGTGTTACGATAGAGGCATATAATGCATGTGTTGCGGATTTGGAAAATAAGGCAAAACAAGAAGATTCTTTGATGACAATAGCAAAAGAAAATGCGATTAATGGTATAAATGCACTTATCTCTCCTTGGATAGAACAAGTAGAAGGAAAATATACAGTAGAAGTAAAGTGAGGATGAAAAAATGGGAATAAAAAGAAAAATAACAGTTTTTACAGTAATGATATTAATGGCAGGGATGTTAGCAGGATGTGCGGATGCAAGCCAGAAAGATGCGCAGAAACCGGATGTAGAGCACATACGGAATATTTGTAAATTAGCAACGGTACAGTGCTATTATCATAATGTTGCGATGACCGAGAAAAAAGCTTCAAATATATTTGAAAAAGATAAAGATTTATGGATTGAATATACAGGTGTGGCTAATTTGGGAATAGATATGTCACAAGTAAATATGAAAATTAATGGAACAAATGTTAAGGTAACGATTCCGGATGCAGAGGTGCTTAATGTCTCAGTTGACAAAAATTCATTATCATATACGACTTCTCGGGATGGACTTTTCAAGAATAAAATTACAGCAGAAGAGCAGTCAGAGACAGTGAAAAAGGCACAGGCGGAAATGAAAAAAACAGTAAATAAAAATTCGGATTTACTAATGAGAGCTCAGGATCGTGCAAAAAAATTGATTGAAAATTATGTAAATCAATTAGGAGATGCAACCGGAACAGAGTATCAGATAGAATGGGAATATTGTAAATAATCCTTTTTGCAGATGTGTTTATAAAAATGAATTTTGCTATTCTAATTGCAGACCGTAAAGCAACGTCGGTACTTAATGAGTGATTTTTACGAATTTAGTACCGCTACGTTGCGATCAGAGCGGGAGCGTGTCTGCAATAGAATATGCAAATTCATTTAGGCACACTTTTGTAAAAGGGATTAAATAAAGCTTTTCTTGATATCGGGTTATTTTATGGTAATATAGGTGTGGACGGTCAAGAAGATTCAAAGAAGCAACAGATTTACATAGGGCTTATGCAAACTGTGCAGATCTGATAAGACGAAAACAAGAGAAAAGAGGTTTATCATGAAAGTTACGGCAAAACAGATTACGACAACAGCAGTTCTTCTGGCAATCAGTATTGTGAGCCAGTTTTTTAAGAACACCAGTGTTTACATTACGGGACCGATTATCAATGCGTGTCTGATTCTTGCAGTCTTAAGTGCAGGCTGTGTCTGTGGAATCATACTGGCGGTCATTACACCGGTGACATCCTTTTTCATTACGGGAAGTCCGATAATGGCGGCAATTCCGGCCATCATTCCATGCGTTATGGCAGGAAATATTATTCTGGTGCTCAGTGTGGGACTGATTACGAAGAAACTGAAAGGAAACGGAGGACTGATTGCGGGAATGGCGGCAGGTTCCGTGCTGAAGGCTCTTTTCATGGGAGTTGTCATTGCACTGGTTCTGATTCCGAATCTGATTCCGGTAAAGATGGAGAAAATGATGGGTGTTTTTCAGACCACATTTTCCGTCACACAGCTTATCACAGCGGTAATCGGAAGCGTTTATGCGTTTATTCTCTGGCTTCCGCTTAAGAAAATTTTTACAGAACAAAACTAACGAACAGGGAGGATAGATTATGCTTACAACAGGAATAACAGGAGAACAGGAACTTACGGTGACAGAGGAGCTGACTGCGGCAGCAATGGGCAGCGGGGCACTTCGGGTTTTCGCAACTCCGGCGATGATTGCCTTGATTGAAAAGACTGCATGGGAGAGCGTGCAGGGAGAACTGGAAGAGGGAAGCGGAACGGTTGGAACGGCGCTTAATGTGAAGCATGTGGCAGCATCTCCGGTGGGAATGAAGATTACCTGTAAGACAGAGCTGGTGAAAGTAGATGGGAGAGCACTGACTTTTGCAGTGAAGGCTTATGACGAGGCCGGCTTAATCGGAGAGGGCGAGCATGAGCGCTTTATTGTATACAACGACAAATTTCAGGCAAAAGCAGATGCAAAGCTGCAGAAGTAATGCTGTACGATAAGGATATCAGAGAGCCGCTTTTTGAATTTCTGGAGGCTTCCTATGGCAAAATCCGGCTGTTGGAGGAGCAGGTTATGGGGCAATCCAGAGCGGATGTTGTGATGGTGACAGAGGATGCCCTGTATGGAATTGAGATTAAGAGTGATGCGGACACTTATGCGAGACTGAAGCGGCAGGTTGAGGATTATGACCGGTATTATGATTATAATATGATTGTGGTGGGAACAAAGCATGCCGCCCATGTCAGTGAACATGTACCGGACTGGTGGGGAATCATCACCGTAGATGAGGAAGAAAAAGCGGATTTTTATCTGCTTCGGGAGCCAAAAAGAAATCCGCAGATGGACTGGCAGTGTAAGATAGAGATTCTGTGGAGACCGGAGCTTGCACACATTCAGGAACAAAACGGGATGTACGCTTATAAGAATAAGAGTAAGCGTTTTGTTGCGGATAAGATTGTGGAGACGGTTCAGCCGGAACTTCTTGCTCCACAGGTATCGGAGGAACTTTTTGAGCGGGATTACACCAAAATCTGGGAGACGATACAGAATTACCGTAAGGAAAACGGGCAGAAGCCCCGCAGACGAAGGCGCAGAAGGAGAACCGGAAGAAAAAAATCATGAAAAGAGAAACAGCACAGATTTATGTCATGACTCATAAGCCCTTTCCCGTACCGGAGGATGAGGCTTATGTACCTCTCCATGTGGGGAGGGCAACCTGGCTCAGGGAACATGGAGGAGAGGAGTCTCCTCTTTTGACTTATCAGGGAGATGACAGCGGGGATAATATCTCGGAGCAGAACTGTTACTTCAGTGAACTTACCGGATTGTACTGGGTATGGAAGAACGTGCAGGCAGATATTACCGGAGTCTGTCACTACCGCAGATATCTGCTGAACAAGCAGGGATATATGTTTACCGTGCCGGAAATTAAAACAATATTAAATAAATATGATATTATTACCACGAAGAATTTGCAGCTCAATTATTCGTATTATGAAGGGTTTGGAGCCAATCATAAAATCGGATATCTGGATGCCACGGAAGCCGTAATCGAAGATCTGTATCCGGAATATGCAAAAGATTTTCACAGGCTTGTCCATGAAAAGCATACCTATTTCGGGAACATGCTCATCACTTCGAAGAAGTATTATGATGCTTACATGCAGTGGCTTTTTGACATTTTATTCGAAGTACAGAGGCGGGTAAAAGTGGAGGAAGAGGATTCCTATCACAGACGGATCTTTGGATTTATATCCGAGTTCCTACAGTATGTGTGGATAGTGCACAATCATCTTACTGTGTATGAGTGCATGGTGGGAATGCTGGGCGAAAAGGCGGAGGTGTCCGAAGTGAAAAGCTGTCTGGCAGAATATTTTGCGAAAGGCGACTATGCCGGAGCAAAAGCCTTTTTTATGGAAGCGAGAAAAGCAAGGCCGGATATTCTCATGGAGGCATCGGATGTGACGGGAGAGCTTCATCTGTGTATGGAAGTGATTGCAATTGCAGGGCTGGAGCAGGAGGCTTACGGAACCAATCTTCTGGATAGACTCAGCCGGTTTGACGATTTGATGCAGTATTGCAATCGGTTGAACCGTTATGTGGTACAGGAGAAACACGGCGAGATTGAACCGGAACTTAAATTATGGTTTAACGAACAGGAAATTACGGATGTTGCACACCATGCGGCGGAACTTGTCATGGATGCGGCAGAAAGGAAAACGGGGAACGAGAGATGAAAAAAGGAAAAATACTGACAGGGCTTGGCGTTATGATATTGTTGTTTATCTATTATTATATTTCATTGCCGGCCATCAATATTCATTCCTCCGGATTATGGGGATGTATTCTGTTTTTGATTGTGCTGTTTACGGGTATATTTGCCTTTCGCAAATATAAGAAAGATTATCGCAATATTACCATTAAGGTGACACCGATCGAATTCATAAAAAGCATGAAGATTTTAAAAGTCGGAATCGGATTGTTTGTTGCGGTTGTGGCAGTCTATGTGGTGGGCAGTATTCTTTCCTCACCGATTGTGAATGCGTCCCGGTATCAGAAGCTTCTTACCGTGGAAGAGGGTGACTTTGCAACGGATGTGGAGCAGGTGGATTTTCGCACCATTCCGATTCTGGACAAGGACTCTGCGGAACTTCTGGGAAACCGGAAGATGGGAAGCATGGTGGAGATGGTCTCACAGTTCGAGGTGGGAAATGACTACACGCAGATTAATTATCAGGGGACACCGGTTCGCGTGACACCTCTGGTTTATGCCAGCGGAATCAAATGGCTGACCAATCAGAAGGATGGAATCCCGGCTTACATTATGATTGACATGGCAACCCAGGATACCCAGTGTGTCAAGCTTTCGGAGGGAATGAAATATTCCAAATCCGAACATTTTAACCGCAATATATACAGACATCTGCGTTTCCGTTATCCGACCTACATTTTTGCGGATCAGATTTTCTTTGAGATTGATGATGAGGGAACGCCTTACTGGGTATGTCCGGTGAAGAAATATAAGATCGGACTTTTCGGCGGACAGACCATAGGCAATGTGGTTCTCTGCAATGCAGTAACCGGAGAATGTACGGACTATCCGGTGGAGGATGTCCCGACCTGGGTGGATAAGGTGTATTCCGCGGAACTTCTGACAGAGTTGTATGACTATTACGGAACCTTAAAGCATGGATATTTTAACAGTGTTTTGAGTCAGAAGGACTGCCTGCAGGCAACGAACGGATATAACTACATCGCCTTGGATGATGATGTGTGGGTATATACCGGTGTGACTTCCGTAAGCGGGGACCAGTCCAATGTGGGATTTGTCCTGATGAATCAGCGGACGATGGAGACAAAATTCTACAAAGTCGAAGGCGCGATTGAAGATTCTGCCATGACTTCTGCGGAAGGACAGGTACAGAACCTCGGATACGTGGCGGCATTTCCGCTTCTGTTGAATATCTCGGATGAGCCGACTTATTTTATGGCATTGAAAGACGGCGGTGGACTGGTGAAAAAATACGCTATGGTGAATGTGCAGAAATACCAGTGGGTTGCCATTGGAGATACTGTGAAGGAATGTGAGCAAAAGTATCTGGAGCTTCTTAAGACGAATGGAATCGGCAATGGAAAAAATGATGCTACGGCGGATCTGTACCAGACGGCAACGGGCACAATCACGGCGATTGCCCCGATTGTCACGGACGGAAATACGCATTATTATGTGGCACTGCAGGGTAGACAAAAGCTGTTTGATCTGGATATGAGCGAGACTTCCCTTCTGGATATTATCCGCTATCAGGTGGGAGAGCAGATTACATTTTCGTATTCGGACGGCGAGGGCGAATTGTATGAAGTAAAAGAAATCGCAGAATAAAGGTTTTGAAAATGTCATTTTTTTGGTATACTAATACAGCAAATAAGAAAAAAGAGGTATAAACATGCTCGAACTAAAGAATGTTGGATTTCAGGCGGAGGATGAGAAGGAAATTCTCCGGGATATCAGTTTAAAGATTGATGATAATATTGTTGTGATTACCGGACCAAACGGCGGTGGAAAGTCTACCCTCGCCAAAGTGATTGCGGGAATTGTAAAACCTACCGGCGGAAGCATTCTGCTGGATGGGGAGGATATTACGGAGTATTCCGTGACAGAGCGTGCAAAAGCGGGAATCAGTATTGCTTTCCAGCAGCCGGTGCGTTTTAAGGGACTGACCGTCATGGATCTGATTACCATTGCAGCAGGAAAGGAACTCTCTGTGAACGAAGCGTGTGCCTATCTGTCCGAAGTTGGGCTGTGTGCGAAGGATTACATTGACCGGGAACTGAATGCCAGTCTTTCGGGAGGCGAGATTAAGCGTATCGAGATTGCGACGGTTTTGGCAAGAGGCTCCAAATTTGCGATTTTTGATGAGCCGGAGGCAGGAATTGACCTGTGGAGTTTTCAGAGTCTGATTCGTGTGTTTGAGAAGATGCAGAAAAAGCATAACGGAACCATTCTGATTATCAGTCATCAGGAAAGAATCCTGGAGATTGCGGACAGGATTATCTATGTAAAGGACGGAGAGATTGAGAAGTACGGCACAAGGGATGAGGTGCTTCCGGGACTTATGCATACATCCAAGGCAGGTTGTGATGTACTGATGAATAAGATGGAGGACTAGACAATGATGGATGAGATTGGAAAGAATCTGTTAAAAGAGGTGGCGGAGCTGGATGCGCTGCCGGTTGGAGCATATAATATCCGGGTGAACGGAGAAAGCAGTGAGCGCAATACTACTGCGAATATTGATATTGTCAGCAAAGAGGACAAGTCCGGCATTGACATCATCATCAGACCGGGTACGGTAAATGAGAGCGTACACATTCCGGTTATCCTGTCCCAGAGCGGCTTAAAGGAGACGGTTTATAACGATTTTTATGTGGGAGAAGACTGTGACATTACCATCGTTGCAGGCTGCGGGATTCACAACTGCGGCACGGCAGACAGCGAGCATTCCGGTATTCACCGCTTTTTCCTGAAGAAAAATGCCAGAGTGAGGTATGTGGAGAAACACTACGGGGAAGGTGAGGGGCGTGGAAAGCGCGTCATGAATCCGACCACGGAGATTCATCTGGACGAGGGAGCTTCCTTTACCATGGAGGCAACACAGATTGCGGGAATTGATGATACCATAAGAAAGACCACGGCAACCGTCGGGGAAAATGCAAGCCTTGAAGTGCAGGAGAAGATTCTGACAACGGGAGAGCAGAATGCAGTATCCGATTTTACGGCGGAGCTGAACGGAAAAGACAGCAGTTGCAATATTGTCAGCCGTACCGTGGCAAAAGATAAGAGTACCCAGCATTTCAGCAGTACGCTGATCGGAAATGCGCCTTGCAGCGGACATACGGAGTGTGACTCCATTATCATGGACGGAGCAAAGGTGTCGGCAAGTCCGAATCTGACGGCGGCAGATGTGGATGCAGGCTTAATTCATGAGGCTGCCATTGGAAAGATAGCCGGGGAACAGCTTTTAAAACTGATGACGCTGGGACTGACGGAAGAAGAGGCCGAGCAGCGGATTGTAAATGGATTCTTAAAATAAATCAATAAATTTGCATAAATTTAATCATTCTAATCAACAAAAGAGTATGTTAAAATTCTATCATACAAATTGATATATTTTATTAGAGAAGAGGTAATATTTTATGAAGAATTTTGATAAGTATGAGAGACAGTATTTCCTTCCGCCGGTTTGTGAGTACGACTGGGTGAAGAAGGATTATATAGAGAAAGCGCCAATCTGGTGTTCCGTAGATTTGCGGGACGGCAATCAGGCGTTGATTGAGCCGATGAGTCTGGATGAAAAACTGGAGTTTTTCCAGATGCTTGTGGATATCGGGTTCAAGGAGATTGAGGTTGGTTTTCCGGCTGCTTCGGAGACAGAGTTCATATTTATGAGAACCCTGATTGAGCGGGATATGATTCCGGAGGATGTAACCGTACAGGTGCTGACACAGGCAAGAGAGCACATTATCAAGAAAACCTTTGAGGCAGTCAAGGGTGCACCTCATGCGGTGATTCATCTGTATAACTCTACCTCTGTGGCACAGAGAGAGCAGGTCTTTAAAAAGGATAAGGAGCAGATTAAGAAGCTGGCAGTGGACGGTGCAAAGCTTTTGAAGAAGCTTGCCGATGAGACAGAGGGAGATTTTTCCTTCGAGTACAGCCCGGAGAGTTTTCACGGAACGGAAGTGGAATATGCACTGGATGTCTGCAATGCGGTACTGGATGTATGGCAGCCGCAGGCAGATAATAAGGCAATTATCAATATTCCGGCAACGGTTGAGACGGCAATGCCGCACATTTTTGCCACACAGATTGAGTATATCAGCAAGAATTTGAAATATCGTGACAATGTGGTATTAAGTCTTCATCCGCACAACGACAGAGGCTGCGGAGTCAGTGACGCAGAGCTTGGCCTTCTGGCGGGGGCAGACCGTATCGAGGGAACCCTGTTCGGAAACGGCGAGCGTACCGGTAATGTGGACATTATTACTATCGCCATGAATATGTTTTCTTACGGAGTGGATCCGCAGCTTGACTTTACGGATATGCCGCGGATTCGCAAGACTTATGAGCGTCTGACCAGAATGCAGGTCAATGACCGTGCACCGTATGCGGGAGATCTGGTATTTACGGCATTTTCCGGTTCTCATCAGGATGCGATTGCAAAAGGTATGGCATGGCGTGAAGAAAAGAAACTGGATACCTGGACGGTTCCGTATCTTCCGATTGATCCGGTGGATGTGGGCAGAACCTATGACGCGGATGTAATCCGTATCAACAGCCAGTCCGGCAAAGGCGGTATCAGCTATATCTTAAAGCAGAATTTTTCCATTACAATGCCGGATGCCATGCGCGAGGAAGTGGGTTACGCGGTAAAGCAGGTATCGGACGAGGAGCACAAGGAGCTTTCTCCACAGTGGGTATATGAGATTTTCGAGGAAAATTATGTCAACCGTATGCCGTATTTTACCATTTCCGAATGTCATTTCAAGCAGAATGACGGAATTATGGCGGAGTCTACCATTGTATACGGCGGCAAGAACACGGTGGTGGATGCCAACGGTAACGGGCGTCTGGATGCGGTGAGCAATACTTTGAAGCAGTTCTTCGGAGTCAGCTATGAGTTATCGACTTATGAGGAGCATGCGCTTTCACATGGTTCTTCTTCCAAGGCGATTGCCTATGTGGGAATCACCTGCGAGGGAAAGAACTATTGGGGAGTCGGTATGGATGAGGATATCATCCGGGCATCCATCAGCGCACTGGTGGTTGCGGTCAATAAACTTCCGAAGATTGCAGAGAGCGAGGAAGGACAGGATGAGCGTCTGACCTCCATGCTGAACTTTATCCAGAACAATTATCAGGATGTTACCCTGGAGAGCATGGCGGCACAGTTCCATCTCTCGGAGCCGTATATCTCCAAATACATCAAGGATAAATCGGGTAAGACTTTCGGGGAGCATGTGGCACATATCCGGATGAAGAGAGCCAAGACATTACTGAAAAATGGCAATATGACCGTTGAGAACATAGCATATGCCGTGGGTTATCAGAATGTGGAACATTTTAACCGCACCTTTAAGAAAATATTTGACAAGACACCTCTGCAGTATCGCAATGAGAGCAGAGAAAAGTAATCAGACAGGAACTGTTTAGAACCACGAGACGGAGGTAGAAGCATGTATGATGTGATTATAATCGGGGCAGGACCGGGAGGAATTTTCTCGGCCTATGAGCTTATGCAGAAAAACCGGAACTTGAAAATTGCAGTGTTTGATGCAGGACATTCCCTGGAAGAGCGGCATTGTCCGATTGATGGGGATAAAGTCAAGAATTGTATCAGATGCCAGACCTGTGCCATCATGAACGGATTTGGCGGTGCGGGAGCTTTTTCCGATGGAAAATACAACATCACAAATGACTTTGGCGGTACGCTCTATGAGTATATCGGGCGGCAGCAGGCCTTTGATCTGATGAAGTATGTGGACAGCATCAACATGTCCCACGGCGGTGAGGGTACGAAGATGTACTCCACCGCGGGAACGGATTTGAAAAAGCTGTGCATGCAGAATAAGCTCAAGCTGTTGGATGCATCCGTGCGCCATCTGGGAACGGATGTCAACTATGTGGTTTTGAAAAATCTCTACGCAGAGATGAAGGACCACATGGATTTCTTCTTTGACACACCGGTGCAGAGTGTTGAGGTGGCAGGGGACGAATACCGGATTCACACACAGGATAAGACTTATTCCTGCAAAAAGTGTATTATCTCCGTGGGAAGAAGCGGCAGCAAGTGGATGGAGAAAGTGTGTTCCGAGTTGTCCATTCCTACAAAATCCAATCGTGTGGATATCGGGGTGCGTGTGGAGCTTCCGGCGGTTATCTTTTCGCATCTTACGGATGAATTGTATGAAAGCAAGATTGTGTACCGGACGGAGAAGTTTGAGGACAATGTCCGGACTTTCTGCATGAATCCATACGGAATCGTGGTGAATGAAAATACAAACGGAATTGTTACGGTGAACGGACACAGCTATGACAGTCCTGAGCTTCGCACGGAAAATACTAACTTTGCCCTTCTGGTGGCAAAGCATTTTTCGGAGCCTTTTAAGGACAGCAACGGTTACGGAGAGAGCATTGCAAGGCTTTCCAATATGCTGGGTGGCGGAGTGATTGTCCAGCGGTTTGGAGATCTGGTACGTGGCAGAAGAAGTAATGCCAAGAGAATTGCGGAGGGAATGGTGGTTCCGACACTGGCGGCTACGCCGGGAGATCTGAGCCTGGTACTTCCAAAGCGTATTCTGGACGGTATTATGGAGATGATTTATGCTTTGGATAAGATTGCGCCGGGTACGGCAAACGACGATACACTTCTCTATGGTGTGGAGGTGAAGTTCTACAACATGGAGGTGGAGATTGACGAGCATCTGCAGAGCAGATATCCGGGGCTTTATATCATTGGAGACGGAAGCGGCGTAACTCATTCCCTGTCCCATGCTTCCGCAAGCGGCGTGTATGTTGCAAGACATGTGGCAGAGCAGATGGGATAAGGAGTGAGAGATGCTTTATATTGCGGTTTGTGATGATGAGGAATACTTTCTGAAAAGAGAGTATTCCCTGATTATGAATTACATGAAAGAGAATAGGTATTCGTGTGAGATAGACACTTTTTCCAGCGGTGAGGATTTCCTGAAATTGGGAGCTGAGATTTCCAAATACAGGATTGTGTTTCTTGATGTCAACATGGACGGGATTGACGGAATAGAGACGGCGAAGAGACTCAGGGAGCTTTCGGAAAATGTCTATCTCGTTTTCGTGACAGCATATATTACTTATTCTCTGGACGGATATAAAGTGGATGCAATCCGGTA
The DNA here is from genome assembly GCA_029227035.1 of Lachnospiraceae bacterium. Taxonomy (GTDB): domain Bacteria; phylum Bacillota; class Clostridia; order Lachnospirales; family Lachnospiraceae; genus Roseburia. Next base: position 84,183 of record JAQXZD010000099.1, read on the forward strand.
CATATTAAAGGATGATGATTGTCTGGAGCAGAGTATCGAGGAGAGCCTTCAGGCAATTTTTGCCAAGATGGGAACGGAAGAACGGAAGATGTCCTTTAATTTCCTGGAGGGAGAGAGGACGATCCGGTTGAGCAGGCTCACCTATGTGGAGAGCAATCTGCATAAGCTGGTCTTTCATATAGGCGGGGAGAAGGAAATGCAGTATACCATGTATGAGAAGCTGGATGCAATTGATGCGAGGCTTCAGAAGGAGGGCTTTTGCCGGATACACCAGAGTTATCTGGTGAATCTGAGTTATCTGGAATCGATCGAGAGGTATCGGGCGAATCTGAGTGATGGAACGAAACTGGGTATCGCAAAACCGAGATATCCGGAGGTGCGGGAGAAATATATATCTTACAAGGGGGACATGGCGTGAGTGAGATTATATGCAGCGTGTTTTATACGATTTTTCTGACGATTATCTATAATCTGTTTGTTGGAATCTTTGAGGAAAGAAGAAGAATGAAGAAGGTTCTGTGGTGGGGGCTGCAGGTTGTATTTGCAATTTTCAGCCATCTGTCAAGCTATCTGCTTCAGGACGAGGTATTCTTAAGGATTGGTCTGGCATGGGTGGAGTTTGCGCTGACTTACTGTGTACTTTATCAGGTGAAATTCTTAAAATCGCTTCTCTATGCCTTTTTGAGTTACAGCATCATCGGGGTTGTGGAATATCTGCTGATTCTCATTATTCAGAGCGGTTTCCATATGACGGCGGCGGAAGTGACGGAGTCCTCCACGGGCAGTACGCTTCTTGGAATCCTGTGTCTGATGGTCGTATTCTGCATCATTCTTGTGATGAAAAAGACCTTTGCCAAAAAAAAAGGAGCCATGCTGACGGAAGCAGAGTGGATACGTTTTTCCATGTTTCCATGCTTTTCCATCATCTCTACGATTGCCATGGTTATCAATTTCAACAGGATTGAGGACAGCCAGCAGGGACTGGTGCTTATCGGCATGGTGTGCGGTCTGTTTCTGATGAATATTCTGCTGTTTGGCCTGTTGAATGATGCCATCAAGAGAGAGGGTGAGCTGGCGGAGTATCGTCTCATACAGGAGCGTGCAAAGAATGAGACGGAGATGTACCGTTCCATATCGGACAATTATGACAGGCAGCGCAAGGCGGCGCATGAGTTCAAGAACCACATGGCATGCATTACCGCACTGGCGGAACGGGAAGAATATGACGAGTTAAGAAAATATCTGGATGAGATGCATGTGGGAATGGAAAAAGAGGCGGACCAGATTGATACCGGGCATACCCTGATTAACGCCATCCTGAATTCCAAATATCAGGAGGCAAAGCAGAAAGGGATTCTCTTTGTTATTAAGGTGAATAATCTGTCTTCCGTCAGGATGGAAGAGCAGGATATCGTAATCCTTCTGTCGAATCTTTTGAACAATGCTTTTGAAGCCTGTGCAAAGTGCGATATGAAGGTGGTAAAGCTGAAGTTTGTGAGGGAGGAGAAACAGATCATCCTCTCGGTATTCAATTACTATGCATTTGAGCCGGTCCGGCAGGGAGAGCGGTATCTGACCAGCAAGGAAGAGCCGGAGCTGCACGGTATCGGAATTGAAAATATCAAGGATGTGGTTGATAAATATAACGGAACTTATGCTATCCGCTGTGAGGAGGGGCAGTTTCAGTTTTCCATTTTATTACCGATTCTGCAAGAAAAGGGATGATTCTGTAATGAGGCTTGTCTTTTTATAAGGTGTAGGAGATAATGCACTTGGGAGACAGGTATTATGGAAACATTGATGAAAAAAATTGTAAAGTACATGGTGTCAGAGAAGATGATTCAGACCGAGGATGAGGATGTGTATGTTTACGCGCTTCAGTCCGTGGTGGAAAAATTGCTGGGAACGGCGGTCATATTGGGGATTTCTCTGATTTTTGACCTGTTTTTACAGACGGTGTTTTTTCTGGTGTGTTTTTCGCAGCTCAGAAAAAATACCGGCGGATTTCACATGAAGCATTTCTATTCCTGTTTTCTGGTTTCCACGCTTATTTACTTTGTATGGGTGTGGGGAATTTATCCGTATCTGGGCAGTTATCGGATATGGAATCTGATTGTGGTACTCCTTGCATGTGTGGCAATCTTTATTATCGGAGCGGTGAATAATCCGGAGATTGCATGGAACAGGCAGGAATACAGGGATCACTGCAGACTGGCAAGATATGTGGCAGCCGTTGAAGCGTTGGTGATTACCGGAGTGTATTGTATCCGGATGGATGACAGTTATCTCTGGTTTATGAGCTTTGGCGTGGTGCTGAGTGCTTTGTTGGTGTGCATCGAAAAAATAAGGAGGAGGGATGAGAACGATGAACAAGTTGCATAAGGGTATTTTGCAGATTGCAAAGTGTGTAGCTGATCCTGCGGTTGAGCAGGAGAAAAGAGGGGAATCTTATTGCAAGTTCCTGCTTCATCAGCCGAAGCGACCGGTGAAGCGTCAGACAAATGAGAAGTAATTCCCGTTTCTGCAATTTTAGGGCGATTTCTGCAATAGATATTCTAATCAAAAGAAATCTGTGATATATAATACATAGAAGAAAATTCTTCTACAGGACAAGGGGAATCGTTTTTCTGCAGGTGGACAGAAGAACGGACATAACAGGATACATAGCGACAGCGGAGCTGATCAGGGGTGTAGGTTCCGTATGTTGGAGAAAGCGTTCAGGTTGCAGTTTTGGGAAGAATGTGGGGACGGAGAAGATAATGTAGTGGCTTGTAGGAACGGGCTGCACGAGATGCGAGGTTCGCTTCCGGTGCGAAGAGAACGTCGGATTTCCGGAGAACGGAAGCTGTGTTTTCAGAAAAAGGATGTGGTGATTGCCACATCTTTTTTCTTGACTCTGAATAATCAATCTGATATCATGATGATATCAGATAAAATACAAAAAGGGGAATGAGATTCTGAAAGGAGAAACGTTATGTTGACAATTGAGCATTTGACAAAGACCTTTAAGGGAGGCAAGACCGCCGTATCGATTTGAGCATACGTGTGGAAGCCGGTGATATCTATGGATTTATCGGGCATAACGGAGCGGGAAAGACAACCACCATCAAGTGTGTTGTGGGAATCCATGAGTTTGATAATGGAGAGATTACGGTGAACGGCGTTTCCGTCAAAGATGATCCGCTGAAATGCAAATCCATGCTGGCATATATTCCGGACAATCCGGATTTGTATGAGTATCTGACGGGAATTCAATATCTGAACTTTATGGCAGATATCTTTGAGATTCCGCAGGAGGAGAGACAGAGACGGATTCAGAAGGAGGCGGATGATTTTGAAATCACGTCTGCATTGGGAGATCTGATTTCTTCTTATTCGCATGGTATGAAGCAGAAGCTTGCGATTATCGGAGCGCTGATTCATAAGCCGAAGCTTCTGGTACTGGATGAGCCGTTTGTGGGACTGGATCCGAAGGCTGCCGTCATGCTTAAGAACAAGATGCACGAGCTCTGTGATGAGGGTGCAGCCATCTTTTTCTCGACGCATGTTCTGGATGTGGCAGAGAAGCTTTGCAATAAGGCGGCGATTATCAAGAACGGCAAGCTGGTGGTGGCAGGAACCATGGAGGAACTGACCAACGGAGAGTCACTGGAGGATGTATTCATGGAGGTGGTAAGCGATGGGAAAGCAGATTAGAAAGCTCTCTTTGGTACAGCTCCGGAACCTCTTCGGCTTCAATGAAATCCGCTATACCAAAGACAAAAGCAAAAAGAAACGTTACGGCGGAGTGGCAGTTGCCGCTGCCGTGCTGATTTTGATGGCGTTGTTCTATGTGACGATGATGTGTTTCGGACTGGCAGGTATGGGAATGGCGCAGTTGATTCCGGGTTATCTGTTTGCAATCAGCAGTGTTGCGGTTTTGATTTTTTCTATTTTTAAAGCGGGAAGTGTTATTTTTCAGAAGAACAGTTATGAGATGCTGGTATCCCTTCCGGTTTCCAATGCGGCAATTGTTATCAGCCGTTTTGTTACGATGTATGTGACCAATCTTTTATTGGGAATGCTCATTATGCTGCCGGGAGTTCTGGTTTATGCGATATTTGTAAGACCGGGGATTTCCTTTTATCTGTACAGTATTCTGGGTATTGCACTGATGCCGCTTCTGCCCCTCACGATTGCCACGGCACTGGGTGCAGGCGTGACGGCTCTGACCGCGCGGATGAAGCATAAGAGTATTGTATCAGCAGTTGTATCGCTGTTATGTTGTCTTGCAATCGTGTTAGGCAGCTTATTTTTGTCCGGTTCGAGCACACAGATGAGCGAAGCGATGATGCGGAATCTGGCAGAGACGATGGACAGAAAGATTTCACAGATGTATTATCCGGCAACCTGGTACACAAAAGCGGCAGTAAGCGGAAGTTTTGTGGATTTTCTGCTTCTTGTGGCAGTGTCGGTGGGATTGTTCGTTCTGTTTATCGCAGTGTTGCAGAAGAACTTCCTTTCCATCTGCACCGCTTTGAATGCAACGTCGGCCAAAAATGATTATAAGATGCAGAAGCTTGCGCGCAGTTCGAAGCTGTCAGCGCTCTGCAAAAAGGAGGCAAAGCGGTATTTTGCTTCCAGTGCCTATGTAACGAATACCATGTTTTCCCCTGTGTTTATGGTGATTCTTGCCCTTGCACTCTTTTTTGTGGGACCGCAGAAGGTGGAGTCGCTGATGCAGATGCCGGGTGTGATTATGCGGGCTATGCCGTTTGTTCTGGCGGCGATGATGGCCATGATGCCGATATCGGCATGCTCTGTCTCCATGGAGGGAAAAGAGTGGTGGCGTCTTATGACGCTTCCGGTCCGGAAAAAGGATATTGTAAATGCCAAACTTCTTTTCCCAGTGCTTCTGGTACTGCCGTTTTATGTGGTTGCGGAGTTCTTTACTATCCTGGCTTTAAAGCCGTCCGTAATGGAAGCCGTGTGGATTTTGGTGATACCGGCATTGTATCTGCTCTTTCTGGATGTGCTGGGACTTGCAATCAATTTTGCCATGCCGGTTTTTGAGTGGGAGAATGAGGTGCGGATTGTAAAGAATAGTGCTTCCGTAACCATTACACTGTTTGCCGGAATGTTTGCGGCAGGAATTCCTTTGATTATGTCTATTATGATGAAGGGAAGTGAGGAACTGATATGTGTGGTTACTGCCCTGATACTTGTTGTGGCAGTTGTTGGAATTTATGTTGCTCAGATTTGCAGTAGGAAAGGAAGATGATTTTATGAAAGAGAAAATTTATACCACAAAAAAGAATGGAATGCCGGTGATGCTTTTGACCATTCTGGTGCTGGTTCTTGGAGTGGTGGCAATCGTTTTCGGGGGCATTGGAATTGAAGGGCAGCAGTCATACGGAGTGCCGCTTCTGGTGGCGGGAATTCTGGTGGATACGTTGGGCTGGATTCCGTTTATGGGACTGAAGGTGTTGAAGCCGCAGGAGGCTCTGGTACTGACTTTGTTTGGAAATTATAAGGGTACGATTCGCGAGGCTGGCTTTTATTTTGTGAATCCGTTCTGTACTGCGGTTAATCCGGCGGCAGAGACAAAGCTGGCACAGAGCGGGGATTCGTCGGGAGAAAAGGGAGCGTTATCCCTGTTGAATGTGAATGTTCCGAATGTGGCAGAGAGCGCCGGAAAAAAGATTTCCTTAAAAGCCATGACACTGAACAATGGAAGACAGAAAATCAATGACTGTCTGGGAAATCCGGTGGAGATTGCCATTGCGGTTATCTGGAAGGTGACGGATACCGCGCAGGCAGTGTTTAATGTGGACAATTTCAAGGAATATCTTTCCCTGCAATGTGACAGCGCACTGCGCAATATTGTAAGGCTTTATCCGTATGATGTGGCAAGCAATGTGGATACAACAGGGGACGGACAGGCGGATGAGGGAAGCCTCAGAGGCTCTTCCGAGGTTGTGGCAGAGAGAATTAAAAACGAGATACAGTCCAAGGTGACAGATGCAGGTCTTGAGATTGTGGAGGCAAGAATTACCTATCTTGCCTATGCACCGGAAATTGCTTCCGTAATGTTGCAGCGTCAGCAGGCATCCGCCATTATTGATGCGCGGAAGATGATTGTGGACGGAGCAGTCGGAATGGTAGAGATGGCATTGGAGCGTTTAAATGAGAAGCAGTTGGTTGATCTGGACGAAGAGCGCAAAGCAGCAATGGTTTCGAATCTTCTCGTGGTTTTATGCGGCAACCATGATGCACAGCCGGTCGTAAACTCCGGAAGCCTGTATTAATGGCAGAAAAAAAGCAGGTGCCTTTAAGACTGTCTGAAAAATTGTATGCTGAGATAGCCGCATGGGCAGAGGATGATTTCAGGTCAGTGAATGGGCAGATTGAATATTTGCTGACAGAGTGTGTCAGACAACGCAAAAAGAATAAAAAATCAGATTATTAACGGAAAATCTCCGCGTTCGAAGAGAATGCGGAGGTTTTTTAAGTTCCTTAAGCATTTCTTAACAATTCTTAACGTTTTCCACATTTCACCATTTTCGCAAGAAACTGTGCTAAACTTTATGCCATTAAAGGGAAAGGAAGAAAAATCAAATGAAGCGTTTTATTACATGCATTATGGCACTGGTGCTGTTATTGTGTTCGGTAAGGGTTACACCGGCACAGGCGGCAGTGACGGATTCGGGGACGGCATTAAAGACAATGCAGACCATAGGAGTTGTGACGGCAGAGCAGACAGCGGCAGGACTCCAGCGCAATGTATCCAGACAGCAGTTTGCAAAAATGCTGGTAAAGATGTCCGGATACAAGGATAAAGTGGCATCCCAGAGTAAGACATCCATGTACAGTGATGTAAAGAAGAGCAGCAGTTTTGCTCCTTATATCAAGATTGCGGTGGACAATGGCTGGATGAAGGGAAATTTGTCCGGCAAATTCAGACCGAAGAAAGCAGTTACGCTGCAGGAAGGCGTGAATGCGGTGATTGTACTGCTGGGGTATACGGATGCAGATTTTAACGGCAGCAAATCTTCTGCAAAATGGAATTTTTATCAGACGGAGAAACTGAATCAGAATATCTCCAAAGAGAGAAACCAGAAGATGACATACAATGATGCCGTCAATCTCCTGTACAACGTTATGCTGGCAAAGGGCAAGGACGGAGTAGTCTATGCCACAAAGCTCGGATATACGCTGGACAGTGATGGAAACATAGATCAGCTTGCCCTGATTGCAAAGGACTTAAAGGGACCGTTTATCGCATCCGGAAACTGGAGCAGTAAACTTCCGTTTGCCGTAAACGATGCAGCGGTCTACATTAACGGAAAGTGGAAGGCTCCTTCCGAGGTATGTGATTATGATGTGGTGTATTATCATGAACAGACAAAGACCGTCTATGTGTTCCGGAACAAAGTGACCGGAAAGCTGACAGCGGTGACGCCGAATATTATCGAGCCTTCCGCAGTGGTAGTCGCAGGCAAGACCTATTCCCTTTCCGGGCAGGAAGTACGTTATGCGCTTTCTTCCATGGGAAATGTGGAGGAGGGTGAGTATGTGACACTTCTTCTTGGCAAGGACGGAACGGTTGTGGGAATCGGTAAGGCATCCGAGATGAACACGACGGTTGGCGGAATCATTATCAAGGGCGGAAAAGGCATCAGCGAGGAAGCGGAGGATGCTACTATCGTAAGCTATGTTGAAGTGCTGGATACCATGGGAACCGTAAGAAGAATTGAGCCGGATAAGGGACAGTATTATTATGTGGGACAGCCGGTGGAGATTGATTATACCAACAACAAACCGACGCTTCGCAAGGTATCGCAGAAGGTTCTGACGGGTACCGTCGACAGCAAGGCAACTACACTGGCGGGCTATGGAATATCAAGCTTTGTACATATTGTGGAATACAGTGACAATGGCAATTATGCAATACTGGATAAGTCCAGACTGGCAGGAAAGAATATCGGCTACGGAAACGTGAAGTACTATCATCTCAATGCCCAGAATGAGATTACGGATATGATTGTCAAAGACATTACCGGAGACGAATTCTCTTATGGAATTCTGAAATATGCGGATGAGGTGAACGACGAGGAGTCCGGCATGAGATACGGCACTTATGAGATACTTATGAAGGATGGAAGCGTAACGACTTACAGTACGAACGGATATGTCCTGAACATGCAGGGCTCGACCGGACCGGTGCAGATGAGCATCAACGAGAAGGGCAATCTGGTATCCATGCGGCTGTTAAACAGCATTGAGGCAACTTCCGTGACGGATGTGCAGATTGGAAACCAGACGGCAAGCTATCCGCTGGCAGAAGATGTTCAGGTATTTGTAAAGAGTGGCAGTGAATATTATCCGACCACAGTGTCCAAGGTGAAGAATCTGGATAAGTTCACACTGACAGCATATTATGACAATTCGGTAAGCGGCAGCATCCGTATTGTAATTGCCAAAACCAGGTAATAGGAAGGAAAAGTCATGAAAGGAAAAATTGGTGGATTTTTTAAGAAGCATAAAAAAGTATTGATTATCGTGCCTGTGGTGGCGGCGGTTGTGATCTGGGTGATACACTCGATGATCGGAATGGCGGACGATGGCGTGGAAATGGAAGCGCAGACCGCCAATCTGCAAAAGCAGGATCTGCAGGTGGTGATTAACGGCTCGGGAACTATTGAGCCGAACGACCAGTATACCATCAGTCCAATGGTGCAGGGAGAGATTGTCTCTGCACCGTTCGAGGAGGGCGAAGTGGTAAAGAAAGGACAGTTGCTCTATCAGTTTGATACCAGCGAAGCAGAAGAATCCATAGAGACTGCGGAGATTGGAATGGAGCAGGCAAGGCAGGGCTATGACGAGGAAGTAAGGGCAAAGGAAGAGAGTGACAAAAATCGTCAGTTGAAGGCGGAGCAGGAAGGATATGTGAAGAAGCTGTATGTGGAAAAAGGTGACACCATCGCCGTGGGAACGGTGATTGCGGATGTCTACGACAACACACATATGCTTCTGGAGGTTCCGTTTAATGCCACAGATGTGAAAAAGAGCTGGGTTGGTAAGAGAGCAGTCGTGGAAGTCGGGGATGATGAAGAGAGGCTCTCGGGTAAGGTAAAGTCCATCTCCTCCGTGACGAGCGTTCTGTCCGGAAACATGGTGGTGAAATACGTTACCATCGAGGTGAAGAATCCGGGCGGAATTGCACCGGGTGCTACCGCCACGGCAAGTGTTGCGGGCGTGGACTGTAACAGCGAAGGCAGCTTTACGGTAAAATCCGAAGGACAGATTATTGCATCGGCGCAGGGAATCATTGAGAACCTTGCATTGAAGGAAGGCAGCTATGTCAAAAAGGGAGCCGTATATCTCACCATTCAGGATTCCACCATTAAGGATGCCGTTGCCAATGCCGATTATTCGGTGCGGACATCCCAAAGCCAACTGGATTCCGCCCAGAAGAAGCTGGAGGATTATGAGATTAAGGCTCCGATTTCCGGTACCGTCATAAAGAAAACGGCGAAAGCCGGCGACAGTATCAACGGCAATTTCCAGGGCTCCATGGCGGTTATCTACGATTTGTCCAAAGTAAAGTTCCAGATGAAAGTAGATGAGCTGGATGTGCTGCAGCTTGAAGTGGGACAGAAGGTGGAAGTCACGGTGGACGCACTGGAGAATGCAACTATGACAGGACATATTACCAATATCAGTCTGGAAGCATCCACAAACGGAGGCGTGACGGAATATCCGGTTACGGTTGAGATGGATGAAGTGGGACAACTGCTTCCGGGCATGAATGTCAAGGCAGCCGTTCTGGTATCCGAGGAAAAGGATGCCATGTGTATTCCGGTTGGAGCTCTGCAGCGGGGCGATTATGTGTATGTGAAGAATAAAGAGGGTGAGACAGTCCAGCCGTCCACGGAGGATGTGGATGTGGATTACGAGATGCCGGAAGGTTTCCATAAGGTATACGTGGAAACGGGAATGGCAAATGATATGTATGTCCAGATTCTGTCCGGCTTAAGTCCGGAGGATGAGGTATATATTCCGGATGTCCTTCTGACGGATGCGGAAACGATGCTGTACGGCGGTGATGAGTATTATGAGGACGAAGAAAGCGCAGATGACAGTATGGATGAGAGTGCCGGGGAGTAAACAATGCAGGAACATTTAATTGAGTTACAGGATATATACAAAATTTATCAGATGGGCGATACCGAGGTGCGTGCCAATGACGGAGTGTCTTTTACGATTGATGACGGGGAGATGGTAGCCATTGTGGGAAAGTCCGGAAGCGGTAAATCCACCATTATGAATATTATCGGGGCGCTGGATGTGCCGACAGAGGGAAAGTACTGTCTGAACGGAACGGACGTAAGTTCCATGACGGATGATGAGCTTGCCGCCATAAGAAACCGCCAGATTGGTTTTATCTTCCAGCAGTATAATCTGCTTCCGAGGATGTCGATCCTGAAAAATGTGGAGCTTCCGCTGGTATATGCCGGAGTGAACGAGGCGGAACGAAAGAGACGGGCGATGGCGGCGCTGGAAAAGGTCGGACTTGGAGAGATGACCAAAAAGATGCCGAACCAGTTATCCGGCGGACAGCAGCAGAGAGTGTCCATAGCCAGGGCTCTCGTTGGAAATCCATCGCTGATTCTGGCGGATGAGCCAACGGGAGCGTTGGATTCCAGAACCTCTAAGGAGGTGCTTGGATTTTTGAAGGAGCTCAACGAGGAAGGCAATACCATTGTGCTGATTACACACGACAATTCCATTGCGTTGGAGGCAAAACGTATTATAAGGATTCATGATGGCAAGGTGGTTTTTGACGGTACGGCAGAAGCATACAGAAAGGAGATTTAGGGATGAAAATCGTTCAGGCCTTTTTAATGACCATTTCCAGCTTAAAGAGCAATAAGATGCGTTCCTTTCTGACCATGCTGGGAATGATTATCGGTGTGGCGGCCGTAATTGCAATGATCAGTATTATGGATGGAATGATCGACGATACCATGTCCAATTTTTCGGATATGGGAGCAGATACGATTTCCGTGCAGTTGACCGGAAAAGGAAGCAACCAGCTTACCTCTGAAGATTTCTATCAGTTTGCGGAAGACAACGGGGAGCATTTCAGGGAGGTTTCTCCTAATATCAGTGCCGGGGTAAATCTGAGAAGAAAAGAACAGGTAAAGAAGGATATGCTTGTCTACGGAGTCAATGAATGTTACGCGGACATGAACGGATTAAAGATTCAGGAAGGGCGATTCCTGACTTATGCGGATATGAAAACCCGTAGCAGAGTCTGTGTGATCGGCACCTATATCCGGAACTGTTTTTTCAGCGACGAGGATCCTATCGGAGAGAAGATCAATATCGGAAATGATGAGTATACGGTGGTGGGAGTCATGGAGGAACGGGATAATTCCACGGAGTATTCCTGGGACGCATACATTTATGCACCGTATGTGCGTGTATCACGCATGGCAGGGAGCGCGGAACCAAACGGTTTTACCCTGAAAATGACGGAACCGGAGCAGTCCGAAAAAGCACAGCAGGTACTTGAAAATTATCTTTATGCGTTTTATCATAATAAGGACTGTTATCGTGTGACGAACCAGACAAGTATGCTGGATATGATGGATAAGATGATTAGTATGGAGAAGAACGTTCTGGTAGGAATTGCCGGAATTTCCCTTCTGGTTGCCGGAATCGGAATTATGAACATCATGCTTGTCTCGGTAAGTGAGAGAACCAGGGAGATTGGTATCATCAAATCCCTCGGAGCAAGACAGCGGGACATCATGAAGCAGTTTGTTATAGAAGCTGCGGTACTCAGCAGTCTGGGCGGAGTCATCGGCATTATCATCGGAGGACTTCTCACAACGGGAATGGGAAATCTGATTGGACTGGACTGCTCGCCTTCAATCAAGGCAATCGGGCTTTCCTTTGGCATCAGTACCGGAATCGGATTGTTGTTCGGTTATATGCCTGCAAAACGTGCGGCAAAGCTGAATCCAATCGATGCCCTGCGAAGCGAATAAATCCATCATGGAGGATTTGGATGTGATTTCTATTTATTGTGCCCTGTATCAGGAAGCACAGGGGCTGATAAAAAGATATCAGCTAAAAAAAGAAGAAAAACAGAATCATTTTCAGGTATTTGGAAATGAAGAGGCCGGGATTCGGCTGACGGTTACGGGAACGGGATACATTGCCGCGGCAGCCGCCGTGGCAGAGATTTCCACCTGTTATCCGCCGGACTTTAAAGATATGCTTTTGAATTTCGGAAGCTGTGCTTCCGGGGAGTATCCGCAAGGAGAGCTCTGCCTGTGCAATAAGCTGACGGATCAGACAACGGGAAGAACCTTTTATCCGGATATCCCTTATCGGCATCCTTTTTCGGAGACGGAGATTGTAAGTGCGCCCTTTGTGAAGAAAGCGGAGAGTATCGAAGGAGGGCTGTATGATATGGAGGCTGCGGCAGTGTATCAGGCGGGCAGCTATTACTACGGCCCGCATCAGATGCTGTTTTTAAAAGCGGTGACGGATTGCGGAGTGGCAGAGGGTGCTTTTTCCAAGGAGCGGTTTGTCTCCGTTATGGAGCAGGCTGCGGAGAGAGCGGCAGATTATATTGACCGGATAAGAGAATGCCATGTGACAGGCGAGGAAAAGAGACAGAGGGAACTGGAACGGAAAGTGTCTGCGGAAGCAGAGGAGCTTGGCGAAAAGCTGCATTGTTCAAGAACCATGCAGTCGGAGCTTTGGAACCTTCTCTATTACTGGAATCTGTCACAGACCGATTATGAAGGCCGCATACGGAAGTATCGGGAAGAGGGACGTCTGCCGGCAAAGGATAAGAGGGAGGGAAAGAAGATTCTTGAAGAACTTAAGAGAGGATTGTTATAATCCGGTATTCAGTCATATTTATATAGAAAAGCAGATTAAGAATCATCCCCGGACCGAACGGATTCTGGAACGTTTCCCAAACGCAGAGATTATAGAGATTGACAATTATAAGGATATTTTTAGCCGGAGGGGGCAGGACTGTGTCCGGCAGCATAGGTATCAGGCGTTGATTCTGGCAAAGAAGGAGCCGCCGTTTTTTTATGAGGGAGCACCGGTGTGTCAGGATTTTGGCAACACGAATTTTTATTATTGCTCCATGATTCGAAACTGTATCTATGACTGTGACTATTGTTATTTAAAGGGCATGTATCCTTCCGGTCATATGGTCATTTTTGTAAATACCGAGGATTATTTTTCACGGCTGGATGAGATTCTTAAGGAGAAGTCCATGTATCTGTGCGTGTCGTATGACGCGGATCTTCTGGCTGTGGAGAGCCTTGCAGGATATGGAAAAGAGTGGGTGAATTATGCCCGGCGTGACAATCTTGCGGTGGAGATTCGGACAAAAAGCGCAAATCCTGCCATGTGGGAGAATGTCTGTCTGCCTAATGTGATTTATGCTTTTACGCTTTCTCCGCAGAGACTGATCGAACAGAATGAGAAAGGAACTCCGTCCGTTGCGGCGAGGATTTCCTGTGCCTTAAGCGGATTGGAAAAAGGATTTCCGGTTCGTCTTTGCTTTGATCCGATGCTGTATATGCCGCAGTGGAGAGAGGCATACGGAGAGCTTCTGGCAGAACTGGATGAAGCTTTCGGTCAGAGAAACTTATCCATGCAGATGCTTAAGGATGTCAGTGTGGGCTGCTTTCGGATTTCGCAGGAATACATGAAGCGCTTAAAACGCATGGAACCTCTGTCCCCCACCGTGCAGTTTCCTTATGTAAATGAGGGCGGGGTGTACCGCTATCCGAAACAACTGGAAGCGGAGATGGAAGAATATATGATTGCTGAGCTTTCAAAACGAATGGATAAGGAGAAAATCTATCATGAATAAATCTGCAATTGTTACCGGAGCAAGTTCCGGAATCGGGCTTGCAGTCGGCAGGGTATTGTGTGAACTGGATTATGAAGTCTATGGTTTCGGGCGGGATTTTGACAGGCGAAAGACCGCAGAGTTTTTGCGCGAGGCAGAGAATTTTTATCCGGTAGTCGGAGATTTACTGGACACAGGGAAGGTGTGTGAGCAGGTAAAGGAGATTGCGAAGAAATCACAGGTGGAAGTCCTTGTGAATGCAGCAGGTGTGGGATATTACGGCTTGCATGAACAACTGAATGTAAAGCAGATTCAGACGATGGTGCGTACCAATCTGGAACTGCCGCTGATTCTGACCAACAGACTGCTTCGGGTATTAAAGAAAAACCATGGTTACGTTTTTAATATTTCTTCCGTTACGGCAAAACAGAGTAATCCACACGGCTGTGCTTATGGGGCAACGAAAGCGGGGCTGAGCAGTTTCGGGGACAGTCTTTTTGATGAAGCCAGAAAATATGGACTGAAAGTGACAAACATACACCCGGATATGACGGATACGAATCTGTATCGGGATGCGGATTTTACATGTTCGGATGAGGATGGCAGTTTTCTTATGCCGGATGAGGTGGCGGATGCTGTCCGCTATGTGCTTACCCAGAGGGATGGGGTTGCAGTGCCGGATATCACACTGCGTCCCCAGCTTCACCGGATTGTACGGAAATGATACGGTTATGAGTTTTTTAAGTTCTTCTGAGCCGTAGAGAGCATCAGCTTGATACGGTTCAACTGATTTACTTCCGACGCACCCGGATCATAATCAATCGCCACAATGTTGGCGGATGGATATTCATGCCGGATTTCCTTGATGACACCCTTTCCGACGATGTGATTCGGCAGGCAGGCAAAAGGCTGTGCACAGACAATGTTTGTGGCACCCTGCTCAATCAGCTCTAACATTTCACCGGTCAGGAACCATCCCTCACCGGTCTGGTTACCGCAGGATACGATATGTTCTGCCTGCTTGGCAAGATCCTGTATGTACGCGGTCGGCTCAAAATGCTTACTCTTTGCAAGCTCGTCCCTTGCATCCTTTCTCAGCCATTCAAAGAAGCGAATCAGCATATTGTTTATCCGTGCGGATTTGGCAGTGGCTCCCAGCTTCTCAGCCTTGAAATTCTGATTGTAGCAGCAATAGAGCAAAAAGTCCGTAAGGTCCGGAACAACCGCTTCGGCGCCTTCCGATTCCAGAAGGTCAACAATGTAATTGTTGGCGGCAGGAAGGAACTTCACCAGAATCTCTCCGACAACACCCACACGCGGTTTTTTCTCATCGGTCATTGGCAGATTGTCAAAGTCACGGATAATCTCCCGACACATCTTTTTGTACTTGCGGTGAGATAAAATCTTTGTATTTCCCACAAATTCCATGACACGCTTTTTCCACTTCTCATGCAGGGCATTGGCAGAGCCCGGCACCAGCTCATAAGGGCGGACGCGGTAGAGACAGCGCATAAAGATGTCACCGAACTCCAGCGCGTAAAGTCCATGCTGAATCAGACTTGGCGTAATCTTAAAGCCCGGATTTTTCTCCAGTCCAACCATATTGATGGAGATAACCGGTACATCCGGATATCCTGCTTTGATGAGTGCACGGCGGATAAAGCCGATATAGTTGGTTGCACGGCAGCCGCCGCCGGTCTGGGAAATCAGGATGGCGGTTTTTGTCATGTCATAATCACCGGACATAACAGCGCTCATAATCTGTCCAATTACAATCAGGGATGGATAGCAGGCGTCATTGTTGACATACTTCAATCCCACATCCACACATTCTCTGGCCGGGATGTCAGGAATCACCAGATTGTATCCCGCTGCGCGGAACGCAGGCAGGAGCAGGTCAAAGTGAATTGGTGACATCTGCGGACAGATGATGGAGTAATTCCTGCGCATCTCTTCCGTGAAAAGAACACGCTCATAATTTGCAGGCTTGATAACACGCTTCTCATGCTTTTTCTCCTTAACCCGGATTGCGGAAAGGAGAGAGCGGATACGGATGCGGGCAGCGCCAAGATTGTTTACCTCGTCGATTTTCAGGCAGGTATAAATCTTGTCGGAACCTGTCAGGATATCACTGACACAGTCTGTGGTGACGGCATCCAGACCGCAGCCGAAAGAGTTGAGCTGGATTAAGTCCAGATCATCCCTGGTCTTGACAAAGTTTGCCGCAGAGTACAGGCGGCTGTGGTACATCCACTGATCCATGACGATGAGCGGACGTTCCAGATTGCCCAGATGGGACACGGAATCTTCCGTCAGAACACAGATACCGTAGGAGTTAATCAGTTCCGGAATACCGTGGTTGATCTCCGGATCCACATGGTAAGGACGTCCAGCCAGCACGATACCGCGGCGTCCGTTTTCTTCCATATATTTTAAGGTTTCCTCGCCCTTTTTCTGCATTTCCAGACGGGTAACTTCCAGTTCTTTCCAGCCTTCCGATACGGCATCTCGCACTTCGGATTCCGGGATTCCGAACTCATCCTTAAAGCACTCTACAAGCTGCTGGGAGAGAACCTCCTCATTGGTGAATGCCATGAACGGATTTAAGAAACGCATCTGACCGCTGGTAATCTCATCCACGTTGTTCTTGATGTTCTCCGAATAGGAGGTGACAATCGGACAATTGTAATGGTTGTTGGCATCCGGGAATTCGTTTCTCTCGTAAGGAATTGCCGGATAGAAGATAAAGTCCACGTTCTGGTGAATCAGCCAGGCAATGTGTCCGTGGGCAAGCTTGGCAGGATAACACTCGGATTCACTTGGAATGGAGTCGATTCCAAGCTCATAGATTTTTCTTGTGGACTGAGGGGAGAGAACCACGCGGAAACCGAGCTTCCTGAAAAAGACAGCCCAGAACGGATAATTCTCATACATATTGAGCACGCGCGGGAGACCGACAGTTCCGCGTGTTGCTTCCGCCGCGGAGAGCGGCTCATAGTCAAAGAGTCTCTTATTCTTATATTCAAAAAGGTTTGGAATGTTTTCCTTGTTCTTTTCTTTTCCAAGACCGCGCTCACAACGGTTACCGGTGATGTACTGACGGTTGTCCGAGAATTTGTTGATGGTCAGCAGACAGTGGTTGGTACATCCCTGACAGCGCGCAAGCTTTGTGGTGTAAGTCAGCTCGTTAATCTGGTCAATGGTCAGCATTGTGGTCTGATAATCTGCTTCGTGGCGCTCTCTGGCAATCAGTGCGGCGCCGAAAGCACCCATGATTCCGGCGATATCCGGACGGGTGGCGTGCACGCCTGCAATCTTTTCGAAACTTCTCAGTACGGCATCGTTATAGAAGGTTCCGCCCTGTACCACAATATTCTCTCCGAGATCCTTTGCGTCCGAAAGCTTAATAACCTTGAACAGTGCATTCTTGATGACGGAGTAAGCAAGACCGGAAGAGATATCGGCTACGGATGCGCCTTCCTTCTGCGCCTGCTTTACTTTGGAATTCATGAATACGGTACAGCGTGTTCCCAAATCAATCGGGTGCTTGGCAAACAGTGCTTCCTTTGCAAAGTCCTGTACACTGAAGTTCAGGGACTTGGCGAAAGTTTCAATAAAGGAACCGCAGCCGGAAGAGCAGGCCTCATTCAACTGGACGCTGTCTACGGTCTGGTTCTTGATTTTGATGCATTTCATATCTTGTCCGCCGATATCCAGGATACAGTCTACTTTCGGATCAAAAAAGGCGGCAGCATAGTAATGTGCGACTGTTTCAACCTCGCCGTCATCCAGCATCAGGGCAGCCTTCAGGAGAGCTTCGCCGTATCCGGTGGAGCAGGAATGGACAATGTGTGCCTTTTCCGGAAGAAGGGAGTAAATCTCCTGAATGGAACGGATTGCCGTGGCAAGCGGGCTTCCGTTGTTATTGTCATAAAAAGAATATAAAAGGTCACCCTCTTCACTCACCAGCGCAACTTTTGTGGTGGTGGAACCGGCATCAATTCCAAGATAGCAGTTGCCCTCGTAGGTCTTCAAATCTGCAGTCCGGACATGATTGTTGCCGTGACGTTCACAGAAGGCATCATATGCTTCCTGATTCTCAAAGAGCGGCTCAAGACGGGCAACTTCAAATTCCATTTTGATACCGGAAGAGAGTCTGTCTATCAGTGATTTTAAGGTGGTCACGGAATCTTCCTTATAATTGAGGGCAGAACCGATTGCCGCGAAGAGATGGGAATTCTCCGGGGTAATCGCATGCTCATCATCCAGATTTAAGGTGCGGATGAAGGCCGATTTAAGCTCGGACAAAAAGTGGAGCGGTCCGCCCAGGAAAGCGACATGTCCGCGGATCGGTTTACCGCAGGCAAGTCCGCTGATGGTCTGGTTGACAACCGCCTGGAAGATGGAAGCCGCCAGATCCTCTCTGGTCGCACCTTCGTTAATCAGCGGCTGGATATCGGTTTTCGCAAAAACACCGCAGCGGGCAGCAATCGGGTAGATTGCCTTAAAATCCTTGGCATATTCATTTAAACCGGAGGCATCTGTCTGAACCAGGGACGCCATCTGGTCGATAAAAGAGCCGGTACCTCCGGCGCAGATGCCGTTCATACGCTGCTCGACATTACCGCCCTCGAAATAGATAATCTTTGCGTCCTCGCCGCCCAGCTCAATCGCAACGTCCGTCTGCGGTGCGTAGTGCTGGAGAGCCGTGGAGACGGAGATAACTTCCTGCACAAATGGAACATCCAGATGTTTGGCAAGAGTCAGTCCGCCGGAACCGGTAATCATAGGAGCCACGGAAAGATCTCCCAGTGCGTCATATGCCTTGCGGATTAAGGATTCCAAAGTCTCCTGAATATTGGCAAAATGCCGTTCGTAATCAGAAAAAAGAAGCTGATCCTGTCCGTCCAGTACCGCGATCTTTACAGTGGTAGAGCCAATGTCAATGCCCAGCTTATGAATTGATTTATTTTCCATGATAAAGGTGACCTCCGTTCGTTATCATAAACATACAACATTATACGACAACAGAATCTAAAAAACAATGCGCGAAAAGATAAACATTTTATTAACTTAAACTTCCCACACCAAAAAGTGTGTTAGTACCTTGAAAACTTTATATTTTTGACCATAAAAAAGGCATATATCCATTCCTTTATGGTATAATTGAATCACCACAAAACAAATTACCGTAGGAGGATTATGCCTGT